>DASZPP010000080.1:0-38613 GCA_035549975.1 Opitutus sp.
GGAGACCCCGCCCGACAAGGAATCAGTCGCTTCGCGACTTCGGTGCGCTGGCGGACGACCTCGGCGGCGAGACCGGAGCCGAGCGGGAATTTATTCGCATACCAGCGCGGCACGGTCGGCAGCGATTTTCCGGCGGCGACCACGTGGGCGGTGAGCAGGCGCTCGCGCACGAGCCGGACGGCGCGGCCGTTGAGGATGAAGACATCACCGGG
The DNA here is from genome assembly GCA_035549975.1 of Opitutus sp. Taxonomy (GTDB): domain Bacteria; phylum Verrucomicrobiota; class Verrucomicrobiia; order Opitutales; family Opitutaceae; genus Opitutus. The sequence goes on from DASZPP010000080.1 coordinate 213, forward strand.
ACGCAGCCCCTTGATGAAATCCTCCTCGACCTCGCCGAGGTTGCGGCGGCCGAGGCGGACGCGGACCATGTCGACGGATGCGATCGTGCCGATGTTCTGATAAAACGTGCGGGCGACGCGCGGTGAGGTGCGCACGAGCGCACCCGAGGCATCGACGCGGACCTTGCCGAAAATATTTTCGTAGTTGCGCTCGAGCGAGACGCCGCCGCCGCGGAGGTAGCGCAGGACGCGATCGAACAGCGCACGATCGAGCGCGCGGAACGGATAGCTGCGGCGGACGAGCGCGAACGCCTCGTCGGGCGTGACGCTGCCGAAGACCGCGAGGCCGACGAGCGTCTGGGCGAGGACATCGAGCGGGTTGTCGTGGATTTTGACGGGATCGAGTTCGCGTCGCGCCATCATGCGGGCGGTGACGGCGCATTCGGCGAGGTCGTTGATATTGCTCGCGACGAGAATGCCGTGGCTGATCCGGCCCATGGAATGGCCGGAACGGCCGATGCGCTGGAGCGCGCGGGAGACGCCCTTCGGCGCGGAGATCATGACGACGGTGTCGATCGAGCCGATGTCGATGCCCATTTCGAGCGACGTGGAGCAGACGACGGCGCGAAGCTCGCCGCGCTTGAGGCGGTCCTCGATCTCGAGGCGGACGCTGCGATCGAGCGAGGCGTGGTGGACCTCGATCAAGTCGGTGAGCTCGGGCAGGAGTTGCTTGAGGCGGAGACCGATCGATTCGGCGCCGCTGCGGGTGTTGGTGAAGATTAGCGTGGTCTCGCGCTCGAGGAGCAGCGCGCCGAGTTCCTTCAACACCCGCGATGCGGTGTAGCCCGCGGGCGGGTAGGCGTGTTCACGGAGCGGCGAGAAGACCTCGATGCGGGCGGGTTTGCGCTGGGTGATCTCGGCGATGCGGCAGTCGCGGCCGGGGCCGGTGAGGAATGCGGCGACGGTCTCGAGCGGGGCGACGGTGGCGGAGAGGCCGACGCGCACGAGCGTGCGCGCAGGCGAAAGGCCGGAGGCAAGGGGCGAGAGGATTTCCTCCAGTCGCTCAGCGGCGACCATCAGCAACGCGCCGCGCTTGTTTTCGGCGAGGGCGTGGAGTTCGTCGACGATGAGGAAGCGCGTTGCGTAGAACGCGGGAATCCTCGCGGGCTGGCTCAGGTGCAGCGTGAGGATTTCGGGCGTGGTGACGAGGATGTGCGGCGGCTTGCGACGCTGGGCGGCGCGATCCTTCGGCGAGGTGTCGCCGGTGCGCGCGGCGATGCGCAACCAGTCCCAGCCGAGTTCGCGCAGCGGTTCGTTGAGATTTTTCTGCAGGTCGTAGGCGAGCGCGCGGAGCGGCGAAACATAGACGCAGGCGATGCCGGCGGGCAGGGCGCCGGCGGCGCGGGCCTTCGCGAGATGATCGAAGACGCCGAGAAACGCCGCGAGCGTCTTGCCGCTGCCCGTCGGCGACGCGAGCAGGACCGAATGCCCGGCGAGGATTTCGGGAATGGCGGCGTGCTGCGCGGGCGCGAAGTGCGTGAAGCGACGGCGAAACCAGGCGGCGAGGGCGGGATGCAAGGCGCGAAAAAGGCGCGCTTCCGTCAGCGCGGGATCGGAGACGCGAGCGAACATCGTGATTACGAGACGTGGTCCATGGCGCGACTGCAATCCCGCGGCGGTTCTTCTTCGGTGGTCACCGCGATGAAGCCTGAACGACAGTTCGGCGGTCTTTGGCGCGAGGTTGTGCGACTAGAGCCGTCCCGACCAACGAACAGGAATCGAGTGAGATTAGCTGATTCGAAAAGGCTCTAACGGCGCGGCGAGTTTGCGGCAGGTTTCGAGCGTGTCGATGTCGGCGGGGGTTTTGTCGGGGCGCAGGCGGGCGATGCGCGGGAAGCGGAGCGCGAAGCCGCTTTGGTGACGGCTGCTCGGCTGGATGATGTCGAAGGCGACCTCGATCACGGTGTCGGGTACGACGACGCGGAAGCGGCCGCGGACTTCGAGCGTGGTGGCGAGAAAATGTTCGGTGAGCGTCGCGATCTCGGCGTCGGTGAGACCGGAGTAGGCTTTGCCGACGGTGAGCAGGCGGTTGTCGTGGGTCTCGTCGCGAATCGCGAACGTGTAGTCGCTGAGGACGTCGCGGCGTTTGCCGTGGCCGTATTCGACTCCGACCACGACGACGTCGAGCGTGGCGTAGGCTTTCTTCAGCTTGAGCCAGGCGAGGCCGCGGCGGCCGGGCGTGTAGGGGCTGGCGGGATCCTTGGCCATGAGGCCTTCGTTGCCGCGGGCGCGGGACTTGCGGAAGGCGGACTCGATTTCGTCGGCGGTGTGGGCGGTGGTGACGGGGGCGATGGTGAAATGACGAATGCCGAATGACGAATGCCGGGTGAACAGGTCTTCGAGCAAAGCGCGGCGGGTGGAGAGGGGTTCCTTGAGGAGGGTGCGGCCGTCGCGCCAGAGGAGATCGTAGGCGGAAATGGAGACGGGGATTTCGGCGCCGAGGAAGAAATCGTCGCCGCCGGTGCGGCCGAGGCGCTTTTGGAGCTCGGCAAACGGCAACGCGCGGCCGTCGCGCCAGGCGAGGAGTTCGCCGTCGATGATGAAGTCGCCGGGAAGATTTTGGGCGGCACGGGCGAGATCGGGGAACTGCCCGGTGATGCGGTTGAGGTCGCGCGAGTAGAGCTCGACGCGCGAGCCGAGCTTGTGGAGCTGGCAGCGGATGCCGTCGTATTTTTCCTCGAGCCAGATGGAGACTGTGGGAGGGGCTTTATGCACCGACTCGGCCGCTGCAGCGAGCGGCGAACTGTCGGGGCATAAGGCTTCTCCCACGGTGGCGGTGCCGTTGCTTGCATCCGCGGCCACCGGCTGGAGGCGGCCGCCGCCATCGGAGGCAGGCGGGGACGCCTGCGCTACTTTTTCAGTGAAGCGCGCGACGATCGCCTCGGCGGTCGGCTCGGGACTCGCGAGCATGAACTGGAGCGGGTGAAAGACGGTGAGCTGAATCTGGTCGAGCTCGTTGCGGAACGCGGCGCGGATCACGGCGGCGATGTCGCCGCTCAGCATGTTGGCCTCGCGGACGGCGTCGATCGGTTGCGAGGCGGCGGCGGCGATCGCTTCCTCGAGCAGGCCTTCCTTCAAGCCGATGCGGAGGTCGCCAGTGATGATCTTGACGAGATAGCGCGCCTCATCGGGCGAGAGGGTGCGAAGGCGGCCGCGGAAAAGGTCGAGCTTCGGAGCGGGGCCGCGCGCGGCGGCGACTTGGTCGAAGAGAGCGGCGAGGTCGGCGAGGGTGGCGGAAGTTGAGAGGGTCGCATTTTGGCGATCGTCGCTTCGCGGCGTTGAAGGTATGCCTGTCGCTTCGCCCGGGAGAGGGTTGGGAGTTGAGAGAGGGACGGAAGTGCCGGCGGCGGCGTGGGGAATTTTGCCGGTGAGAACGGCGGCGGTGGCGTCGCCGGTGTCGGCGAACCGATGGTAGGCGGCGCGGTAGTCGGACTCGTTGATGCCGGCGACTTCGAGGACGGCGCGCTTGATGATCGACCAGCCGAGGTTGAGATTGCGCGGATCGGTCTGCGGGAATGGCCGGCCGGTGAGGAAAGTGGCGGCGACCGCGGCGTCGTCCGGAGCGAGTGCGGCGAGGTAGGTGCGGAGGTGTTCGATTTTTTCGAGTTTCCTCGGCGTGGATTTGACGGCGTCGGCGACGGCGGCGAAGCGGGCGAAGGAGGAAACGGGTTGAGAGATGAGGGTCGAGAGTTGAGGGAACGGAGGAGCCGAAGGTGATGGGTCGGCCTTGCAGAAGCTGGCTTCCGGCGCGGTGGTTGATGGTAGGGACGGTTCTCCGAACCGTCCGTCATAGTTGGCAGAAGGTGTGGAAGCCCTTTCGTCGCCGCGTTCGCGGACGGCTCGGAGAGCTGTCCCGGCCAGTTCCAGGTCGAGCTGGTTGTCCTCGGAGAGCGCCCAGGCTTCGAGGCCGCGTTCGCGAAGCGTGCGGGCGAAGTCGGCGGCGAAGCCGTGGAGCGTGAGCACGCGCTTGGGCTGGACGAGCTCGACGAAACGCAGGAGATCGGGGAAGTCGGCGTGGTCGGAAAGCGGGAAGGCGGCGTCGCATTGATAGCGATAGATCGCGCCGGGATCGATGGCCCAGCCGGTGGTGATGGCGGTGCGGGCGGCGCGGATTTTCCGAACGAAGGAGGATTCGCGGGACTGCGGCGGGGCGATGACGACGTGGCCGGCGAGTTCGGCGAGCGAGAATTCGCGGTGGGGCGGGAACACGATGCCGAAATCCTCGTAGATTTTGGTGAGCCGGAAAGTTTGCGGGTGAAGCATCACCGGGAGCTGGGCGGCGGCGAGGCCGCTGAGAAGCTCCTGACTTTTGCCGAGGCTGTAACCGAAGAGAACCGGCGTGCCGCCGTCGGCGAGCGTTTCGTGGCAGAAGTGCGCGATCTCACCGAGGATTTTTTCGGTCGGCGGGAAAACGTAGTGCGGCCGGCCGAAGGTCGTTTCCATGATGAGAACGTCGGTCGCGGGCGTGGCGCACGGCTCGGCGGAAAGGCCGCGGCGGAGTTTGAAATCACCGGTGTAAAGGAGGCGGCCGTATTCGGCGTGGTCGACGCATGCCTGCGCGGAGCCGAAGATGTGGCCCGCGGGATGGAGCGTGATGGTGCTGTCGGGCGTGAATTGCTCGGTCTGGCCGAACGGGAGGATGTGCTCGATGGGTTTCGGCGCGCCATGAACCAGCGGCATGCGGGCGCGCATCAGGCGCGCGGTGCCGGCCGAGCAGAGGATTTCGCGGTGCGGCGCGGTGTGATCGGAATGCGCGTGGGAAACGAACGACCGCTTTTGGGGGAAATGCGCGTCGAGCCACCAGTCGAGCTGGGGCAGATAGACGCCGGCGCGAAATTGAACGTCCCAAGGCATGGGCAGGCTATCAGCTTTCAGCGATCGGCGCTCAGCTCAAGCGGTCGGGGCGGAATTGCTGACAGCATCCCGTCAGCAGTGGGGCGCTATCTCACCGCAAACCGAAGATGAAGAGCGCGGCGCCAAGGAGGATCGCGACGGCGACGCACCACCAATACCAGGCGAGGCCGTTGACGCGGCGGGAGGGCGGACGGGTTTGGGAAGTCCCGTCGGAGTCGTCGAACGCGCTCTCGGGCAGCTCGAGTCCGTCGTAGCTCGATGTCTCGCGCCAGCCGGTGCGCTCGTCGGCGCCGCACTCGGGGCAGGCGCGGGCGTGGGGCGGGATGACGGCGCCGCAGTTGGCGCACTCCTCCGGGGGCGGACGCGGCATGACTCAGGCGGAAAAATATTTCCGGCGGACGAGCCGCCAGGCGGTGACGAAAAAGGCGGTGAGCGGAATCGCGAGCAGCATGCCGAGCACGCCGCCGAAGGCGGTGCCCCAGAAAAAAATCGCGACGATAATCGCCACCGGATGCAGGCCGGTCTGCATGCCCATGATCTTCGGCGTGAGGAACCAGCCCTCGATCGCCTGCACGATGATTTTCACGAGCAGGACGAGGCCGACGAGATGCCAGCCTCCGTCGGGTTGGAAGAAGGCGAGCGGCAGCGCGACGGTGAGGCCGATGATCGTGCCGAGATACGGGACGATGTTGAGGATCCCGAGCGCGAGGCCGATGAAGAGGCCGAATTTCAGGCCGACGATCGTGAAGCCGATCGCGAGCAGCACGCCCATGATCAGGCCGATCACGAGCTGGCCGCGGAAGAACGATTCGACGATCGCGATGAATTCGCGGACGAGGAAAACCAGGTCGTCACGCACGTCGGACTTCACGAAGGACAGGTGGGAAGGAAGGTTTTTCGTCGGCTCCGTGCGCGAGAGCAGAAAGAAAAAAAGATAGACTGGAATGATCGCGAGGTGCGTGACGAACGCGAAGACGTTGACCAGGCCGCCGCCGGCGGCGCGCAGCGAGGGAATCGCGTGGCTGAAGAGCGTGCGCGCCTCGGTGGCGAGCGTGTCGGCGATCTTGCGGATGGCGGGATCGAGTTCGCGCTGCAGGACGGTGACCCACTGCGGGTAATTGTCGCGGACGTAGGCGAGGGCGTTGTCCCAGAGCGACGGAAGGTAGGTGATGAAGTTGATCGTCTGGTCGATCAGCGGCGGCAAGACGGCGAGGAGCAGCCCGCCGAGAACCAGAACGAAGACGCCATAAAGCAGGATGACGGCGGAAAGGCGGCCGAGCTTGAAGCGGCGCTGCACGTAGTCGACGACGGGACGCAGGATGAGGGCCAGCACACCGGCGGCCGCCAGCGGCCACAGGACGCCGGAGAAGAATCCGGCCAGGCGGCCGAACACAACGAACGCGCCGATGACCAGCACCGCCGAACCGAGGACGGCCAGCAGCGTCAGCGCCGAGCCGACGGTGCGGCGCTGGGCGGGCGTGAGCAGCGGGGTGGAGTCGTCCATGGCGGGAAACGGCGGCAACAATTTGCCGCGGAGAGAAGACCCCGGAAGCGGGATGGAAGCCAGCCCGATTGTTGGCGGAGGAAGCGCCGGTGATCTCTCCTTGACAATCTAGGAGAGTAACGACTCTCTCCTAGAAAATCTAGGAGGCATAGCCATGACAAAACAGAAAGCGGATTTGCTGCAGGGCACGCTCGACCTGCTGATCTTGAAAGCGCTCCAGCACGAGCCGATGCACGGATTCGGCGTCGCGGGGAGAATCGCGCAGATGTCGCAGGACATGCTGATGGTGGAGCAGGGTTCGCTCTACCCGGCGCTTTACCGGCTGGAGGAGCAGGGCTGGATCAAGGCCGAGTGGGGCGTCTCGGAGAACAACCGGAAGGCGCGGTTTTATTCGCTGACGGCCGCGGGGCGAAAGCAGCTCCAGACCGAGCAGGACAGTTGGGCGAAGCTTTCGACGGCGATCAACCTGGTGCTGGGGAACGTGTGAGATGAAGTAGCGAGCATCGAGTAGCGAGGAGCGAGCCTATCACGACCATGAGATTCTTGCGCAGATTCCGGGGATTGTTTCGCCGGCGGAAGCTCGAGGCCGACATGGCCGAGGAGATGCGGGTGCATCTGGAGATGCTCGCCGAGCGGAATCGGACGGCGGGGATGAGCGCGGACGAGGCGCGGTTCGCGGCGCAGCGGGAATTTGGCGGTGTGGAGCAGATCAAGGAGATCGTGCGGGAGCAGCGCGGCGGTTTGTGGCTGGCGCAACTGGGCCAGGACTTGCGCTACGCGGGACGCACGTTGCGGAAGGCGCCGGGCTTCGCGGTGGTCGTCGTGCTCACGCTCGCGCTCGGCGTCGGGCTCAACACGGTCGTTTTTTCGTTCTACCATCTGCTCGTCGCGAAGCCGCTGGCGGCCCGCGCGCCCGAACAAATTCTTCGCGTCAGCGCGGACGACCGCCGCTTCCAGGCGCCCTTCACCCTCGACGAGGTGCTGGACTTGCGGGCGCGGCTGCGCTCGGCGAGCGCGGTCGTCGCGTCGTCGCCGCTGCAGGTGGTGCTGATGGGCGCGGCGACCGAGGACCACCAGCTGCCGGCGGCGCTGCAATTCGTCTCGGAAAACTATTTCCCCGCGCTGGGCGTGCCCGCAGTCCTCGGCCGGACGTTCGCGCCGGGCGAGCGGGCGGTGGCGGTGATCAGTTACGATGCGTGGCAGCGCCGGTTCAACGGTGCGCCCGGCATCGTCGGGCAGACGGTGAAGCTGCGCGGCGTGCCGGTCACGGTCGTCGGCGTGGCGCCGGAAAGGTTCGGCGGCACGACTCCGCCATCGTCGGCCGATTTCTGGCTGCCGTTGGACGAGCAGCCGGAGGTGCTGCCGAACTTCGACTGGGCGCGCAACCGCTCCTCCCGCATCTGGCAGGTGCAGGTGCGCCGGCTGGACGGAGTGACGCCCGGCCAGGTCGGCGCGGAGGTCGCTACGATCGCGAGTTCGTGGCGGCAGCCGGACGGCAAGCCGCTGCGCACGAAGACGGAGGTGGCGACCTTCTTCCAGCTCGCCGGCGCCCAGGTTCATGCGGTCGGCGTGACGCTGCTGCTGGCGGTGGGGCTGATCCTGCTCGTCGGCTGCATCAATATCGTGAACCTGATTCATGCGCGCAACCTGTCGCGGAGCCAGGAGGTGGCCATCCGGCTCGCGCTCGGGGCGAGCCGCGGCCGGCTGATTCGGCAGCTTTGCGCGGAGAGCCTGCTGCTGGGACTTTCGGGCGGGCTGGTCGGGTTCGTGATCGCCTTCTGGTCGTGCGAAGCGATCCGGACCTGGGCGACGGGATTGATCCGCGGAATCACGATGGGAACATGGAGTCCGTTTCTCGATCTGGCCCCGGACCTGACGGTGTTCGGCTATTCGGTCGGGCTGGCGCTGGTCGCGAGTCTCCTGACCGGGCTGCGGCCGGCGTGGTTGAGCGCGAGCGTGAATGTGGACGACGCGATCAAGCGCCGCACGGGAGCGCCGGGCACGATTGGCGCGAAAGCGGGGCGCAACCGGCTGCTGGCCGTGCAGATCGCGGCCAGCCTGCTCCTCCTGGCGGGCACGGCGCTTTTGCTGGCGAGCGCGCGGCGATCGCTCACCACCGATCCGGGTTTCGATTCGCATCACCTGCTGACCGTGGTCGCCTGGTCGAACATCAACAACAACGTGACCAGCGCACCCGATCAACTGCAGCGGGCGCGCGAAATCGAGGAGCGGCTGCGGCGCGTGCCGGGAATCGTGGGCGTGGCCTCGGCCGACCGGGCGCCGTTCACGGGGCACACGAGCACGGCTTACGTGACGGACGACGGCAAGTGGATGAACGGATGCATCACGATGAACGTCACCGGGGATTATTTTTCCACGCTCGGCCTGCGAATCGTGGCCGGGAGGACATTCACGGAAACGGAAACGACCGATGCGGCCAACGTGCTGATCGTTTCCGAATCGGCGGCGCGCCATCTCTGGCCGGGCAAGAATCCGCTTGGGCGGCAGTTGGAGACCGCGCACAGCGAGCGCGACCGCACGCCGGCCGTTCGCTACACGGTCGTCGGCGTTGTCCAGGACGCCCGGCTGACGAACCTGTCGGAGGTGGACGACATCGACCTGTTCCTCCCGCGCGCCGCCACGGCGATGTGGCTGGTGCGGACGCAGGGCAAACCCGAGGCGCTCATCCATCCGATTTTCACCGAGCTGGGCGCGCTGGATCCCAAGCTTCCGTCGCAGACCGCGGTCTGGACGCTGGAGGAGGGATCGATGCGCGTGCAGCGGATGTTCGCGAAAGTGCCGGCGGATATCGCGCTGGCGCTGGGCGGCATTGCGCTGGCGCTGGCGGCGGTCGGCATCTACGGCGTGGTGTCGTTTCTGGTGGCGCGGCGGACCCACGAGATCGGGGTGCGGCTCGCACTGGGCGCACGGCCCGGCGACGTGGTGGCGCTCGTGTTGCGGCAGAATTTGCGGGCGGTGGCGTGGGGCGCGGGAATGGGGCTGGCCGGGGCGGCGGGAATTTCCATCCTGCTCACCCGGCTCGTGCTGAACGCCGAGATGCCGGACATCACGTATGGCGCGGGCGCGTTCCCGATCGGGCCGTATGCGGGCGCGCTCGTCGTGCTGCTGGCGGTGCTGACGGTCGCGGCGTGGCTGCCGGCGCGGCGCGCGGCGAAGGTGGACCCGGTCGAGGCGCTGCGGGCGGAGTGAGGGGAATGACGAATGACGAATGCCGATTGCGGAATGAAATGAAGATCCTCTGGAAAATGCGTGTACTGCTTCGGAGGCGAAAGCTCGACGCCGAGATGAGCGAGGAGATGCGGATGCATCTGGAGATGCTGGCGGAGAAAAAGCGCGCGACGGGGATGAGCGCGGAGGAGGCGCGCTTCGCGGCGCGGCGGGAGTTTGGCGGGGTGGAGCAGGTCAAGGAACGCTGCCGCGACGAGCGCGGCTTCGCGTGGCTGGAACATTTCTGGCGGGATCTGCGGTTTGCGGCGCGCGGGTTGCGGAAGAATCCCGGCTTCACCTTCGTGGTCGTGGCGGTGCTCGCGGTGGGGATCGGGGCGAATTCGGCGGTGTTCTCGATCATCGACGCACTGATGCTGCGACCGCTGCCCGTCGCCGATCCGGGCCGGCTCATGGTCGCGGCGGCGACGGGGCCGGTGGATGCGCACAAGCGGTTTCCTTATTCGCTGTTCGACCGCACGGGAACGAATTTTCCGATGCCTTATCCGTTCTTCGGACATTTTCGAGAACAGTCCCGGACCGTGGACGTGGCAGCGGTCAGCGGCTGGACGGTGATGCGCCCGCTGGCCGTCGCGGGAGGCGACGACGGCCACGCGGATTCGGTGAACATTGAGGAGGTTTCCGGAAATTATTTTTCCATGCTCGGCGTCGGTGCGGTGCTCGGCCGGACCTTGCTGCCGGAAGACGATGCGCCCGGAAAGGCCGCCTCCGTCGCCGTGATCAGCTACGAGTTCTGGCGGCAACGATTCGATGCGGATCCGGCGGTCCTGGGAAGGATTCTGCGCCTGGATAACTTTCCGCTCACGATCGTCGGCGTAGCGGCGCGGAGGTTTTCCGGAGCGCGGGTGGGCAACGCCGTGGCGCTTTGGGTGCCGATCAATCTGAGCGCGCAGATCGATGCGAATGCACCGTGGGGCGCGGCGGCGCTGTCGTCCGCGACGACGCCCTGGATCAACCTGTTGGTGTGGCGGCACCGCGGGGTTTCTGCGGAGCAGGCGACGGCGGAACTCGACCTGATCTACCAGCGCAAATTGGTGCAAATGGATCCGCAGCGGGTCCGGGTCCCGGGCGGAGCGGAGAAGGACGAGCGCTGGCTCGAGCAGCATCTCGCGTTGCTGCCGGCCGGCAACGGCTATGCCGGCGTGCGCTCCGCCTACCGGCAGCCGGCGTCCATCCTGATGGCGATCGTGCTGTTCATGCAGTTGGTGGCGTGCGCGAATGTGACCGGATTGCTGCTCGCCCGCGGCGCAAGGCGGCAGAGGGAATTCGCGTTGCGCGCGACGTTGGGGGCGAGCCGGGCCCGACTCGTGGGGCAGATGCTCACTGAAAGCCTGTTGCTCGCCGGGATCGCCGGCGCGATCGGCCTGCTGCTGGCGGAAGCGGGCACGCGCCTGCTGGCGAACGCCGTGGCCGGCGTGCGGCTCTGGGCGGACTGGCGCACCATTGGTTTTACGTCGGTCGTAACGCTGGTCACCGGACTGACCTTCGGGCTGGTCTCTGGATGGCGGCTGAGTCGCGACCGGCTGGCAGCGGGCATCAGGGAGGCGGACGGCCCCCGCCGGCAATGGTTGAACACGTTGCTCGTGATCGGGCAGGTCGGGCTGGCGTTGGTGTTGCTCGTCGTCGCCGGACTTTTCACCCGCACGCTCTACAATCTGGTTCACGCCGACATGGGGTTTCAGCGGGAACAACGGGTGCTGTTCGATCTCAACATCCCTTCCAGTTATCAGCCCACGCAGCGAAACGCTTTCTACCAACGGACGACCGAGGCGATCGCCGCGCTGCCGGGCGTGGACAGCGTTTCGCCTTACCAGGGCTTCGAGGTGCTGGGCGACACGGCCTTTGTCCTCGGGTTCGCCGTAGACGGATATGTGCCGCCGCTTGGAGAGGAGATGTATGCGAAGATCGGCCGGGTTGGTCCGCATTTTTTCCGGACGATGGGCATACCGATTGTCCGCGGGCGCGATTTCGGCCGCACCGACGACGACGCGAAATCGTCCGGGTCTGCCCCGCTCGTGATGAGCGAATGGAGCGCGCGCCGACTGTTCGGCGACGCGAACCCCATCGGCCGGCACATCAAGATGCGGGATGATTTCGAAGTCGTCGGCGTGGCGAGGGACGTCAAATACCACGACGTGCGGGAGAACCCGGGTTTTGTCTTCTACATGCCGTTGGCGATGTGGCCGAACGAGTATCGGGTCACGTTCGTGGTGAGGACGCGCGGACGAGCCGCGACTTCGGCCGGCGAACTGAGAAGCGCGGTCCAGACGATCGACGCGCGCGCGCAGATCAGCAGCGTGCGAACGATCGCGGAGCGCCTCGATCAAAACGTATCGAGGGACCGGCTGATCGCGCGCCTGGCGGAGTTCTTTGGCGCGTTGGCGGTGGTGTTTGCCAGCCTGGGCCTGTTTGGGCTGATGTCGTTTTCCGTCGGCCAGCGGACAAAAGAATTCGGCGTCCGGCTGGCCCTGGGGGCCGCACCGGGGGACATTCTCGGCGCGGTGATTTGGCGCGGCCTGTTGCTAGGTGTGATGGGGAGCGGGGTGGGCATGGTCGGAGCCTGGGGGCTGACGGGCTTCATCAGTGGCCTGCTCTACGAAGTCCCGAGCACCGATCCGCTGACCTTCGTTCTCGCTGCGTTCGGCTTGATGCTGATCGTGCTGCTGGCGTCCGTCCTGCCAGCGCGGCGGGCGGCGAAGGTGGATCCGATGGTGGCGCTGCGGTGCGAATGAGAGCGGATTGCCGAATGGTGAATGAGGAATGCCGAATGAAAACTCGGAACGGTTTACAGGAGGAAGCAGAGGGAGCGGAGAGCGGGCGGGGGGAGTCGCGGGGCGAAGGGGTACGGCGTGGGCCGATGTTTTGGGAGTGCGGCGGCTCGACGCCGCTTTTGGTTGCGAAGCTCGATTCGCGGGGTCTGAGGCAAGGCGATGAGGGCGTCGAGCCGAGGCTCGACGTCCGAAAGCGGCGTCAAGCCGCCGCCCTCCTTGGGGGCATCGCGGTGCGGACGAATACTTTCAACGCGGAGGGCGCGGAGAGCGCGAAGGTAATTCAGTCGAAAGGATTCTTCTCTTCGCGTCCTTCGCGAACTCCGCGTTTCAACCAAGATCGTGCTCTGCCATGAAATTCTGGTCCAAGTTGAGAAGCCTGTTTCGCCGGCGGAAACTCGAGGCCGAGATGGCGGAGGAGATGCGGGTGCATCTGGAGATGCTGGAGGAGCGGAAGCGGGCGGAAGGGATGAGTGCGGAGGAGGCGCGGTTCGCCGCGCGGCGGGAGTTTGGCGGCGTGGAGCAGATCAAGGAGCGCTGCCGCGACGTCCGCCACTTTATCTGGCTCGAACACTTCGTCCAAGATATGGGCTATGCGCTTCGCACCTTGCGGCGAAATCCGATGTTCGCAGCGGTGGCGATACTTTCGCTGGCCCTCGGAGTCGGGCCGAATGCCGTCGTTTTCAGCCTGATCAATGATCGTTTGTTAAAGTCGCTGCCGGTCAAAGACCCCTCCGTGTTGGTGCTCTTCGAGTGGGTCAACCAGCCTGCGGGCAAGGGACCATCGTGGAGCGGGGATGTGGGGACACCGGACAAGGATCCGGCGACGGGACAGCCGGCGGTGCGGGTCTTCTCCAAACTGACGTTCGAGGAAATCCGGCAGCATAGTCAATCGTTGCAGGACGTTTTTGCGACCGCCCCGAATGGCGACACGACCCTTTCAGTCGACGGGCAATCGGAGGCCGCGCGTTTGTGCGAACTGGTGTCGGGGAACTATTTTCAGGCGCTGGGTGTGCGCGCCGCTCTCGGGCGGACGATATCAGCGGATGACGATCGTCCGGGCGCGCCGCCGGTGGCCGTGCTTTCCCATCGCTACTGGCGATCGCGATTCGGAGCCGACCCGGGCGTGCTCGGCAAGGTGATCACGGTTAACGGCCAGGCGGCGACGATCATCGGTGTCGCGCAGGCGGGTTTCGATGGCACGATGCTCGGCGGCGGCATGACGAGCGTCATGCTGCCGCTGGCGACGGCTCCCTTGGTTCATCGTGAGGCAATGGAAATCGATAACCCGGGGCGGGGCTGGCTGCGGATCATGGGACGCTTGCGAGCGGGAGTGAGCCCGGCGCAGGCGCTCGCGGAAGTGGAACCCATCTATCGTTCGTCGGTGAGCACTGCGGTGCGGAGCGAAAAAGATATTCCGTCGCTGCGCGTCGTGCCCGGAGGCAGCGGCTGGAGCCAGGGCGATCGGCGGCTGTTTGCAATGTTCCTTCTTCCGCTGCTTGGGATGGTGAGCCTGGTGTTGGTCACGGCGTGCGCGAATCTTGCCAATCTCCTGCTGGCCCGTGGCGCGGCGCGGCGCACCGAGATTGCGACCCGCCTTGCCTTGGGCGCTGGTCGCAGCCGGATTGTCCGGCAATTGCTCACGGAGAACGTCGTCGTGGCTGTTGCCGGGTCGGCACTGGGACTGGCGCTGTCGGTCTGGGGACTGCAATTGCTGTCGGCGCTCCTGCCGCCACTCGAACGACCGCTGCTCAGTCGCGTGGTGATCGACTGGCGGGTGATGCTCATGACCGCGGCCACGGCAATCGCGACCGGCATGATCTTTGGGCTCGCTCCGGCCCTGCGTTGCACGCGGCTGAATCTCATGGCGGAGTTTCAGGGCGGTTCGCGCAACGTGAAAGCGCAGGCCAAATCCAAGCTGAGTCGGACGCTCATCGTCATTCAGGTTTCCGTCGCGGTCGTGCTGCTCGCCTTTGCGGGTCTCTTCATCGGCACCGTGCGCAATCTATATCGGGCGGATATCGGGTTTGATCGCGGCAACCTGCTCCTTTTTTCGGCGAATTTTTCGGATACTGGTTATTCGGCGTCGCGGACGCGGGCACTGCTGGAACAGCTCGCCGGAGAGTTCAGCACGATCGCGGGCGCGCAGGCCGTTGGCTATTCGAACTGGGGTTTTATTGCCGGCGAGGCCGCCACGAGTGAACTCACCATCCCGGGCCGGCTTTTTCCTGCCGGGAAAGTGGAAGTCGTTTACAACCGGATCAGCCCTGGATTTTTCGGAGCTTATGGAATCAAGCTGCTTTTCGGCCGTGAGTTCACCTCGGCCGACCACGCCGACGGGGCGAAGGTCGCGGTCGTCAACCAAGCCTTCGCGCGAAGCTATTTTGACGGGGTTTCTCCTCTGGGACGTTTCATCGGAGTCCTGGGCGAACGACAGATTGTGGGCGTCGCGGCGGACGCAAAGGAGGTCGACATCCGCGACGCCACTGCGCCGACTGTGTTTATTCCCTTCGGTCAGGATCCCGGTGTTGGCGCCGCCCGATTTGCGATCCGTTTTGCCCGCAGCGATATCGGCGGCCTGGCGCGCGCGGTGCGGGAAAAAATTCAGGCGGTGGATCCGAAGCTCACGGTTTCCGACTTGCGCACGCAGGATGAGCAGGTGGCGCGGTCCCTGACGGGGGAACGTCTCATATCGAGCCTCGCTTCGTATCTGGGGTTGCTCGCGCTGGCGCTGGCGAGTGTCGGGCTCTTCGGCTTGGTCTCGTATGGGGTGGCGCAACGCCAACGAGAAATTGGAGTGCGCATGGCGCTCGGCGCGCGACCCCGGAGCATCCTGCTGATGATCTTCCGCGAATCGTTCCGGACGGTGGGGATCGGTCTGGTGGTCGGGGTGCTTGCGGCGCTGTTGGTCACGAGGCTCGCTGCCGGCATTTTCTTTGGCGTGTCGTCCTCGGCGCCGCTGATCTACGCGGCGATTGTCGCGCTGCTCGCCGGAATCGCGGGATTGGCGTGTTGGCTGCCGGCGCGGCGGGCGGCGAAGGTGGATCCGATGGTGGCGCTGCGATGCGAGTGAGAGGATTGCCGATTGGCGAATGAGGATTGCCGAATGAAAACTCGAACCGGATTACAGGAGGACGCGGAGGGAGCGGAGAAACCCGGTTGGTTGTTTATGCTTCCTCCGGAAGCTTCTGTAAGAATAGTGGGTGAAAACCCCGTCCAAGCGGCCACAAGCGTTATGCTGAAGCTTCAACGCACATTTCTCGTCGTGATGCTGGGAATATTGCTCGCCGGGGCATACGCGGCGGACATGCCCAAGCCGCGGGCGAGGCTGGTTCGGGAGGCGTCTGGAACGGTCGCTCGGATCGAGGAACGGACGGTCAGTCAGGATGAGCCGGTGGTGCTGAAAAAGGTCGAGGTCGTGGAGCCGAAATTGCCTGCGCCACCGGCGCCCCTGCGCGAAAAGGTTCGCCACAGCTTCTCGCTGGTCGATGGGGGCCCGATGCTCGACAAGAAGTCGGGCAAGTTCGAGTTCTTCATCGGTTTTTGGCGGCATCCGGAGCTGTTGGACGACGATGCCCGGTTTGGGCCGGCGGGGATCCGGGCGGAGTTCGATGTGCTGCGGATAAGGCGGTGAACCTCCGGCCGTGGCGCTGTGGTGCGAGCGAGGGGATTGCCGATTGGCGAATGAAGATTGCCGATTGAAAACTCGAACCGGTTTACAGGAGGAAGCAGAGGAAGCGGAGAGGGGTGGGGGGAGTCGTGGAGCGAATGGAGGCGGCGCGGGGCGAGGTTTTGGGAGTGCGGCGGCTCGACGCCGCTTTGATGGGGAGACCCGGGTTAACCGCGAATGGACGCGAAGGAACGCGAATGTCGGCAGCCCGGGGCCCAAGCTTCGGATTTTTCGCGTTTTCCAATGTCGCATCGTCGCTTCTCGTGCCTGCAGCATCGCTGGATTTTTATTTGCGTTCATTCGCGTCCATTCGCGGTTTTGCGGTGCAAGGATCGCGGTCAAATCTGAAGCGGAGGCGGCGCGTCGAGCCGCGCCGTCGGAAAGCGGCGTCGAGCCGCCGCACTCCATACGTGGCGTTGCAGAGATGGAATGCGTGTTGGCGGAGTGACGGCGGGATTCCCACCGTCGCCGGATTTCGCAGATCGCGCTTTGACGCGGCGGGGAAAACGGTAAGTTGCGCGTTTCACGCATGCAGGCTGCGACGCACATCCACGTGAAGGGGGCGCGGGAGCACAACTTGAAGAATCTCGAGTTGCGCATCCCGCGGGGCAAGCTCGTCGTGATCACGGGGCCGAGCGGCTCGGGCAAGTCGTCGCTGGCCTTCGACACGATCTACGCGGAGGGCTACCGGAAATACATGGAGTCGCTCTCGACGCAGGCGCGGCAGGTGCTCGAGCAACTCAAGCGGCCGGACGTCGATTTCATCCATGGGCTGTCGCCGGTGCTCGCGATCGAGCAGCGCACGGGGATGGGCGGGCCGCGCAGCACGATCGCGACGGCGACGGAGATCGCGGACTACGCGCAACTGCTCTGGGCGCTCGTCGGCGAGCAGCGTTGTCCGAAGGACGGCGGCCGCGTGGTGCAGCGCTCGCTCGACGACAACGTGCAGCGCGTGCTCGCCGAGTGCGCGGGGGAGCGGATCATGCTGCTCGCGCCGGCGCTGAAGGCGAAGCCGAGCGTGCTGCGGGACGAGCTGCCGCGGTTGCGGCAGCGGGGATTTCAGCGCGTGCGGCTGGACGGCGAGGTGAAGAATCTCGACGAGCCGAAGCTGATTCCGACCGGCGCGGGCGGGAAGGAGATCGTCGTGGACCTGGTGGTCGACCGGCTGGTCGCGACGGCTGATCAACGGAGCCGGCTGGCGGACTCGCTGGAGCCGGCGTTTCGCGAAGGGCGCGACCGCGCGATCGTGCTGGCGCAGAAGACGCCGGACGCGCCGTGGCGTGAGCTCGCGTTGAGCCAGTCGCTCGCGTGCGAGATTTGCGGCGATGTTTTCGAGAAGCTCACGCCGCGGCATTTTTCGTTCAACCACAGCGAAGGCGCGTGCCCGACGTGCGGCGGGCTCGGGAAAAAGCTGCGTTTCGTGCCGGAGCTGATCGTGCCGGATCCGGACAAGAGCGTGCGCGAGGGTGCGGTGAAGCCGTGGCGGATCGGGGGAAAAAATCTCATCATCAAACACAATGCGCTGCTGAAGCAGCTCGCCGAGCAACTGCCGTTCGATCCCGACGTGCCGTGGAAGAAGCTGCCGGAGGAGACGCGCGAGGCGATCCTGTTCGGCGCGGGCGAGCGGCAGTTCGCGTTCAAGCTGCGGCGCATGCGCGAGGCGCGCGCGATGCCGTTTGCCGGGGTGATCGCGGATCTCGAGGAGAGCTGGCGGCACACGGACAGCGAGGGATTCCAGGCGCGGCTGACGACGTTCATGGTCGCGGGCGAATGCCCGGAATGCCACGGGACGCGGCTGAATGCGCGGAGCGGAGCGGTGCGGATTGGAGTAGGGCCGGTCTCTGACCGGCCCGCGAATGGCGAAGCGGCGAACGATGGGCCGGTCGAAGACCGGCCCTATCTGACGTTTCCGCAGTTCATGGCGCTGGACGTGGCGGCGGCGCACACGTTCGCGCGGGAACTCGTGGCGGCACATGGCGTGAACGAGGCGGTGCGCGAGGTCGTCACCGGCATCGAGCAGCGGCTGCATTTTCTCGAGGAGACGGGGCTCGGTTACCTGACGCTCGATCGGGATTACGCGACGCTGTCGGGTGGCGAGGCGCAGCGCGTGCGGCTGGCGACGCAGCTCGGCATGGGCTTGATGGGCGTCATCTACGTGCTCGATGAGCCGAGCATCGGGCTGCACCCGCACGACAACCAGAAATTGCTCGAGACGCTCGTCGCCTTGCGCGAGCGCGGCAACACGGTGCTGGTGGTCGAGCACGACGAGGAGACGATGCGGATCGCCGACGAGTTGATCGAGCTCGGGCCGGACGCGGGCGTGGAGGGCGGGCGGCTGCTGTTCCAAGGCACGCCGGCGGAGTGCGCGCGGCTCTCGGCCAAGGTGTCGCGCACCGGGCCATATCTGGCGCGGACGCTGGCGGTCCTGAAGGACGCCGCGACGAAATCGCCCGGCGGCGCGTGGCTGACGCTGCGCGAGGCGCGGGCGAACAACCTACGCGGCATCGATGCGCGCTTTCCGGTAGGATTGCTGACCTGCGTGACGGGCGTGAGCGGCTCGGGAAAAAGCACGCTCGTGAACGACGTGCTCGCCGCCGCGGCCGCGCGAAAGCTGAATGGCGCGAAGGCGCTTCCCGGGAAACACCGGCACATCGAGAACCTCGATTTTTTCGAGAAGCTCGTGCAGGTCGACCAGGAGCCGATCGGCCGCAGCCCGCGGTCGAACCCGGCGACGTACGTCGACCTGATGACGTTGCTCCGCGACCTGTT
Source organism: Opitutus sp. (assembly GCA_035549975.1). Lineage (GTDB taxonomy): Bacteria > Verrucomicrobiota > Verrucomicrobiia > Opitutales > Opitutaceae > Opitutus. Next base: position 19,063 of record DASZPP010000080.1, read on the forward strand.
CGCGCAGGTGCCGCTGGCGAAAGTGCGCGGCTACAAGGCGAGCCGGTTTTCCTTCAACGTGCCCGGCGGCCGGTGCGAGCGTTGCCAGGGCGACGGCGTGATCAAGCTCGACATGCAGTTCATGGCCGACGCCTACGTGCCGTGCCCGAGCTGCGGCGGGCGGCGGTTCAACCGCGAGACGCTGGAGATCCTGTTCCACGGCAAGTCGATCGCGGACGTGCTTGACCTGACCGTGCGCGAGGCGATCGCGCTGTTTCGGAATATTCCGCGGGTGATCGACAAGCTCGCGACGCTCGACGCGGTCGGGCTCGGTTACCTGACACTCGGCCAGTCGGCGACGACGCTGTCGGGTGGCGAGGCGCAGCGCATCAAACTCTCGCTCGAGTTGAGCAAGCGCCAGCAGGGTTCGACGCTTTACATCCTCGACGAGCCGACGACGGGGCTGCACTGGGTCGACATCCAGAAATTGATGGACCTGCTCTTCAAGCTGCGCGACGCGGGCAACACCGTGATCGTGATCGAGCACAACCTCGACGTGATCAACCTCGCCGACTGGATCATCGACCTCGGCCCCGGCGGCGGACGCGATGGCGGCGACGTCGTGTTTGCGGGGCCGCGGAAGGAAATCGAGGCGAATGCGGCGTCGTTGACGGGGGAGGCGTTGCGGAAGTGGCGGACGGCGGCTTCGGGTTGACGTGGTCGGGGCGGCTCTCCGAACCGTCCGCCGATGGCGTCAGGTTTCCACGGACGGTTCGGAGAACCGTCTCTGCCGGTCGAGCAATGCCGGGGCCGAACGATCGCACGGCCTTCCGATTTGATTACGGCAACCGGTAGGTCGCCAGCTCGCCGGCGCGACTGAGCGCGAGCAAGCTCGCGGCCTCCGAGAACAACGCATCGCGCGCCCAAAGCGGAACACCGGGCGGACGATCGATCCACGTTTGTCTGAAACAATCGCGCGTGCGCCGGGTTTTCAACGGGTGACTACGATCCTCTTCCGGCGACGGATCACGTCTCGTCGCGCGCGCCAATTTCAGCGGCGCCTTGGGCAATTTACGCGGAGCGGTGCCCGGTCCGGCGGAGTAGTCTGGCGGCGTGAATCACCCCATTCACTTCGATGTCGCCCAACATCCGCGACGCATGCGGTGGTTCATGGGCATGGCGTGGATCGTGGTCCTCGCGAAATGCGCGTGGGTCTGGTGGGCGGTGGAGCACTGGAACATGCGATTTCACCCATTATGGGTCATCGGGCCGACGCTCGTGTTCGCGCTGCTGATCACCGCACTCTGGTTCACGCATCACGAAGATTGACCGGTTACCGAACCTCCAGGCCGGCCGCCGCCCGGGAAGCTGCGGCGATTGTGTTGCGCGCGCTCGCGGTTATTGGTGTTGTCGCCTTGGGAGAAAGACGAGGCGCACGGTCCGCGGCTTCCGGTGTCTGTAACCCATCATGTCATCGCCTGCGTCTTACCCCTCAGCCCCAATCGTTATGAAACCCTATTCCTGGATCATCTGTTTTCTGTGCGCGTTGCTCAGCGCCGGTTGCGTGGTCGCCCCGATGCAGGTCGAGGCCCAGTCGCCGCCGCCGCCGGTCGCGGGTCCGCCCGATGCGCTCGAACAACTCGTGGCGCCCATCGCCCTTTATCCGGACGCGTTGATCGCGATCATCCTGCCGGCCTCGACGGCAACCGACGACGTGGTGCTCGCGGCGCGTTATCTCGACGCCGGCGGCGATCCGAACGACGTCGACAGCCGCGCGTGGGACGACAGCGTCAAGAGCCTCGCGCACTATCCCGAGCTCGTCCACTGGATGAACGAGAATCTCGAGTGGGCGGGGGAACTCGGCTCCGCCTACCTCGACCAGCCGGATGACGTGATGGCCGCGATCCAGCGCGCCCGGGCGCGGGCCATGGCGAATGGCACGCTCGTCAGCACGACCGAGCAGCAGGTGGTCGTCGAGGATGGCTACATTCGCGTGGTTCCGGCGCAGCCGGACGTGATCTACGTGCCGCGCTACGACCCGGAGATCATCTTTGTCGACCAGCCGCCGGACTTTTTCCCAGGGCCGTTGATCACATGGGGGGCGGCGTTCGGCGTCGGCTTCTGGTTGAGCTACGACTGCGACTGGGGCCATCGCTCGATCTGGCACGACCCGCATCCGCGCGAACACTGGCGCGAGCATCACGACTGGCGGCATCGGGATTTCCACGGGCCGGAGAATCACGGATGGCAGCAATGGCATCCGCCCGCGGGCCGCCGGCCGCCGCCGCATCACGCCTTCAACGAACCGCATCGCGAGGTGCGCCAGCCGGCGCCGCCTCCGGGCGCGCCGCATTTCGACCGCAACCGCGTTCGGCCGCCCGCGCATCGGGACACGACGCATCACTTGCCGCCTTCGGAGCACCGGCAGGAGCCCGCTCATGCTGCGCCTCGCCGGCCCACGCCCCAGCCGTCGGATCATCGGATCGTGCCGCCACCGCACGAGCGCCAGCGCGAGCCGGCGCCGGAACATCGCGCGGCTCCGGCCCACAACCCGCCGCAGCGCGTGCCCGTGCCGCCGCCGCAGCGCGACGAAGATCGAAACAAGCGGCACGAGGAGCAGCCGGATCATCGCGAGACGCCGCAGGCCGTGGTCCCCCCGACCGTCCGGCAGGTGCCACCACCCCCCGGGCGTCGTGAGGCGCCGGCGGTGGTGCAGCATCCCGCGCCACCCGAACGGCGCGAGGCGCCGCGGACGAACGTGCCGCCGCCGGTCCGGCGCGTCGAACCGGCGCGCGAGATTCCGCGTCCGAATCAATCCTCCCGACCGGTGCAGCAACGCGTCGCTCCGCCCGTGCAACACGCCGCGCCGGTTCAGCATGCGGCGCCGCACCCTGTGCCGCCGCCTCCTCCGCCGCGCAACGACAACAATAATAACAACGACAACGATCGCCGCCCCGACGATCGCCGTGACGCCCGCGATCACTGAGCATTGAGCGCGCAACCGCGGTTTCATTAAAAGTGTAGCCGTTGCATCGGGGGTGGCAGCCGTCGTCCCGACGCCCCTTTTCCGACCATGGCGGTCGGGACGACCGCCGTTACCTCGCGGCAGATTTTAGCTACAGTTTTTTTGAAACCGCCGTAGCGAACAAAGAGGGCCGGCCGAAGCGCGGCCCTTTTGCTGGCCGGCGCGCCGGAACCGGTGGGCCGCTTACCCGCGGCGAGTGTGAACGATTGCCGCGTCAAGCCGCCCGCAAAGTTCGAAGGGCCTGACTTGATGGGAACCGGCTGGCGTCGACCTGCGGATCCGCGGGATTGCCTTGTTCTCAGACAATCGCTCGTCGCTACAAAGGCCGGACTCGCCAAAAGAAAAGCCCGACGGGGGACGTCGGGCTCGACCTTGGAGACTGAAGCCGGCTCAGTGCCAGTAACCGCGGACGTAGATGTAGGTGCCGCCGCGGTGCCGCCAGTGTGGCGGGTGATAAACGGTGTATTCGCGCGACGGCGGAATGACCCAGTGACCGCGGATCCAGTAGTAACCGCCATGGTCGTCGAGCGCCCAGTAGCCTTGAATCCAGACCGAATCCGGCGTCGGCGCCGGCCCGGTCATTTCGCTGGGCGGCGGGGGCGGCGGGGGCGGCGGGGGCTCCGAGACCTGGACGTTGGTCGCGGCCTGATCCTCGGAATAATAGACCTGGTGGGTCTCGTGGTCGCGCGCATTGCCGAGCGCACCGCCGGCGAGGCCGCCCGCGAGCGCGCCGATCAGTGCGCCGCCGGCGGCATGCCCGCCACCGCCGGAATTATTGCCGATGATCGCGCCCGCCAGCGCGCCGAGCGCTGCACCGCCGACGGCGCCGCGCTGGGTGTTGGGTCCGGTGCCCTCGCAACCGGCGGCGATGACCGCGGCCACAAGCACCAGCGCGCACGCGTGCTGTTTCGGAGAGATGTTTTTCATGGTTAGGAAATGCTTTGACCGGCAGAAACTTTCCCGGGTTCCCCCCGGTGAATCCCTGATGACGGTGGCCGCCCGTGGGCGGTCACATCATTTGACCGCCGCCCAGACGCGCTGGACGTCGTCGTGATCGTCGAGGGCCTGCAGGAATTCGCCCACCTCGGCCCGCGCCGTTTCGTCGAGTTCGGGGAACGTCTTCGCCAGGTAGCCGATTTCGCTCGTCACGACGGTCCAGCCGTTCTGCGCGAGCCACGTCGACGCCGCATGCACCGCCGTGCGGTCGGTGATGAAGCGCGCGCCGGCACGATCGCCCGGGATGTCGTCATTTTGCTCGTGCGTGAGCGCCTCGACGTCGTTGGCGCCGGCCTCGATGGCCGCCGCCTCGCGATCGACCGCGGGATCGGCGTGGTGGGCCTCGACGATGCCGACATGGTCGAAAAGAAACTTGTTGCTGCCCGCGCCGCCGAGCGAGCCCTTGCGAAACAGCACCCGGATTTCCGGTGCCGTGCGCTGATGATTGTCGGTGTAGACCTCGACGATCACCGGCACCTTGTGCGGCGCGTAGCCCTCGAACACGACGTGCTCCATCGCGGTCTTGTCGCCGCCCACGCCGGCGCCCTTGGCGATGGCGCGCTCGATCACGTCGCGCGTGACGCTGGCCTTTCGCGCCTTCTCGAGCGCGGCGAAAAGCCGCGGGTTTCCCGCGGGATCAGGCCCGCCGAGCTTGGCGGCGACGGTCATCTCCTTGACGAGTTTGCCGACGACCTGACCTTTCTTGAGGTTAACGATCGCGCGTTTTGCGTGAAGCCACTGGCGTCCCATAAGAGGTGGAAATTGGCAAATGCCGCGCCCGCGCGCAACGCCGAAGCGGTGTGATCGTGCCGGCGGCGCAACTTCCATGGGATTCTGGCGGGCCGATCCCGGCATTCTCCCGCGATCGCGGCGGATTCCGCGAACCAACCGTGTAACTTTTCGCGCGTGCCGGTGTTTTCCAGCATCCGGGAACGCCCCGGTTCACTCAACCCAAACTCCGATTCCCATGAAACAACCTCTCCGCCTCACTGCGTTTGCCCTGGCCTGTTCCCTCGTTTCCCTCACCGCCCGTGCCGCCGAGCCGGGCGCCGTCGACCTCGGCAAATTCGTGCCCGCCGACGGGTGCGAATATGTCGAAGTCAATCTTCACCCCGCCGTGCTGAAGTTCGCCTCGGTCTTCGTCGACAAGGACAACCCGGAGGTCGCCTCCCTGCTTCGCAACCTGAAGCGGGTCCACGTGAACGTCGTCGGCTACAATGACGAGACCCGCGCGGACACGACCGCGCGCGTCGAGAAAATCCGCCAGCAGCTCGAGAACGAGGGTTGGGCGAAAATCGTCACCGCGCGCCAGGGCGGCAAGGACGAGGACGTCGCCATCTTCGTGAAAACGAACAGCAGCGATGGCATCGAGGGCGTCGTCGTGACCGTGCTCGACACCGGCGAGAAACACGCGGTGTTCGTGAACGTCGTCGGCGACATCAAGCCCGAGCAGCTCGCGGCGCTCGGCAAGAACCTTCACATCGATCCGCTCGAGCACCTCAAGATCGCGCCCGAGCACAAGGCCTGATCTTTCCCGCGTCGATTATCATGGGAGCCTGCCGCCATGCCGACCTCACCCGCTTCGTCTTCGGAGCCGCGCCGGCATTCGATCTGGCGCTGGCTCCTTATCGGGATGGCGCTCTGCGTCGTGCTCGCGGCGATCGCCATCGTCAACCTGATCACCCTCGGCCGTGATGCCGTCGCGTTGCGCAAACAGGTTTTCGCGGCGCTCGACGTGCCGGCCACGACGCGGGTCCAGGTCAACGTCGGCCCCGTCTTGCTGACCACCGTGCGCACCGGCCTGCATTTCATCAAGAGTGCCCCGCCCGAAGCACGCCAGGCGCTGGCCGCCGTGCGCGCGGCGAGCGTCGGCGTCTATGCGCTGCGCGCCCCCGTCGCCGCCGGCAAGCGGGCCGCGATGTTCGCCGCGGCCGACGCGGTGATGAACCGGCGTGGCTGGATCCGGATCGTCGGCGTCAACGATCACGAGGACACCGTCTTGGTTTACACGCCGGCGAAAGCCGAGTGGGGCCACACGCAGCGCGTGTGCCTCGCGGTGTGCAGCGGCGATGAACTGGTCGTGGTCGCGGCGACCGCGAACACCGACGCGCTCGCGGAACTCGCGGCGCAGCACGGCGAACATTTCAAGCTGCCCGGCCTGAGCGGACACGGCGTGGAACTTTAGGGCGTTTCAAGTCGAACGATCGCTGCCGATGCCGTGGTAGCGGCAAGCGTGGGCCAGCGGAGAATTCGCCCACTCGCTCATGCTCGCGGCTACGCTTTTTCGAACTCTGCCCTGACAGCCGCACTCACCGGCGGCGCCGGACCTCGAAACGTAGCGCGGTGCTTCAGCCCGCGCTGTTATGCGCCTAAAGCGCGGGGAGGAGCGCCGGGCTACACGCGGGGCTCCGGCTCGACTTTCATCGGGTCGACCGCTGATTCGATTCTTTTTCGCTCCGCTTTTTGACGATGGAACGCGAAAGTATGGCGTGCCCGCGCTGCCGACCATCGTTCACCTCGACGCCGACGCGTTCTTCGTGTCGTGCGAGCTCGCGCTCAAGCCGGAGCTGCGCGGCACGAAGTGCGCGGTGGGCGGCCGCGAGCGCGGGATCATCTCGTCGGCAAGCTACGAGGCGCGCGCCTGCGGCGTCTACACGCCGATGCCGACGCAGCGCGCGCTGAAGGTCTGTCCTGATTTGATCATGCTGCCGCACACCGCCGGGCTCTACTCGAAGGTGTCGCGGCGGATGTTCGACCTGTGCGAAACGTTGACGCCGGTCGTGCAGCGCAACTCGATCGACGAGGGTTACCTCGATATCGGGCCGTGCGCGCTCGAGACGATGACCGCGATCGAGACGGCGGTGCGCGGGCTGCAGCGGCGGATCTGGGACGAGTTGCAGATCACGGCGTCCTTCGGGATCGCGTCGAACAAACTCGTGGCGCAGATCGCCTCGAAGCTCCGCAAGCCGCGCGGTTTCGTCGTCGTGCCGCCGGGCACGGAGGAGGCGTTCCTCGCGCCGTTGCCGATTGGCAAGCTGCCGGGTGTCGGCGAAAAGACCGAGGCGGTGCTCACGGGGCGCCACGGCCTGAAATTCGTGCGCGACATCCTCGCGCGCACCGAGGACGAGCTGAAGGCGATCTTCGGCAACGGCTGGCGGGACATGGTCGATTGCGCCCGCGGCATCGACGACCGGCCGGTGCACACGGATCGCGAGGATGCGAAGAGCTACTCGCAGCAGGAGACGTTCGGCGCGGACATCGGCGATTTCGGCGAGATCGAGCGCATCCTGAAAGGGATGATCGACGACCTGCTGCCGAAAATCCGCGAGGATGGAAAGCATGTGCGGACGATCACGATCAAGGTGCGCTATCCGGATTTCACGCAGGAGTCGCACGCGCACTCGCTCGCCAGCGCGACCGACCTCGAGGCGCCGTTTTATCCGCTGGTCGCGCCGCTGCTGCGCGCCGCGTGGCGGAAACGCCGGCCGCTGCGGCTGGTGAGCGTGAAATTTTCCAGCGTCGAGGAGGGGCCGGGGCAACTGGAGATGTTTGCCGAGAAGGAGGAGAAACGCCGCCGGCTCGCGACGGTGCTCGACCGGCTGAACCGCCGCACGGCGATCGTCCAGCACGGCCATCAACTCGCCAAAAACAAAAACCACGAATAAACGCGGATCGATGCGAAGCCCGGACTTGAATTCGTGCTCATTCGGGTAAATTCGTGGTCCCTGATTTCCATGCCGATCTACGAGTATTACTGCCCGGACAATAACACGATTTACCAGTTCTACGCGAAGACGCTCGCGCAGGGGAATAGCGTCCCGAAATGTCCGGCGAATCCGGGATTCCGGATGCGGAAGCTGGTGTCGGCTTTCGCCGTGACCGGCCGGGCGAAGGAGGACAAAGGAGCAGCAGGCAAGGCGAGCGGGGAAGGCGGCGACCCGGCCGAGGACGCGCGGATGGAGGCGGCGATGGGCGCGATGGAGAAGGAGTTTTCCAGCGTCGATGAAAACGACCCGCGCGCGATGGCCCGCATGATGCGGCGGATGTCCGAGCTGACCGGCGAGAAGATCGACGGCGAGATGGAGGAGGTCGTGCGCAAGCTCGAGGAGGGCGCCGATCCGGATTCGCTCGAGGACCAGCTCGGCGGCGGCCCGGAAGGTGCGGGCGAGGGCGATCCCTACGGCGACGAGATGGGCATGGGCGGGATGGGCGGCGAAGGCGGACCGCCGCCGGACCCGAAGGAGCCGAAGCACCGTTTCCGCGTGCGCCGCCCGCCGCCGAGGCGCGACCCGAAGCTCTACGACTACGAGTAGGCGATCGTAAGCCCGCTACGCGGTGGTATTCCCGCCGGCGATGGTGACGATGGCTTTCTGGCGGATGTCGTCGGAGGCGGCGCCGACGCGGAGTTCGCAGGCGCCGGGGTCGATGACGTAGGCGTGCTTCGTTGCATCCCAGCGGCGGAAGCGGGCGACGGGCAGGGCGAACTTCACCGTGACGCTCTGGCCGCGGGGAACCGAGACGCGCTGGAACGCGCACAGGCTTTCGCGCGCCACGCGTTCCTCGCCGGCGACCGCCGCGTGGTGCGCGTAAACCTGCACGACCTCGTCGCCGTCGCGCTCGCCGGTGTTCGTGACGTCGAGTTCAAACGAGACGGTGCCGCCGGCCGCGACCTGCTTTGGAGCGAGGCGGAGCGGGCCGTAGCTGAATTTCGTGTAGCTGAGGCCGTGGCCGAAGGCGAAGAGCGGCTTGCCGGCGAAATAGCGATACGTGCGATTCGCCATCGCGTAGTCGTCGAACGGCGGCAGGTCGGCGGTCGAGCGGTAGAAGGTCACCGGCAGCCGGCCCGTGGGATTGGTGTTGCCGAACAACACGTCGGCGACGGCGGTGCCCGCAGCCTGCCCCGGATACCACGCCTGCACGATCGCCGGCAGGTTGTCCGCTGCCCACGGCATCGCGATCGCGCTGCCGCTGCAGTTCACGAAGATCACCGGCTTGCCGGTCGCGTGCAGCGCCCGGAGCAGGGCGGATTGCGACGCGGGCAGCTCGATCTTCGTGCGGTCGCCGCCGAGGAAACCGTCCAGCGTCACCGGCATCTCCTCGCCCTCGAGCGAGGCCGTGAGCCCGCCGACGTAGATCACGACGTCCGCGCGGCGGGCGAGCTCGAGCGCGTGCCGGAAGTCCGGCGACTTCCGGTCGACCGCTTCGCCCTTCGGCAACGCGAGCGGGCAGCCGGTGGCGAACTCGACCACGGCGGGGCCGGCGGCCGCCTTGATGCCCTGCAGGATCGTGACGGGGTGCGACGGTTCGCCGTTGTAGTTTGCGAGGAGCATCTTCTCGGAGTCGGCGTTGGCGCCGATCACCGCGATGCGCTTGAGCTTCGTGCGGTCGAGCGGGAGCACGCCGTCGTTCTTGAGCAGCACGATCGACTCGCGGGCGGCGGTGAGTGCGAGCGCGCCGTTCTCGGGCGCGTCGAGCTTGGAGAACGGGATCTGCGCGTAGGGCACGCGGGCGTCGGGGTCGAACAGGCCGAGCCGGAAACGCGCCGTGAGCGCATGGCGCAGGGCGTGGTCGAGGTCCGCGCCGGTGATCAGGCCCTCCTTCAACGCCCGCGGCAGCGCGTAGTAGATCGTGCCGCACTCGATGTCGCAGCCGGCCTTGAGCGCGCGCGCGCAGGCCTCCTCGGGCGTGGCGACGAAATGGTGTCCGCCCCAGATGTCGGTGATCGCGCCGCAGTCGGAGACGACCTGGCCGTCGAAGCCCCACCGGCCGCGCAGAAGGTCGTCGAGCAGCAGGTGACTCGCGTTGGCGGGCACGCCGTAGACGGAGTTGTAGGCGCCCATGACGGCGCCGACGTGGCCCTCGCGGACGGCGGCCTCGAACTGCGGAAGATAGGTGTCGTAAAAATCCTCCTCCGGCGGGCGCGCGTCGAAGCGGTGGTGCTCCGGCTCGGGCCCGCTGTGCACCGCGAAGTGTTTCGCGCAGGCGAGCGCCTTGATGTAGCGCGGATCGTCGCCCTGCAATCCCGTGATGAACGCGACGGCGAGCCGGCCGGTGAGGAAGGGATCCTCGCCGTAGGTTTCCTGGCCGCGGCCCCAGCGCGGGTCCCGAAAGATGTTGATGTTCGGCGTCCAGAAGGTGAGCCCGTAATAGCGCGCGTAGTTCCGGTGGCGCATCGCCTCGTGATGTTTCGCCCGCGCCTCCGTCGCGATGGTGTCGGCGACGCGGTGCAGCAATGGCGCGTCCCACATCGCCGCCAGCCCGATCGCCTGCGGGAAAACGGTCGCCAGCCCGGCGCGGGCGACGCCGTGCAGGCATTCGTTCCAGTAATCGTAAGGCGGGATGCCGAGCCGCGGGATCGCCGGCGTCGAGTTCGTGAGCTGCTCCGCCTTCTCCCGGATCGAGAGGCGCCGGATGAGGTCGTCGACGCGCGCGGCCACCGGTTTATCCGGGTCGCGGAAAATCTCCGGCCCCTTCACGTCCGGCACCACCAGGGATTCGGGCGGATAGAAGTCGCGCAGCTCCGCGGCGGTGACGCGCGCGACGAGCTGGCCCGAGGCATCGCGAACGCGGATCGCGTTGAAGAACGCGTCGTGCTTCCGCGCGATGAAGGTGAGGAAGAGCGGGCCGCCGATCGGGTCGGCCTCGTGTTCGAGCGTGCCGGTGATCCGCAGCGCCTTCGCGAAACCGCCGGCGCGCGCGAAGGGATCGAAGCGCTCGTCGAACCCGCTGCCGGCGAGCCCGCGGATCGTCATCTCCCGCTGGCCCGCCTCGTGAAATTCCGTCTCGGCGAGGTCGATCTCGACCGTGTAGTGGCCGGCGGGCAGGCCGTTGACGGCGACGGTGAAACCCTTGCCATGAACCTCCGCGGCGAAGGTGTCGGGCAGGTTGGTGCCGCTGACGGCGATGTTGGCCGGAATCTCGCGCCGGCTGAGGTCGCCGCCGAACGTGAACTGATGATCATCGCAATTGCACGGTTCGTCGGCGCGCAGGACGAGGCCGGCGCCGAACGTGGCGGCCGCGAGGACGGACGCGCGGAGAGTCGGGGTGAACAGGCGCATGGGAGGAAACGAGGGTTGTCCGCGAGCGCGGCAAGGCAGGGATGCGTCGCCGCGGGCGATCGCCGGCTTGACGATCGGAAGGAAAAAACGGCCCGCGAAAGATATGAACTTCAAAAAGGCGTGGCCGCGCGCATGCACCCGGATGGGCCGGCGGCCACGCCGGGCGCCTGTCTCGCGGAGGCCGCCGCGGGACATGGCGGAAAATCGCCGGCGACGGGATTTTGATTGGTCATTCGCGTGAATTCGCGTGCATTCGCGGTTGAATGCCGCTCCCCGATCTCATCGCCCGCACCGAAGCCGCGAAACGCGTCGTGCTCGCCCAGACCGACCTGTTTCACCGCGAGTTCGGCCGCACGAGCTGCGACTGGAAGGCCGACGGCACGCGCGTGACGCCCGTCGATCTTGCGATCTCGGAGAACATTGCGCGCGCGATCGCGGCGGAATTTCCCGACGACCAGTTTTTCAGCGAGGAACTCGCGCACGTGACCGGGCCGATCGGGTTGACGAGCCGGTTCGCGTGGGTGCTCGATCCGATCGACGGCACGAACAACTACGTGATGGGCATCGCGCATTGCGCGATCTCGCTCGCGCTGCTCGAGCAGGGGCGGCCGGTGTTCGGCGTGGTTTACGATCTCGCACGGCGGAAGCTGATCCAGGGCGGGCCGGGCCTGGGTTTGTTCGACGGCGACCGGCCGGCGTGCGTGAACGAGGCGCCGCCGGACGCGGCCATGCTCGTCGGCTTCCACAGTCCCCACGACAAAAGCCTCGCCGCGCAGGCGACGGCGCTCGTCACGAATTTCAAGATCCGCGGGCTCGGCAGCAGCACGCTGCACCTCGCGTATGTGGCGATCGGCATCCTCGGCGGCACCGTCGATCACAACGTGAAAGTCTGGGACATCGCCGCCGCCGTGCCGCTGTGCCTCGCCGGCGGTGGGCAGGTGATCTTTCCGAAAGGGGAGGAGTTTCCCCTGAAGACCTTCGACCTGAAAATGTCGCGGATCTTCTACTTCGCGGGAAACGCGGCGGTGTGCGCACGGCTGCGGAAGTTGCTGTTCGCGCCGGGCGAGGAGTGACGCGTCGCGGTGCGCGACGGGTGATGCCGATCCGCCGTCGCATTTGGATTTTGGGCAGTGGCGGTCGTCCCGACCGCCACGTCGGAAAATGGCCGCCGGGATGACGGCCGCTACACCAGAAAGAACAGGACGCGCTCGGAGACGGGAGCGCTCGAGCGATTGGAGCTCGAGGCTGCGGGCTGATCGCTGGCGGCTGACCGCGGATCGCTTTCCCGTTAACCACGGGCGCGAACGCGCCGATAAAATCACCGATGATTGCCACGCCGATTTCGCGCGAGATGCTGCTGCACGTCGTCAAGACACTGCCGGCCGCGCCGCGGATCATGTCCCAGCTCGGGCACCTCCTGCTCGATCCGAACTCCGACCTGGGCGAGATCACCGATCTGCTCCGGCGCGACACGGCGCTCACGGCCCGCATCATCCGGATCAGCAACAGCGCATTCTACAACCGCGGCCAGCCCTACGGCTCGCTCGACGATGCGCTCGCGTGCGTCGGCTACACGGAGGTTTACCGGCTCGTCGGCCTGGCCGCGGTCGCGCAGATGGGCGACAACGAGCTCCCGCTCTACGGCATCAGCGGCGCGTGCTTGCGCGAGAACTCCCTGCTGACCGCGTTGATCATCGAGAACCTCGCCGGCGCCGCCCAACTCGACCCGCGCACCGCCTACACGGCCGGGCTGCTGCGATCGGTCGGCAAGATCGCCCTCGACCGGCTGACGCGCAACGGCCCGGGCGCGCTCCGCTATCGCGCGGACGATCACGGCCGGCTCGGCGACTGGGAGAGCAATTTCACCGGGATGAACAACTGCGAGGCGGCGGCGGTGATCCTCCGCGAGTGGCGGTTTCCCGCGGACCTGGTCGCGGCGATTCGCGACCACTACGTCTGCCCGCCCGCGGCCTCGCCATTTGCGCAGCTGCTCAATCTGGCGGCCGGCGCGGCCGAGCGGTGCGGCCACGGCTTCCCGGGCGAGACCGACTACTGGCGGAAAACGCCGGAAGGCGGCGACGCGCTCGAAATCAGCCCCGAGGAGCTGGGCGTCGCGCTCGACCACTCGCGGGAGCAATTCGACCTGTTGCACGAGGCGATCAGGGCGACGGGCTGAGAGTCGGGGGCGGAGGGCTGAAAGTATCGAGAGCTCACGGCCCGCGCCAGCGCGTAGATCGCCCGCGGCCGGGACTAGCAGGGTGTCATGCACTTTTCCAGGGTAGCGGCAGGCGTCCCTGCCTGCCGGCGTTGCAAGGTCGGCAGGCTGAGACGCCCGCCGCTGCTCGAACCACGCTGTCGTCCACGGGATAAAAGTGCATGACACGCTCTATGGCGGCAGGCCTCTGGGCCTGCGGTTTTCGAGCGTCCAAACTTCGGCAGGCGGGGACGCCCGCCGCTACGCTGGGCCACCGTCTTTGAAACCGCCCTAACAGGGCTGGTGGCCCCAGTCGTTCTCCTTCAACTCGCGGGCGAAGGCTTCCATCTGCTCCTCGGGCGTGAGCGCAGGCGGAGCCGGCGCGTCCGGCTTTTTCGCCGCCGGCGGCGGAACGGGATTCGGAGCCGGAGGCGCGGCCGGAACGGTCGGTTCCGCATTCGATGGCGACTGGTCCGGCATGGCTCGGGAAGCTGACTTGGAAGGCAGCGGGTGACAAGTCACGCGGCGCAGGATCCGCCAGCCGGCGGCGGGCTCGCCGCGGCGGTGTAGGCTTCGGCGACGGAGTCGCGGAGAAGGACGATCAGCGTGAACACGCCGAGGACGGGGCCGAGCGGCATCATCAGGCAATCGAGTCCGGCGACGACGAGCGAGAAGATGCGTGCGCGGCGCCGGCGGATGAACCAGCCGGAGAGCGCGTTCAACACGCCGCCGCCCACGATCATGGTGCCGAAGAAGAGGTAGAACCATTTGAAGACCGCGAAGAATTCCCTCGGCGGCGGGGCGCCCTTCTGGTTCTTCCACATGTCCGGGTTCTCGAGGAACGTGTGCATCATGAACCAGTGCAGGAACAGGAAACCGAGCCCGACGAGCGCGAGCGCGGCGAAGACGAAATGAAAGACCGAAAGCAATTTGAGGTGGTCGGCGTCGATCTTCCGCTGATCGCGCGGGAGGGGAGGAAGCGTGGACATGGGGTGGGGGGGAGGGGTTGAAAGTTGAGAGGTGAGAGTTGAAAGCCGGCCGGTCGCGCAAGCGCGCGGATGTCCTGCCGGCGGCGACGGGCGCGGCACGGCCTGGAGTCTGGAGGTGTGTTCACCGGCTTGCCAAGGCGCATGTAGCGCCTACACGTATTCGCACGCTTGCCTGCGCCTACGACGTGAACAAGTTCAGCGCCCAGGTCCTGGCCGATGCCTTCGCGACGCACACGCACATCGTGCTGAACGGCGTCATCCACGAGAATCCGCACTACCTTTCGCCGGAGGAATTCCTCCGCCACGTGGCGCGGCGAAAGTCCGGGCCGGGCAGGATCCGGGCAGACGACCGGAATTGAGGCGAAGGTGGAATTGAACCTAAGCGCGAAGACGCGAAGGGAACGCAAAGGCTCGGGGAGATTCAGGGCCGGAGGACCGGGGACCGGGGATATCGGTGAAGAGTGACGAGTGACCTGTGACGGGTGGGGGCTTTGCGTCACCTTGGAGCTCTTCGCGTCTTTGCGCTTTGGGTCGGAAGGACGCTGACCAAGTGCGAGGGTGCGGAGAGGTCGATGCGAGCAGGCCCCGCGGTCGGTGCGCGCCCGGGCGGGGAGGCTGCGCGCGGCACCCGGGGTTGGTGCGAGCGGGCCCCGGGGTCGGTGCGCGACGATCCGGGACCGGTGCGAGACGCACCCGCGGTCGTTGCGAGCGGGGGCGGGACTGCTCCGCGTTCGTCCCGCGGTCGGTGCGAGCTGGCCCGGGACCTGTGCGAGGACATCCGGGACTGGTGCGAGCTGGCCCGGAGGTCGGTGCGAGCAGGGCCCGCGGTCAGTGCGAGAGGCTCCGGAACCGGTGCGAGCGGGTCCCGGGGTGGGTGCGCGTCGGTGCGGGAGGGGTGCGAGTTCGAGCCGGGAGAGGTGCGAGTGAGGCCGGGAGCGGTGTCAGACGGGCCGGGACCGCTCCCACCACCGCCGGAAAGGTTGTCAGCCCGCCCGGGAGCGGTGCCAGCAGGCCTCGCGGGCGGTGCGAGCGGGGTTTTAAGCCGGTTCGGATCGACCCGGAACCGTATCGCCTCGCGAACAAGATATTACGCCCGCTATCGTCACGCATTGAGCTTGCAAAAAGCACGGCTCGAATTGAAAACTGGTTGCCGTTAGTTCCCAAACCAACAACCCCAACTAGAAAGGTCAGGCTCCCAATGAATGACCGTGATCAGCGCCGGTATGACCGGCTCGTGCGTGTGCAGACGTTTGGAAAAACCAACACCGGCGATTTCGCCGCGGGCGGGCTGGCGGCGACGCAATTCGCCGCCCTCGACGCGACCGTCGCCCAGATCGACGCCGCGAAAGCCCAGCAGACTCCCGCGCGGGTGAGCAAGTCGACGCTCCTCGACGCGCTCCTCCTCGACCTGCGCGCACTCGTGCGGACGGCGCGCGCGATCGATGCCACCTCGCCGGGCTTCTCCGCCGGCTTCGTGCCGCCGGATCACCCCACGGAGGCGTCGATCCGCACGCAGGCCGACGCGTTCCTCGCGCGGCTGGAGGACCAGGCGGGCGACACCGATGCGCAGAAAACCGCAAAGGCGGCGATGCGGGCGAAGTTCGCCGCCTACGAGATGTCGGCGACCTTCGTGGCCGACCTCCGCGCGGACCGCGACGCGCTCCAGCAGGCCGGCGAGAGCAACGTCGTCGAGACGCAGGACGGCGTGGCGAGCACGGCCCAGCTCGGCGTGCTCCTGACGGAAGGCACGGCGATCGTGCAGCAACTCGACGCGGCGGTGCGCAACCGCTACGCGCGGCAGGCGGACAAGCTCGCGGCGTGGCACAGCGCGAGCCACGTCGAGCGCAGCGCCGTCCGCGCGAAGGCGAACACCGACATCGGCGCCGCGGCGCCGGCGACGGCGCCAGCGGCGAGTTGATGGGAGAACCTCCGGCGCGCCGTTCCACCCGCGCCGGCTTCAACGACCCTGGCGAAGTGGAATCGCCGAAAACGAAAGTCCAGTCATGCCAGACGACCTGAAAAAACGGGGCCCGCAGGACGCGAGCCGGATCAACGTGCACGAACCGTGGGAAGTCGAGTATTGGTGCAAGGAACTCGGCTGCACGTCCGCGCAGTTGATCGCGGCGGTCCAAGCGGTCGGCCCGATGGTCGCAGCCGTGCGGCGGCATCTCGGAAAATAAGCCGGGAAATTGCCGCTTGATTCACCCGCGGGGAGAAATCCCCGCGCGTTTTTTGTTTCAGCGCGAAGGAGGAAACAGCGCCGCGGGAAGATCGATCCGAAGCGCAAAGGCGCGAAGGAAGCGAAGGAGGCGCGAAGGGTGTGGACTGAGTGATATGTGACGAGCTGCCCGGCTAAGCGCGCAGGCGTAGGGGAGCGAAGAGATGCTGGCGAAGAACTGCCTATGCGGAGGAGGACGCGGGTGCGGACGGGGAGGAGTTCGATCAGGACGGTTTAGTCGTCCTCTGCGCCGCAGTGAGTTTCGATCGAGCTTGGGCGTCGGTGAAATCTCGATCCATGTGCGCCAAGCCGAGGAATGCTTGGGCAATTTGGTTTACCGTGTCGGATTTGAGGGATTGCCGCGGTTTGTTTTCGACGATGTAGTCATGGAGCTGGTCATCTCGGATGCAGTTCACTTTTCCCGTTGATCCCCATTTCGCTTCCACTCGTGCGGCGGTAAACACGAACAGCGCCTGGCAAAATACTTCAATGCCGGGTGCCAAGGCTCGAACCCTGTCCCGGATTCCCATCATGCGGGCGACGAAATTTCTTACATCGGCCTTATCGGTTGACTGCGAAGCCAGTCACGAACCCTCAGATCGCGAACCTCGGGGTAACTGCCGGTTTCGACTGCGGTATTCGGCCCTGGCGGTTTCAAGCGCTTCGCCAGACCGGACGCGAGTCGGCGCAAGGTAGCGGTGAAAGGCCGCTGCTGCTTCGGACGGAGACCGCTCAAAGAGATCGACCTTGTAGACGCGCCGTTCCTCATAGCTACCCCGCTCGGCAGGAAGGTAAAAGCTCCAAGTTCGTCCGTCTGTGAGAATGACAAAGGGGACTCCCGAGTGGAAAGCGTAAGCGAGAGCTTGCCGCACCGAGTCTTCGGATTTCCCGGGTTGTTTTACTTCAATAAAAATGGCCGGCTTAGCGGACGGATGACAGAGAGCAAAGTCCGCTCGACCTTCCCCCGTCTGAAATTCAGGCCAAACGACATTCGTGTCCCAAGTATCCCAACCCAGCTCCTGCAATGCACGCAGCACAATGCCCTGCGAGATTGCCTGTTCATTGGGGAATTTTCCCTGGCGGAGCCGATTGGTGATATCCGAAAGTGTGGTTTCAAATGACATGGGAGAAGGACAAGATGTCGCGGGACCAATTCTTCCCGCACGATCGTCGAGTCACGGCGAGTGTGTCGATCTTTGCGCGGGCGAGTTCTTCCGGGGTCATTGCGGTCGAAGCGGGAGGCGAAAGCTAAAGACCCGGTGCGGTATGCTTGCAATAGCGGAAGCGCCTGCGGCGCTGAATGCCGAATGACGGATGACGAATGCGCGAAGCGCCACGGAGAGACCACGGATCACACGGATGACCGGAGAATGGATCGGATTCTACAGGAGGAAGCAGAGCGAGCGGAGGGCTGGAGACAGGAGGACGGGATTCAGAAGACAGAAGACAGGAGACAGGAAAACGACCGCTGTTGACGGGCGCGATTCGACGAGCAGGCTCGCGGGTCACGTGGGAGATTTTTCAATTTCAGCTTCGCGGAGGGGCGCTTGGTTCAAGGGCGTGGCGATGGTTTTGCTGGTCGCGTGGGCGAGCGTGGGTTCATTCGCAGCGGAGGCGGAAATGGCGACGGAAGCGCCGGCGCGGGCGGCGAAGCCGTGGGAGACGAGCGCGCTCAATGTCGAGACGGGGATGCTGTGGGAGATCGGGATCAACACACCGATTGCCTATCGGCTGGTGCCGACGCAGCTCTCGTGGCGCGGGGCGGAGTTCATCGGGCACGGGTTCGCGGATGGATCGCGGATCATGGTCCGCAACCGGCTGACGTTGATCGGGACGTGGATCGAGAACGGGCCGGAGTCGCACTACGTGGGCGTGTCGGCGTCGCCGTCGGTGGAGTGGTGGAACGCGGCGGGGACGTGGTCGGTGTTCGGCGGAGCGGGCGGCGGGTTCGGGCTGATCGACTCGCGGCACGGTCACGTGGCGGGCGGGCAGGGGCAGGATTTCACGCTGAACTTTTTCGGGCGGGCGGGCATCGAGCGCGTGACGGCGAAGGGCGTGCGTTGGAGCGCCGGGCTGATGTTTCAGCACATGTCGAACGGCGGGATGACGAAGCCGAATCCGGGCGTGGATGCGTTCGGATTCACGGTGGGGTGGGAGTGGAGGTGGTGAGCGCGCCGCGGAGCGGCGCGGCAGCTCCAAGGCTCCAAGAGCCAAGCATCAGAGAATCATCAGACTCGAATGCTCAATCGGGATTAACCACGGAGGCACGGAGAAGATGAGTCGGGAAAAGAGGTTTTCTGTCGCTCACGGCTTTTCGCCTTGGGCTGCTTTCGCGGCGTAGAATTTCTGGAGGACGTAGAAGGCGGCTTTTTTCTGGCCGGTCTGGCCGATGAGGCCCTTGCGGTTGTAGCCATCCTGGATGCCGGGGAGTGGGCGGCGGGGGGAGCGGAAGTCGCAGAGGATCCACGGGGAGGCGCCGCGCCATTGCGGGATTTTTGAGAGCATCGCGAGCTGCTTCTCGTAGACGTCGGCCTGCCATTCCTCGCTCCAGCGCGTGAGCTTGTCGGCGTGGAAGCCGGCGAGCGCGCCGGCGCCGAACTCGGAGATGAAGACGGGTTTGTTGTAGCCGAAGGTCCAGCGGACCTTGGCGATGTCGTCGGGCAGGCCGACATACCAGCCGAAGTATTCGTTGAAGCTGAGGAGATCGGTGTAGGCGCCGAAGGGATCGTTGACGATCTTGTGGTTCGGGTCGGCGGGATCGGTCGTGACCTCCATCGCGGCGGAGACGAGCCGGGTGGCGTCGAGCGAACGGGCGAGGTCGACGAGGTTTTTGAGGAATTTGGTGCGGGCGTCGTTGACGGGGGTTTCGTTGGCGACGGACCAGACGATGACGCTGGCGCGGTTGCGGTCGCGGGTGACGAGGTCGGTGAGTTGCGCGCGGGCGTTGGCGAGCGTGCCGGGGTTGTCGAACTCGATCGTCCAGTAAACGGGCACCTCTTCCCAGAGCAGGAGGCCCATCTCGTCGGCGGTGCGGGCCATGAATTCGTTGTGCGGGTAATGGGCGAGGCGGAGGAAATTGCAGCCGAGCTCCT
>DASZPP010000081.1:0-10545 GCA_035549975.1 Opitutus sp.
TGGAAACTTCTCGGCGAACATCTGCGCGAGCGTCGCCCGGCGCTCGTCGGCCGTGAGCTCGATCGCGCCGGCCGGCGGCGCATGGCGGTGGTCCTGCCGGAACCGCTCGCGGACGAGGTCGTCGAGTTTCGTCCGTTTCAAGGCCGCGGCATCGGCCCCGGCCGAGTATCCGCCTTCGATCTCGATCTTCAGCGCGGGCCGCTCCGCGAGCGCGCGCCGCACCGTCGCGAGCCGCCGCGCGCTTTCCCCCGTCGGCTCGGCCTGGCCCGGCGCAAAATCCTGCCGCGCGAGCTCCTCGCCGCCGCCGCCGAACATCGATCCGAGCAGCGCGAACGGCGACGTCGCCGCCTTCGCCAGCAAGTTGGTGAAGACATGTCCCGCGGCCGCGCCGAAATGAAAATTCGGATCGGCCAGGCTGCCCTGCACGGGAACGTGCAGGACGATGTTGCCGCTGCGGTCCTTCAGCAGCGCGACGGCAAGACGCACCGGGGCCTTCACGGCGTCCGGGCTGTTCGACGGTGCGCCGAGCGCGAAATCGCTGAGCGTCACCGTATCGTGCGCGTCGATCTTCCGCGCGGCGACGTTGGCGCGCGCCTCGAGCTTCACGCTGCCCTGCGCGAGTTGATAGCCGGCGTATTTTGCAATGTAGGGCGCGAGCGACTTCAAGTCCGCCGGTTCGCTGTCGAGCGTCAGGTCCGCAAAGAAATTCGTGCCCAGCATGCCGATGCGGCCGCGCAGGCTCAGCGGGCTGCGTCCGTCGATCAGCGCGTGCAGTTCCACCGCGCTTTGGTTCGCCTCGGCCAGCGACAGGTTGCGCACCTCCGCGCTGGTTTGCGCGACGCGGATTTCCGCGGCCGGATCCACCGACTGGTCGGCGAAACTGAAGTCGCCGCCCGCGAGCGTCAGTTGGTCGACCGAAATGTCCGGCCGCGATGAATCGCTTTCGTCGCCGGAGGCCTGCGGACCGGCCGGCGCGATCGCCGCCGGCGTCGTCGCGGCGTTGTTCGCCGCCGCCAGGCCGGCGAGGTTCAATTTTCCGTCGCGGTCGACGACGGCACGAGTGTAGGGCGAGTCCAGTTTCACCTCACGGATCGACAGCGAAAACTTCGGCGCGGTCGCCACCTGCACGCCGTTCGCCGCCAGTTGGGAAAACCCGGCGAAGTTGTTGTGCGCGCCGTCCGCGAGGGCGAAATCGTCGAGGCGGCCGCCGCCGCGGAAGGCGACGTTGAGCCCACCGTTTCCCGTGCGCGCGAGCTTGAGGTGGCCCTGCAGCGAGCCGGTGCCGCGCTCGATCCGCGCCGCGAGCGTTCGCTCGAGATAGGGACTGAGTGGCGGGATCGCGAGCCAGCCGAGCTCGAGATCGAGGTCGGCCTGCAGCGGCTCGACCGTGAACGACCCGGACGCATGCAGCGTGCCCTGCGGCGCGAGGCCGAGCGTCAGGTCGACCGGCACCGCCGCGCCGGAGGCGAGCGAAAAATCCTTCAGCGTCGCGTTCAGGCGCGTCACGTTGAATTCCACCGGCCGCGATCCGCTCGTGTCGCGCAGCTTGCCGTCGAAGTCGCGCAGCGCGATCTCGTGCACGCTGAGATCGAACGGCGCGGCCCCGGCCGCGCCCGCCGGGCCGGCCGCCGCCCCTTTCGCTCCGCTGAAGGCCGCGAGGAGATCGATCGCGCCCGTCGGATCGCGCGCCGCGGCGAAGTGCCCGCCGTTGAGATGCACCGCATCGATCGAAATCTTCGGCACGAGCAAGTCGCCGGTGATGCCGGTCACCTCGGCGGCCGCCAGCACGAGCAGCGGATCGTCGCCGGAGCGGGGCAGCAGCCGCAGGTCCTTGATCGAGGCGGCGCCGTGCGAGACGCGAAACTGCCGGTGATCCGGCGCGAAATTCGCGTCGTAGTCGCCGCTGAGCGTGAGCTCGCCCGCGGTGACGCGCGCGTTGAGCCGCCGGTCGAAATAGGGCGAGTAGCTCGCGAGCTTCAGGTGGTCGATCCGCCATTCGCCGGCCGAGGTGAACGGCGCGGCCGTGAGCGTCCCGTCCCAACTGAACGTTTCGCCCGCGTCGGTCGTCGCATTGAAACGATACGGTGCGCCCTTTTTCCCCGCGGTGCGAAATCCGAGCAGCGTGAAGTTGATCGGTCCGACGGTCGTGTGAAACTCCTCCGTGCGCGATCGATCCGTGAAGTCCACCTGTGCCTGCGCGACGCGCAGCCGGTTGATCCGCCACGGGCGCCCGACCTCGGCCGAAGGCGTGGTGTCCACCGTCGGCTGCCGGAACTTTTGGATCAGGTCGGAGAAGTTGAGCGAGCCATCCGGCTTCACTTCGATCGCCGTGCGAAATCCGTCGAGCTCGACGTCGTCGAAAACCCAGTCGCCGGAAATCGAGCCGATCGCGTCGAAATTGAAGTAGAGCCGGTCCCATCCCGCCATCGTCGCGTGGTCGTCCGGCGTGCGCACATCGACCTGGCCGACCGCCACGGAGAGCACGAACGGGTTCACGCGCACGCTGCCCACCCGCACCGGCCGCTCGAGTTGCGCGCTCAACCGCCGTTCGATCTGGCGTTTGATGATCAGCGGCAGCACGAAGAATCCGACGATCGCATAGAGCGCGACGAGAATGACAAGGGTGCGGACGCGACGGCGGTTCCTGTAAGTCATGACTCAGGCCGACACGGACATGCAAAACCGCACTGCGCTCCCCGTTCGGGCCAAAAGAACCCCTTCGTTTAAATGATTTGCGGAGAACCCGGCCCCTTTGCACCCAGTCATTTCCGGTTCGCGTCGGCTTTGACGAGCGCCTTTTTTTCCTCCAACTTCGGCGGCAAATGAAATCGGTGAAAGTTCCCGCGTTGGAGCTTTTCCTCCACGAGATGATCCCGCTCGCGAAAGCGATGGGCGTCGGCGTGGAGGTCAGCGACGAGCAGGCGCTCGTCCTCATGGCACCGAAGGAGCAGAACAAGAATTCGCTCAACACCGCCTTCGGCGGCAGCCTCGTCGCCCTCGCGACCCTCGCCGGCTACGGCGTGGTGTGGGAGTTGATGAAGGAGGAAAAGGAGGGCGAGAACAAGGTCGAGTGGCGCATCGTCGTGAAGGAAAGCCGCGCCGCCTACCGCCGCCCCGTGATCGGCGATCTCCGTGCGATCTGCCAGCGCCCCGCGCAGGCCGCGATCGCCGAGTTCAAGGACGCGCTCGCCCGCTACGGCAAGGCCAAGCTCAAGCTGCGCGCTTCCGTCGTCGAGGACGGCAACGTCGCCTGCGACGTGACGGCGGCCTATGTCGTCTCCCGCTAGCAGCCGGCCGGATCACAGGCGAAAGTGCGCGGCCATCGCGGCCGTGATGCTGGCAACAGCCCTGCTCCGGGCGGCGGATTCCCCATCACAAGTTCGCAACGAACCGACGGCCGCGGAACGCCTGGGAATCGCATATGCTCCGCCCGTCGACGCGCCGAAAAAATCGGCAGCCGTGCTCGCGTTTCACGAGACCGACGGGCCGGCGCTCGTGCTGCCGCGACTCACCGTGGAGCAGCGGCGCATCGAACTCGACGAGCATGACGTGCTCACCACGAAGGGCCGGCTCGAATTTGCGAAGGCGCGCGAGCTCAGCCCGCTGTATCGGAAGACGTTTGGCCCGCTCGCTCTTGTCGCTGCGGCCTACTTCAATCCGCTCGTTCTGCTCACCGGCGCGCAGCCCAACGACGCCGAGGCGATGGTGCTGTATGAGCAGGACGAGCGGCTGCGCCGGCTGCGCGCCGAGGATGAGCTGATCGAGATTTACCGCAAGACCGATCCCGCCGCGTTCCAGCAGCTGAAGTCGTCGGTGCGAGACTCTTTTCTACTCGTGCCGATCGGCCTCAAGATCCACTGAGCGGGCCGCGCGTCCGCCGGCGAGCCCGCATCGTCAGCGGCCCCGCAGCTTCTGCGCCTCCGCGTAGAATTCCTTCTCCCACCTCGCCTGGTTCTCGTTCGCCTCGCGGATGAACGGCGTGAACATCGCCGCACTCATGATGAGCTTGTTGAGCAGGTTGAACGGAAACCACACCGGCCGCTCGTAATCGACGAAGAGCACCACGCGCCAGTGGTCCGTGTCGTTCCAGACTTCGTGGTTGTAACTGTCGTCGAACAGCAGGCACTTGCCCTCCTCCCAGTGGCAGATCTGGTCGTCGACGCGAATCCGCACCTGCTCGCGCGGCTCGGGCACGATGAGCCCGAGGTGCAGGCGAAGCACGCCGTTGTAGGCGCCGCGGTGCGGCGGGATGTGTTTGCCCGGCGAGAGGATCGAGAACATCGCCAGTTTCATGCCCGGGATCTTTTTCAGCATGGCCGTCGTCGCCGGGCAGGCGCGGCAGTTCTCCTCGCTGGTCAGCCCGTAGGCATGGAACATGTAGGTTTTCCAGTTGTTGTCGGTCTGGATCGTCTTCACCTCGCTCGAGATGTCCTGGAAGTTCGGCAGCTCGTCGCGCCGCTTCATCACCTTTTCGAGCTCGGCCCGGATCGCCGGGAAATCCGCCTCCACCGCCTGCACCCACGGAAACTCCGCGCGCGAATAGACCGGCTTGTCGCCGACGCGCGAGAAGGTCGCGAGGCACCACTCGACCGCGTCGAGAAACAGTGCGATGGATTTTCCCACGAAACCGCTCGGCGGCTTGAGGGGTTTGCCTTGAACTTTTCCGCGGGCCACGGGACCGATAAAAACAGGAAATCGCCCCGCCGCAAATCCTGTTGCGCTGCTCCGCGTTAGATATGCCGCGAATCCGCCTCGTCCTTTTTCGCGTAACCGCTGTCCTGCCGCTGGTGATTGACCGCGTTCTTTTTCAGGTAGGCCTGGTAAACGTCGTCAGCCGTCATCCCGAGCGTCTGCGCGAGCGACACGAGGAAATGGAACAGGTCGACCACCTCCACCTTCGCGTTCTGCTCGTCGAACTTCTGGTATTTCGCCCACCATTTCCACGGCACCGAATCGATCAGCTCGGCCGTTTCCTGCTGCAGGGCGCGCGTATAGTTGAGGATCCACTTGGCCTTTTCCTCGTCGCTCGCCGGCGGCAGATTGACACCGATCCGGCGGTTCAACGCATCCTGCATCTGAAAAATCTCCTTGAGCTTGTCCATGGCCGCGACCTTGGGTGGCGCCGCCGCCTCTGGCAAGCTCGCACCACCGCCATTTTCCCGCGCAAGCCCTTGATTCTGATCGGGCCGCGTTCGACGCGTTCACCGGCGAAACCGCACCGCCAGCGGGGTTCCAGTATCGTCCGCGCCGGCTGCCCGCGCCCCGCTTTGCCGCTTTTCGGATTTTGAGTTGCCCCTGAGCGCGTCCCGGGCGAAGTTTGGTTGTTAACGCACGCGTCGAGCCGCAGTTCCTGCGCTCCGCCTGCCCTCCCAAACCCGGCCGCTCTCCCGCCAGCGCGGAATGAGCGCCACAGCAACAAAAGATAAACATGTCAGAACAAACCACGTCCGGCGAGCAGCCCATGGCCGCCGCCGCGACTTCCGGCGATGCGGCGCCCGCCGCCGCTCCCGCCGGCCAGTCCGCGCCCGCCGGCTCCTTCGGCACCGCCCGCGGTTCGGGCCTGTCCCGCGGCAAACGCCCGGCCACCGCCACCGCGGCCCCTGCCGCGACGCCGGCGGCAGCCGTCGACTACAAGCCGACGGCCGTCGAAGTGATCACGCCCGTGCGTGAATATCAGAACCCGTTCGCGAGCGAGACGCCCGCGTCCACCCCCGCCAACGAGCCCGCCCATGAGCAGGCCGCCCCGACCCCCTCCGGCCTCTCCCCCGAACCCACGGCCGGCGTCCCGGTGCTCGCGCCCGACGCGATCCGGGTCGAGCCGTCCGTCGCCGTCGTCCCGCCCGTTACCGGCGAGTCGCCTGCACCGGTCAGCGAACCTGCTCCCGGCACACCTCAGCCGCGACCCGCCGCTGCCAGCAAGAGCGAAGGTCCCGCGGAAATCCGCATCCTGCCGCCCGCGCAGGCACAACGTCCCACGGTCAGTTGGGGCGGCACCACCCACGACGAAGACACGCGTCCGCACCGCGAGGAGCGTCCCAATTTCCGGCCCGAGCGCCGCGAGCCGCGCGAACCGCGAAACTTCGAGCCGCGCGAACCGCGTCGCGAGCCGCGGCTCGAACAGCGCGGCCCGCTCCCTCCGGAACGTCCCGCCGTCAGCGTCGAAAAATCCGGCGGCTTCCTCGGCTGGTTGAAGGGCCTCTTTGGCGGAAAGCCCGCGGCCCAGCCGGCCCCCGCCGAGCATCGCCAGGACGGCGAACACGAACATCGCCGCCGCCGGCGTCGCCGGGGCGGCCGCGGCCGTGGCGGCTATCAGGGCGACAACCGCGGCCCGCGCGATGGACAATTCCAGGGCGGGCAACCGCAGCAGGGCCAGTCCGGCTATTCCGGCGAGGGCGAACGCCGTTTCGAAGATGGCGGCCATCGTCGCCGGCATCGCGGCGGCCGCGGGCGCAATCGCGATCATCGCGGCGGCGGACCGCGCAGCGAAGGCCAGCAAGGCGGCGGCGCGATCTGATCTCCGCGTCAACGCACAATGAATTCGGCGCCCGCCTCACCGCGGGCGCCTTTTTTGTTTTGCCGTGCAGCCACGAGCGTGAGCGAGTGGAGCGTCGCCATTCCGGCTTGCCTGTCATTGCGAGGAGCGCAGCGACGACGCAATCCCTCTGGCCCTCCTTCTCCTTTCTCCCTGCTCCTTTCTCCTTCGCGATGCCCGATCTCATCGTCAACGGCGGCCAACCTCTCTCCGGCACGATCACGCCGTCCGGCAACAAGAACTCCGCGCTGCCGATCCTGTGCGCGACCCTCCTCGCCGACGCGCCCCTCCGCCTCGAAAACGTCCCCGCGATCACCGACGTCGAGAAGCTCGTCACGTTCTTCCTCGAGCAGGGCTCGCGCATCGCGTGGGATCGCGCCGCCGGCACGATGTCGGTCGACCATTCGGCGTTCGACGCGCGCCGCCTGCAGGGCGAGCTTCCCGCCGGCATGCGCTCCTCCGTGCTGCTCTTCGCGCCCCTGCTCCACCGGATGAAGCGGCTCGCCATCCCGTCGAACGCGAAGGGCTGCTCGCTCGGCGTTCGCGAGCTCGATCCGCATCTCGAGATCCTGGAAAAACTCGGCGCGAAAATCTCGCACAACGGCCGGCTCACCATCTCGCTCCGCGGCCGCTTCATTGGCGCCCGCCACTGGCCCGATTACATGTCCGTCACCGCGACGGAGAATTTTGTGATGGCCGCCGCGCTCGCCGACGGCGAATCGACCCTCATCAACGCCGCCAGCGAACCCCACGTGCAGGATCTCTGCGCCGTCCTCGTCGGCATGGGCGCGAAAATCTCCGGCATCGGCACGAGCCAGCTCGTCGTCCGCGGCGTGAAGCGGCTGCGCGGCGGCACGTTTGCGATCAACAGCGATCACCACGAGATCGTCACCTTCCTCGCGCTCGGCGCGATCACCGGCGGCGCGGTCCGCGTCCGCCACTCGCTCCCGCAACACTTCGACCTGATCGCCCGCGCGTTCGAAAAACTCGGCGTCGCCATCGAGCATCACGGCGACACCGCGATCGTCCGGCCGCGCCAGAAACTCGCCGTCGAGGCGCCGTTCACGACCAACCTGCTCCCGAAGATCGAGGCCGCGCCCTGGCCGTATTTCCCCGTCGACCTGCTGCCGTGCATGATCGCGCTCGCCGTCCGCGCGAAGGGCGAGGTGATGTTCTGGAACAAGGTTTACGAGGGCGGTTTCACGTGGATGTCGGAGCTCGCGAAGTTCGGCGCGCACGTCGTCGTCAACGACCCGCACCGCATCATCGTCTTCGGCGACCGACCGCTGCGGCCCGCCGTCGTCGATTCGCCCTACATCATCCGCGCCGCCGTCGGCCTCTACATGGTCGCCGCCAGCATCCCCGGCCGCTCGGTCGTGAAGAACGCCGACATCATCAAGCGCGCCCATCCGAACTTCGTCGAGAACCTCCGGAGCCTCGGCGCCGAGGTCGAATGGAAATAATCAAATGAAGCGCAAAGATGCAAAGCCGCGAAGATCGGAGCAAAGATCCGGTCCCTCGCTTCGACATCTTTGCGTCGCCTTCGCATCTTCACGTCTTTGCGCTTAGTCCGATGCCCGACGAAAAACCCAAAGGCCTTGGCTACATCACTTCGACCCTCGCCGCGCCGGTCACGCCCGCCGAGGCCGCGCTGCGCCCGCTGTCGTTCGCCGATTTTACCGGCCAGCCAAAAACCGTCGAGCGCCTCAGGGTCATGGTCGGCGCCGCGAAGCAGCGCGGCGACGCGCTCAATCACATCCTCCTCTCCGGCCCGCCCGGCCTCGGCAAGACCACGCTCGCTTTCATCCTCGGCCACGAGCTCGGCAAAAACGTCCGCGTCACCTCCGGCCCGGTGATCGAAAAAGCCGGCGACCTCGCCGGCCTGCTCACGAATCTCGAGGAGGGCGACATCCTCTTCATCGACGAGATCCACCGCATCCCGAAAACCGTCGAGGAATACCTCTACTCCGCGATGGAGGACTTCCGGCTCGACATCATGATCGACCAGGGCCCGAACGCCCGCAGCGTCCGCCTCTCGATCCCGCGCTTCACGCTCGTCGGCGCCACCACGCGCGCCGGCCTGCTCACCGCGCCGCTCCGCTCGCGCTTCACGCTCCAGACGCGGCTCGATTATTACGACCGCGCCACGCTCGAAGGCATCGTCCGCCGCAGTTGCGGCCTGCTCAACGTGCCCGTCGACGCCGGCGGCGCGACCGAGATCGCCACGCGCTCCCGCGGCACGCCGCGCGTCGCGAACAACCTGATCAACTTCGTCCGCGACTACGCGCAGCAGCGCGCCGACGGCAAAATCACCCGACGCGTCGCCGCCGCCGCGCTTGAGCTCCTCGAAATCGACGCCGCGGGCCTCGACGAGATGGACAAGCGCATGCTCCGCGTGATGGCCGAGAACTACGGCGGCCGCCCCGTCGGCATGAGCACGATCGCCGTCGCCGTCGGCGAGGAAGCCGAGACGCTCGAGGAGGTCCACGAGCCGTTCCTGATCCAGGAAGGCTACCTCCAGCGCACGCCGCAGGGCCGCATCCTCACCCCGAGGGGTTACACCGCCGTCGGACTGAAGCCGCTCGATGGCGGCGGACAGCAAACCATGCTCTGACCAGCCGCGCGCCGCTCACGTTCGCGCCTGCTTGCCCGCTTCCTCCGCGAACCAGTCGATGTTGCGCGTGAAAAACATCAGCCCCGCCAGCGCCCCGAAGAGCGCCGCGGTGCCGGCGAGCAATGCATAGTCCTCC
This sequence comes from Opitutus sp., assembly GCA_035549975.1. Taxonomy (GTDB): domain Bacteria; phylum Verrucomicrobiota; class Verrucomicrobiia; order Opitutales; family Opitutaceae; genus Opitutus. The sequence goes on from DASZPP010000081.1 coordinate 9,283, forward strand.
ATCCGAAGGACCACGTAGAGCACGCTGTGCTCGGCGGCCAGCAGCGCGGCAATGAGCCCGGCGCGCGCGTAACTCCGCAGGACGCTGACACTGTAGCAGACGATGAGAAGCGATGACGCCACGGCCGCGCCGACATACGCGAGCCCCGGCTGGAGCACTTCGCCCAGCGCGAGCAGCGCAAGATAGAACAGGCACAGCGCCGCGCCGACCAATCCGTAATGAACGGCGTGCAGCCGCAGGCCTGCGAGCGTCTCGAACAGGAAGAATGCCGCAAACACGAGCGTGAGCACCAACACGCTGTGCTTGAGCGAGCGCTCGACCATCCGGTAACCCTCGGCCGCGGCATGGGCGGGATTGTAGGTCGCCGGAGCGTCGTCGACGGCGCGGTCTTCGCGCCGGGTCGACGACATGGCCGCTTGGCGGGCGTGCGCCGCCTCCCGATTGGCGCTGCGTTCCTGCCGCAGGTTGTTGATCAGGCCCAGCGGCAACTGGAGCAGCAGCACGAGGGCCGCAATGAACAGCAGCTTGAGCGAGACGGTGTTGCGCCGGCGCGGTCGCGGTTCCGACAGGCGCGGCGATTGCGGGTTTGCTTCGGTTGCATTCATAGGCCGAGAACTAAAACGGGCAGCGCGGCGGCAACGCCGGCCAGAAACTGGCAAAGCAAAATCGTCCGTGCCGCCCGTGGCGCCCGCGGCAGCCATTTCACGGCGAAAAACAGCGCGATCGCTGCCTGTCCCGCCATCAGCAGTTGCCACAGGTGGGCCGCGGAACCCTCATCCACCTCGTGCGCCAAACCAAAGAGTGCGATATGCCCCGCCAGCAAAATCAGCGCCGCCGCCGAGAGGAGTAGCGGCAGAAAGGCACTCGGGCACCGGGCGAGTTCCCGCGCGGTCGGCTTTCGCCGCGAAGTGTCCCTGCCGTTCATAGCCGTTCACTCCGCGCATCTTCGCTCGCGCGCGACGCGATCCACATCGCGCCGAGGAAGGTCGGCGCGGCATACACGTAGAAGTGATAAAACAGATCCGAGACCGAGCGCGCCTGCGCGTCGAGCGCCACGAACACGTTCGCGAGAAAGGCCAGCGCGATCAGCGCGATCACAAATCCCACCGGATGCACCGGCCGGTAAAACCAGCCCCAGCGCTTGAACCAGATCGGTCCGGAGACGGGCGTGGAGTTCATGACTCCACCCTGCCACCGCTCGATGAAGCCCGTATGAAGCGACCAAGAAATTCCCGCGAATTCACGCCGCCGGGACCCACAGCG
>DASZPP010000082.1:0-10874 GCA_035549975.1 Opitutus sp.
CTCGGGGAGCCGCCCCGACCGGATCCCCCCTCACCACTTCAGCGCGGCTTCGGCGCCGTAGGTGCGCGGCGCGCCGGGAGCCGCGTGGCCGACGCCGGGGATGATCAGCGTGTAGTAACCTTCGTCGGTGAGATTCTCGAAATAGACGGTGAGGCGCCAGCGACGGGCCTCGTAGCCGGTGCGGAAATTGACGGTCGCATGCGCGTCGGCGGCGAAGGCGGAATTTTCGGATTCGTCGAAAAAGGTTTTGCCGATCGCGGCGACCTCGGCGCCGGCGAACCAGCCGGAGGGATCGCGGTAGGTGGCGCTGACATTGGCGTCGTAGGACGGCGCGTAGGGAGCGCGTTTGTCCGAGTAGTTGATGCCGGTGAACGGATCGGTGAAATCGCGCAGCGTGATGTCGGTGACACCGAGCGTGGCGGCGAGCGTCCAGGCGGGCACTGGATGCCATGAAGCCTCGAATTCGGCGCCGAGCGAGCGCGCGCGCGGGGCGTTCACGACGAGGTAGTCGGTTTGCGTGAACGAGCGCTCGATCTGGTAATCGTGGATGTCGTAGGCGAAGGCGCGGGCGGCGAGCTTGACGGTTTTGCCGGCGAGGTCGGTGTCGATGCCGGCTTCGAAGGCGAGCGTGCGCTCGGACTTGAACGGCGCGAGCGCCGGATCGCCGGTGAACGCGGACCAGCCGCCGGGTTTGGTGCCGACCGAGATGGCGGCGGACGCGGTGGTGTCGGGGGAGAGCGCATAGCTGAGCGCGAGCTTGGGCAGGAGCGAATCAAAGGATTTGCCGGCGGTGAACCGGCCCGGGCCCGGCACGGTCTGGCTGCGATCGAAGTCCTTGTGCACCGTCTCGGCGCGGAGACCGGCGGTCAGGTGCCACGGGCCGGCGGCGACGAGCGCGAACTGGCCGAAGAGCGCGGCCGTGCGGGCGGTGAGCTCGTAGCTCGAGGCCTCGATCGGGAACAGGTTCGGAATCTCGCGGAAAACGTTTCCGTCGGTGCGGCTGTCGGAAAACCACGCGCCGAGATTCCAGTCGTGCGCGGCATGGACGGGCGAGGCGAGGCGGAGCTCTTCGTTCCACGTGCGCTGCGACTGCTCGATGCTCGAATCGAGCGGCGGCGGGAGGACGAGGAAGTTTTCGTAGGGGTGGAGTTTCCAGTCGGTGTAGCTCGTGGTCGCGCTGAGGCGGCCGCGCGAAGTGTCGAATGCGCCCTTCCGCGCGACGCCGGCGAAGTCGATGTCGGTGCGGCCCGCGGCGTCGCGCGCGACGGAGAACAGCGGGCCGCCGAGCGGGACGAGCGGCTGGGCGCCGTCGCGCTGGCGATTGCCGAGGACCTGGAGCGTGAACTCGCTCGTGGCGGTCGGACGAAAGCGAATGCGGGCGGACGCCGAGGAGGATTTTACGTCGTCGACGCGCTGGTGGAGCTGCGTGTTCGTGATGTAGCCGTCGTGCTGCGCGAACGCGGCGGAGACGGTGGCGTCGAGTTTTCCGTCGCCGGCGCTGGCGGCCGTGAGGGAGGCGGAGAAAGCGCCGAAATTGCCCGCGCTGGCGCGGAGCTCGCCGGTCGCGGCCGCGGCGGGTTCGGCGGAGTTGAAAACGAGCACGCCGCCTTCGCCGGCGCGGCCGAAGGCGGTGGCTTGCGGTCCGCGGTGGATCGTGGCTGTCGTGAAACCGAAGAGGCCGGTCGGGTAGGTGAAGCTGCTGGTGAGCGGCAGGTCGTCGAAGTAGACGGTGACCGCGGGATCGCTGAAATACGGCGTGTTCGCCAGGCCGCGAAGCGTGATCAAATCACCGAAGGAGCCGGCGCCGCCGCTGTCGACGTGGAAGTTCGCCACGCGGCCGGAGAAGTTGGCGAGGGATTGCGAGAGCGGGGGCGCGGCGGGGTCGAGTTGCACGCGCGTGGTGCCGGCGGCGTCGGCGACGAGCCGGGTGGCCTCGACGAGGTAGGGCTCGCCGGTGACGACCGGCTCGGAATCGGGCGGGGTCTGGGCGAGGGCGAGCGCGGCGGGGAACAGGAGGAGAGATGCAAGGCGAAGAGAAGGCATCGGCGAAAGGGATGAGAAGAACGGTGGGACGCGCGCGGGTAAACGATGTTTCTCAGTTTGCTCACCTGCTTGTGTCATTCTGCGACGGCATCCTGGAGTTTGAATCGAGCCAGGGCCAAAGAATGGTGGTGGCCGCGGGCGTGAGCGAGTGGACACGCCTTCCACTCGCTCACGCGCGCGGCGACGGAAAAGGAAATGGCCGGTCGAAGGACCGGCCTTTGCTTCGCGCGCCGGAGCGCGCGACGGGAAGGTGAACTGAAATCAGGCGATGAACGCGGCGAGGGTCTTGTCGACGCGGACCTTGTCGAGCCGGGCGAAAACGGGGACGCCGTTTTCGAAGGGCACGGCGACTTCGCCCTGGATCAGCGGCTGGGCGTAGCGGAGGAACTGGAAGTTCATGCTCGTGCCGTCGTCGTTGATCCACTCGCGGGGCAGTTTCTTCACGCCGTTCGCGATCTCGCTGAGGGGCGCGAGGCCGGTTTCGCAGGTGTAGTGGTCGCCGTCGCCGCGGACGAGCGTGACCATCTTGTCGGTCTCGCCGCGGACGGCGGCAAGGACGGCGGCCTGGCCGGCGAGGTAGGCCTCGTCGGAATCGGTCTTCGAGCCGGCGTGCGCGGCGGCGCGCTGGATGATACCGGGCTTGGCGACGCGGGCCTTCACGCCGGGGAGGTTGGCCTCGACGAGCTCCTTGAGGAATTCGCCGGCGCCGCCGAGCTGCGCGTGGCCGAAGGAATCGGTGGCGGCGCTGGCGGAGACGTAGTTGCCGTCGGCATCGATCAGGCCTTCGCCGACGACGATCATGCAGTATTTCTCGCGCTTGAGGACGCGTTTGATGTCCTCGAGGCACTTGTTCTGGTCGAAGGCGATTTCGGGAAGATAAATGAGGTGCGGGGCGTCGTGCGGGTGGTCGCGGCGCTTGGCGAGCGCGGCGCCGGCGGCGATCCAGCCGGCGCTGCGGCCCATGACCTCGACGATCGAGACGAGGTCGCCCTGGCCCATGGCCTCGTTGTCGCAGGCGAGCTCGCGGATGCTGGTGGAGATGTATTTGATGACGCTGCCGTAGCCGGGCGTGTGGTCGGTGATCGGCAGGTCGTTGTCGACGGTCTTGGGGACGCCGATGACGCGCAGCTCGTAGGCCTGCTCCTGGGCGAGCTTGGAGATCTTGTCGGCGGTGTCCTGGGAGTCGTTGCCGCCGATGTAGAAAAAGTAGCGGATGTTGTGGGCCTTGAAGACCTCGAGGACGCGCTCGAAATCGGACTGCTTCTTGAGCTTGTAGCGGCAGGTGCCGAGGGCGGCGCCCGGCGTGTGGCGGAGCGCGCGGATCTGCTGCTGGGACTCGGCGGCGAGGTCGATCAGGTCCTCCTGGAGGATGCCGAGCACGCCGTTCAGGGCACCGTAGATTTCCTCGATGCATTCATGGTTGAGGGCTTCCGCGACGACGCCGGCGACGCTGGCGTTGATGACGGCGGTGGGGCCGCCGGATTGGCCCACCAAGACATTTCCTACGAGTTCAGCCATGAGAGTTCTGTGTAAAGGGTTGGAAACAACGTGAACGGTAAGGAAAGTGGGCGGGCGACGGGTGTGGCAAACGAAAAGTTCCGGCCCCGAAGTGACGATCCGATGGAGAGCGGCGGTCGAGGCGAACGGGCCATGGCGGGCGAACACCGTGCGCAAAAAACACGGCAAGTTCCGCAAAACCCGCTGCGGGAAGGGCACCGGTGCGTTGAAAATCGCGGGATGAATTTCCGGCTGTTCCCGACGCCGGTGCTGCCGCGGATGGCAGGCGCGACGCGCGGTTCGTGGCGGGGATGCGACTCGACTGGCTAGAGCAACCGGCCCGGACGATAGTCGGCGGCGGCCTTGAAGCGTTTCGCCAACGGCTTCGTCTCCTCGAGAAACGCGTCGACCTGATGAGGGGCGGCGCCGACGAAGCGGGCGTTTTCGGAAAGAATCGCGCGAAGGGCTTTCTGGCCGAGGCCGATGCGCTTGTCGCCGGCGAGCCGCGAGAGCAGGTCGGCGTCGCCGCCGCCGCTGCGCAGCGCCTTCGCGGCGGCGAGGGCGTGTTCCTTGATCGCCTCGTGCGCGGTCTCGCGGCCGGCGCCGTGCTTCACGGCTTCCATCAGGATCGTGGTCGTGGCGAGGAAGGGGAGATTGCGCTCGTTCTCCGCGGCGACGGCGGCGGGAAAGACCTCCATCTGGCGGAGAACGTTGAGGAGCGTCTCGAACAGGCCGTCGATCGCGAAAAACGCATCGGGCAGCGCGACGCGGCGGACGACCGAGCAGGAGACGTCGCCCTCGTTCCACTGGTGGCCGGCGAGATTGGCGGTCATCGTGACGTAGCCGCTGAGGACGGTCGCGAAGCCGCAGATGCGTTCGCAGTTTCGCGCGTTGACCTTGTGCGGCATCGCGGAGGAGCCGACCTGGCCTTCCTGAAAACCTTCGGTGAGCAGGCCGGCGCCGGCCATGAGGCGCAGCGTCGTCGCGAGGCTCGCCGCGCCGGCGGCGAGCTGGTGGAGCGTGCTGACGACCTCGAAATCGAGGCTGCGCGGGTAAACCTGGCCGACGGCGAAGAGCGACGAGCGAAAACCCAGATGGCGCAGCACGCGCGTCTCGAGCTGGTCGACCTTGTCGGCGCGGCCGCCGAGGAGCGTGAGCTGGTCGAGCTGCGTGCCGACGGCGCCCTTCAATCCGCGCACGGGATAGCGCGCGACAAGTTCCTCGAGGTGATTGAACGCGATCAGCATTTCCTGGCCGAACATCGCGAGGCGCTTGCCGAGCGTCGTGGGCTGCGCGGGGACGTTGTGGGTGCGGCCGGTGATCATCAGGTCGCGGTGCGCCTCGGCCTGGCGGGCGAGCGCGAGGAGCGCGGCGGCGGCCTTGAACTGCACGAGTTTCAGCGCGCGGATGACCTGGAGCTGCTCGACGTTTTCCGTGAGGTCGCGGCTGGTGAGGCCGAGGTGGATGAACTGGCGCTTGGCGAGCTCGGAGAATTCCTCGAGGCGCGCCTTCACGTCGTGGAGGGTGACGCGCTCGCGTTTGGCGATCGACGCGAGGTCGATCGTGTCCTTGACGCGTTCGTAGTCCTTGATCGCCTCGGCGGGGATCGGCACGCCGAGGTCGCGCTGGCCCTTCATCACGGCGATCCAGAAATCGCGCTCGAGCGCGATGCGCCCGGTCTGCGACCAGATGTCCTTCATCGCGGGCGACGCGTAGCGGTCGGCCAGGATGTTCGGAATGGGCGCGGACGCAGGCGCGGCGACAGAGGGAGCGGGCTCGTTCACGGCAGAAGGGCTGAGTAAGCGAGTCGGCCGGACGATGGCGAATGGAAAGTGGGGCGGGTCTGAGACCCGCCTACCTTGCGATCACGCGCGACCCATCACAAAAACGAGCAGACGTATTCGCAGATACCGCTGGCGACGGTGATCGTGAAACCGGACTTGCCGGGAACGTCGAAGTGCTGGCCGGCGGCGTAGGCGTGCGGCGCGGTCGTGCCGTCGAGCGTGACGCGGCATTCGCCGGCGATGATTTCCATGCGCTCGGGCGCGCCGGTGCCGAAGTGGAACTCGCCGGGATAGATCAGGCCGAGGGTCTTTTTTGAATTGTCGGGAAACAGGACGGTGTGGCTGACGACCTTGCCGTCGAAGTAAACGTTGGCTTTGGCGACGACCGTGACGCCGGGGAACTGGGCGGGAGGTGTGGACATGGGGTGGTGAGTTGAGAGTTGAGGGTTGAAAGGCGGAAGGGGGGCGGGAGTGCCGGTCAGTTGGCGAGGCAGCGGACGGACATTTCACGGAGGACTTCCTCCTGCTCGTTCGGGCGGCGGATGATTTCCTCGAAGGCGGCGATGAATTCCTGCTGGTTGTCGATCAGGCGGCGGAGCGGCGGGAGCTTCGCGCTGCCGGCGAGCTTGCCGAGATACCATGGGTTCTGCGTGAAGACGTTGTAGGAATTCTTTTCGGTCGCGCCGGCGAACTTGTCGGCGTGGGCGGCGGCGGCGGATTGCAGGCCGTCGAGTCCGCGGAAGCCGACGCGCACGTCGCCGGCGTCGACGAGCGCGCGAATTTGGAGAAGGATGCGATTGCGGTTTTGCAGCGCGGAGATGACGGGGCGCGCGTCGCCGCCGGAGAAAAAGTGGCGCTGGAGCGCCGCGAGCGTGGCGGTGAGATCGCCGCTGAAGAACGCCTCGGCGGATTCGAAGAAGTCGCCCTCGGCGACATTCGGCGTGAGCTCGGCGACGTGGGCTTCCTCGATGGCGGCGCCGGGATCGACGTAGTTGGCGAGCTTGTGGACTTCCTCGACGAGGAGTCGCGTGTTCGGGCCGACCTTGGCAAGCAGGAGCCGGGCGGCGTCGGGCTCGAGCGTGACGCCGAGGATTTTCGCCTCGGCGGCGATAACGGACTCGAGAGCAGCGCCGCCATCGTCGTCGGCGCCGACGAGCACGAAGTCGGCGTTTTTCTCGCACCATTTCGGGAACGAGCGGCGGCGGTCGATCGGCGCGGCGGTGAGGAGAACGGCGGTTTCGTCGGGGTTTACCTTTTCGAGGAGCTCGCGCAAGTCGTCGACGAGCTTGAGCGTGCTCTCGGCGCGGCCGGTGACGGTGTCGGCGAGGAAGTTGATGTCCTTGAGCCACACGACGCGGCGGCCGAACATCGAGACGGTTTGCACGGCGTCGCGGAAGCGGTTCACGGCGGCCTCGACCTCGCCGACGTTGGCGGCGAACCCGCTGAGGACCTCGCGGGAAAACTCGTCCGGCACATCGGCGGCGAGCGCGGCGAAACGTTCGGCGCCGAGCCGGCCGACGAGAAATTCGTCGGGGCCGCAGATGAACGTGAAGTTTTTCGCCGCGGGCATGAGGCGGCGATTTGGCCGGGAAGCGGGCGCGGGCGCACGAAAAAAATCGCCATGACTCGCCGTGAACGCGAGGCTCCGCGGCAAAGTCACCTATGTCGGCCTCGCGAAATCCCGCAACCTGGCGCAGCGACCTGTTGGTGCTGGCGGCGGCGCTCGTGGTGTTCTTCGGGTTTCGGCTCGGGAGCTATCCGCTGGCGAATCCGGACGAGGGGCGGAATGCCGAGGTGCCGCGCGAGATGCTGGCGAGCGGCGACTGGGTGACGCCGAAGCTCGATGGCGTGGACTATTTCGAGAAGCCGCCGCTGGTCTATTGGGCGGTCGCGGGCATGGAGAAGGTTTTCGGTTTGAACGAGTGGGCGGTGCGCGCGGTGCCGGCCCTGTTTGCGATCGGCGGCGTGCTGCTGACATATGCGGCGGCGCGACGGCTTTACGGGCGCGGCGCGGGCGTGGTGTCGGCAATCGTGCTCGCGACGTCGCTGCTGTATTACGGGACGGGGCGGTTTCTGGTGCTCGACACGGCGGTGTCGGTGCTGATGGCGGCGACGCTGGTTTGCTTCATCCTCGGCGTGAATGAGCCGGTGGCGGTCGGGGCGACCGTCGCTACCGCGGGATTGCCGGAGGGCGCGGCGAGGGCGCCGCGGCTCCATCGGCGGCGGTGGTTTTTCTACGGGCTCTATGCGAGTGCGGCGCTCGCCACGCTGACGAAAGGGTTCATCGGGTTTCTCGTCACGGGCGCGGTGATGTTTTTGTGGCTGTTGGTTTTCAACCAATGGAAACGGCTCCGGCCGCTTTACCTGCCGACGGGCGCGCTGCTGTTTCTCGCGATCGCGCTGCCGTGGCACGTGCTGGCGGCGGAGCGGAATCCGACGTGGGCGCACCGATATATCTATTTCGAGCACTGGGAGCGGTTTTTCACGACGGCGCATGGGCGGGTGCAGCCGTGGCATTTCTTCATCTGGATCCTGTTGGCGGGGTTGATTCCGTGGACGGCGTTTTTGTGGCCGGCGCTGCGCGAGGCGGTGGGATGTAGGGCGGGGTCTCCCGACCCCGCCCTGCAATCCGGACGTGGGTGGCGCGGTGCTTGGGCGCGACGGGGCGAGCGGGCGACGGAGTGGTTTTTCGTGACTTGGGCGGGATTTATCCTGCTGTTTTTCTCGGCGTCGCATTCGAAGCTCCCGGCTTATATTTTACCGGTGTTCCCGGCGATCGCGGTGCTGATCGGCGCGTGGCTCGCGAAAACGGCGGTGGCGCAGGATGGCGTCGCGCGACTGCGCTGGCCGTTGCGGATTTTCTCGTTCGTTTGCGGGCTGCTGGTCGTCGCACTGCTCGTTGTGGTGCTGCGTCCGGGACTGGTGATTCGCGATGCGTGGCAGGCCGAGGCGCTGCGGACGCCGGCGATCGTGCTCGCGATCGTGCTGCTGGCGGGCGGGATCGTGGCGCCGGCCTGGGCGCGGTTGCGGGGTGCGACGGCGGCGTTGACGATCGTGACGGTGACGATGCTGGCGTTCCTGCTCGAGCTGACGTTTGCGGCGCCGGACGTCCAAAAGCCGGGCACGGAAAAGCTGGCGTTGATCGTGAGAGCGAAGGTGCAGCCGGGCGATCGCGTGGCGCACTACCACGACTATTTCCATGATTTTTCATTTTACGCGGAGCGGGTCGTCGACGTGATCGGGTCGCGCGGGCCCAGCGGCGCGATCGATGAAAACATCAGCGAACTGGAACTGGGCGAGGATGCGGCGGCGCGGGCGAGCGGGCGGTTTTACGACGATACGGAATTTCACCGCCTCTGGGCGGGTGGCGGGCGGATGTGGGTCGTGGTGCGCAAGCGCAACCTGGAGGAACTGAAGGGCGGCGGGGCGTTTCATTACTATTTGCTCGGCGAAGGCCGGGACCATTATCTGATCAGCAATCGTCCCTGACATGTCCGCTTCCCGCCCTGAGCCCGTCACACGGGCCGCTCCAGCCGCCGCCGCTGCGGTGAAAACCGCCGCACCATTCCTGCCGTTCACCCGGCCGACGATCGATGAGGAGACGATCGCGGGCGTGGCCGAGGTGCTGCGCTCGGGCTGGCTCACGACCGGCCCGAAGTGCCGCGAACTCGAGGCGAAGTTATCGGAACAGTGCGGCGGGCGGCCGGTGCGCGTGTTCAACTCGGGCACATGCACGATGGAAATCGCCCTGCGGATCGCGGGCATCGGGCCGGGCGACGAGGTGATCACGACGCCGCTGTCGTGGGTCGCGACGAGCAACGTGGTGCTCGAGGTCGGCGCGCGGCCGGTGTTCGTCGACATCGATCCGGTGACGCGAAACATCGATCTCGAAAAAGTGGAGGCGGCGATCACGCCGCGGACGCGGGCGATCATTCCCGTCGACCTCGCGGGGTTGCCGGTGGATCGCGACCGGCTGCATGCGATCGCGAAAAAACACGGGCTGCGCGTCGTCGAGGATGCGGCGCAGTCGTTCGGCAGCAACTGGCGCGGGCGGCGGATCGGGAGCTTCGGAGATTTCGTGTCGTTCAGTTTTCATCCGAACAAGAACGTCACGACGATCGAGGGCGGGGCGCTGGTCGTGAACGACGAGCGGGAGGCGAAGCTCGCGGAGCAGTATCGGCTGCAGGGCGTCGTGCGCAGCGGGCAGGATGGGATGGAGGTCGAGGTGGTCGGCGGGAAATTCAATCTCACGGACGTGGCAGCGCGCGTCGGGCTCGGGCAGTTGCCGCGGCTCGACGAGTTCAATGCGAAGCGGCGCGAACTCGCGCGTCATTATTTCGAGTTGTTCGATGCGGCGGAGGCTGAGCGCGAATCCGGACTCGGGTTGCCGCCGCGGGATTTTGCGCAGAGCAACTGGCACATGTTCCAGGTCGTGTTGCCCGAGGAGCGGCTGACGGTGAAACGCGCGGCGATCATGGAGCAGTTGCATGCCGCCGGCATCGGCACGGGCGTGCATTATCCGGCGATCCATTTGTTCGCAGTTTACCGGCGGCTCGGCTGGAAGGATGGCGACTTTCCGATCGCGGAGCGGGTGGGCCGGAATATTTTGACGCTGCCGCTGTTTCCGGCGATGACACGCGCGGATGTGGCGCGCGTGGCCGGGACGTTGATGGAAGTTCTGCGAACAAACCGAAGAAAATGAAACCGCCGTCGGCCAGAACCTGCGATGTAGCGGCAGGCCTCCGTGCCTGCCGGTCGGGTGACCTGCGGGACGGCAGGCCGGGACGCCTGCCGCTACACGGGGCCCGCGCGCCGTCTGTTGGGATACTGGCCGGGACGCATGAGGACACGTGGGCCCGCCGTTTTTTTTGATCATGAGCAGCGCACCCCAGCTCTCGGTCGTCATTCCCGTCTACAACGAGGAGCTCAACCTGCCGACGCTGTTTGCGCGGCTCTATCCGGTGCTCGACGGGCTCGGGCGCAGCTACGAGGTGATTTTCACGAACGACGGCAGCGCGGACCGGTCGTTGCAGTTGCTGAAGGCGCAGCACGCGGCGCGGCCCGACGTGACGCGTGTGATCGATTTCAACGCGAACTACGGGCAGCACATGGCGGTGATGGCGGCGTTCGAGCGCGTGCGGGGCGAGATCGTCGTGTCGCTCGACGCGGACCTGCAGAATCCGCCGGAGGAAATTCCGAAGCTGATCGAGAAGATCGACGCGGGGCATGACTACGTCGGCGGCTACCGGTTGAACCGGCAGGATTCGTTCTTCCGGAAATACGCGTCGCGGCTGATCAATTTCGTGCGCCGGCGGACGACGAACATCGAGATGACGGACCAGGGTTGCATGCTGCGCGCGTATCGCCGGCCGGTGATCGAGGCGATCGTGCAGAGCGGCGCGATCAACACGTTCATCCCGGCGCTGGCGTATAGTTTCGCGGGGAATCCGGCGGAGGTCGGCGTGAAGCACGAGGAGCGGCATGCGGGCGTGTCGAACTATTCGCTCTACCAGCTCATCCGGCTGAATTTCGATTTGATCACGGGCTTCT
>DASZPP010000083.1:0-5515 GCA_035549975.1 Opitutus sp.
TCTATGTCGAGCACACCGTCTGGGACAACCTCGTGCTGTCGCTCAACGGCCCGCGCGGTGTGTTCGCCTCGCTCTTCAAGCGGCTCACCTCGACCGAGCGCGACCGCCTCGACGATTTGTTGAAACTCATCCGGCTCGACGCGAAACGAACCTGGAAGGCCGGCCTGCTGGCGCACGGCGAGAAGCAGTGGCTGGAGATCGGCATGCTGCTCGCGCAGGAGCCGAAGATGCTCCTCGTCGACGAGCCCGCCGCCGGCATGACCGACGAGGAGACGCACCGCACCGGCGAGCTGCTGATCAGCCTCGCGGGCAGGCACAGCATCGTCGTCGTCGAGCACGACATGACGTTCGTGAAGCAGATCGCCCGCGACGGGCAGGTCACGGTGCTCCACCAGGGCACGGTGTTGTGCGAGGGCAAGTTCGACGAGGTGCAGTCCAACCCAAAAGTCCGCGAAGTCTACCTCGGCCGCGGCAAACACGGCACGCGATGAAGGCATTGCTCCAACTTTCCGCGGTCGAAACCTATATCGGCGGCTCGCGCATCCTGCGGGGCGTCGATCTCGCGATCGCGCCGGGCGAGGTCGTCGCGCTCATGGGCCGCAACGGCGTGGGCAAGACGACGACGCTCCGCTCGATCACCGGCGTGCTGCCCGTCCGCGGCGGCTCGATCACGTTTGCAAACGAGCGGATCGACGCCTGGTCGGTCGACGCGCGCGCACGCCGCGGGATCGGCAACGTCCCGCAGGGCCGCGACATCTTCCCGCACCTGACCGTCGAGGAAAATCTCCAGATCGGGCTCGTGGTGCACGGCCGGAAAGGCGCCGAGGCGAAGGCCGCACTCGAACGCGTTTACGCGCTCTTCCCGGTGCTCAAGGAGATGCTCTCGCGCAAGGGCGGCGTGCTGTCCGGCGGCCAGCAGCAGCAGCTGGCGATCGGCCGCGCGCTGCTCACGAATCCGAAACTGCTCATCCTCGACGAGCCGACCGAGGGCATCCAGCCGTCGATCATCGAGCACATCGGCGACACGTTGAAGAAGCTGAAGAACGAAGGAATGGATTCCCACGACTACACGCAGGAGGTGACCGACGCGATCAAGGCGCTGAAGCGGGAAGGCCGGCTGGCAATCCTGCTGGTCGAGCAATACGTCGACTTCTGCCGCGACGTCGCGGACCGGTTTTATGCGATGGATCGCGGCGCGATTGTCGTGTCGGGTCCGATCGCCAGCCTGACCGACGCGGTGGTGAAGGAGCACCTGCAAGTGTGATTATTCGGCCACAGATAAACACAGATGGACACGGATGGCGGAATCTGAATCTGTGTGCATCCGTGTTCATCTGTGGCTAAGAACGGCCCATCGTCATGCACCTGACCCCGCGCGAACGAGAGAAACTCCTGGTCGTGACCGCCGCCGACCTGGCGCGGCGTCGGCAGGCGCGCGGACTGAAGCTCAACTATCCCGAGGCCGTCGCGATCATCAGCTACGAGATCATCGAGGGCGCGCGGGACGGAAAGTCGGTCGCCGAGCTGATGAGCTTCGGGACGACGATCCTCAAGGCGGGCGACGTGATGGAAGGTGTGGCCGAGATGATCCCCGAAGTGCAGGTCGAGGCGACGTTTCCCGACGGCACGAAACTGGTCACGGTGCACCATCCGATTCGCTGAACATGATCCCCGGAGAAATCATCGTGGCCGCGGCTGCGGCTCCACTCGCGGCGAACGGGAACCTCGAGACGAAGACACTCGTCGTGGCGAACACCGGCGACCGGCCGATCCAGGTCGGCTCGCATTATCACTTCTTCGAGACCAACGAGGCGCTGCGGTTCGACCGCGCGGCGGCGCGCGGCTTCCGGCTCAACATTCCCGCCGGCACGGCGGTGCGCTTCGAGGCGGGCGACTCGAAGCAAGTCGAGCTCGTGGCGCTCGCGGGAGAACGCGAGGTCTTCGGCCTGAATGCGAAGATCAACGGGAAGCTCTGAGCTGAAGTAGCGAGTAGCCAGTAGAGAGTAGCGAGCATTTCAAACCCACGAACCGCCAGCTGCCGCTCATCTGTTTTCCTGACTACTCGCTGCCCGCTACTCACTCCTCGCTACTTTTCCCGCCATGCCGCTGAAACTCACCCGCCGCCAATATGCCGAGATGTTCGGGCCGACCGTGGGCGATCGCGTGCGGCTCGCGGACACGGAGCTGTTCGTCGAGGTCGAACGCGACCTCATCGCCGAGGGCGGCGGCTACGGCAACGAGATCAAGTTCGGCGGCGGCAAGGTCATCCGCGACGGCATGGGCCAGTCGCCGACCGCCCTCGACGCGGAGTCGCTCGACCTGGTCATCACCAACGCGCTGATCCTCGATCCGATCCTCGGCGTGATCAAAGCCGACATCGGCATCAAGCACGGGCTCATCGTCGGCATCGGGCACGGTGGCAATCCGGGCATCCAGTCCGGGCTCGGCTCGATCTATCCCGATCCGCGCACGGGCAAGAAGAACCCCATGATCGTCGGCGCCGCGACCGAAGTGCTGGCCGGCGAAGGCTGCGTCGTGACCGCGGGCGGCATCGACTCGCACATCCATTTTATCTGTCCGCAACAGATCGACGAGGCGATCAGCGCCGGGATCACGACGATGCTCGGCGGCGGGACGGGGCCGGCGACGGGCACGTTCGCGACGACCTGCACGCCCGGCGCGTGGAATCTCCACCGGATGCTCGAGGCCGCCGAGGCCTATCCGATGAACCTTGGCTTCCTCGGCAAGGGCAACTGCGGCACGCCCGCGCCGCTGCGCGAACAGGTGCTCGCCGGCGCGATCGGGTTGAAGCTGCACGAGGACTGGGGCACGACGCCGGCGGCGATCGATGTCTGCCTCGGCGTGGCGGACGAACTCGACGTGCAGGTCGCGATCCACACCGATACGTTGAACGAGTCGGGCTTCGTCGAGGCGACAATCGCGGCGTTCAAGGGCCGGACGATCCACACGTTTCATTCCGAGGGCGCCGGCGGCGGACACGCGCCGGACATCATCCGTGTGTGCGGCGAGGCGAACGTGCTGCCGTCGTCGACGAATCCGACGCGACCCTTTACGGTGAACACGATCGACGAGCATCTCGACATGCTCATGGTCTGCCACCACCTCGACTCAAAGATTCCGGAGGACGTGGCGTTCGCCGAGTCGCGCATTCGCCCCGAAACGATCGCGGCGGAAGACTGCCTGCATGATCTCGGCGCGATCTCGATGATGTCGTCCGACTCGCAGGCGATGGGCCGGATCGGCGAGGTGATCATCCGCACCTGGCAGACCGCGCACAAGATGAAGGTGCAGTTTGGCAAATTGGTAGGGCCGGTCTCCGACCGGCCCTCGGGCCAGTCAAAGACTGGCCCCACGTCGTCGCACGCCGCTGCCGACAATTTCCGCGTGCTCCGCTATCTCGCGAAATACACGATCAACCCGGCGATCGCGCACGGCACGGCGCACATCATCGGATCGCTCGAGGTCGGCAAGCTCGCCGACCTCGTGCTCTTCAAGCCGGCGCTGTTCGGCGTGAAACCGGAGGTGGTGCTCAAGGGCGGCTTCATCGCGTGGGCGAACATGGGCGACCCGAACGCCTCGATCCCCACGCCGCAGCCGACGTTTTACCGGCCGCAGTTCGGCGCCGCGGGCGCGGCGATCGGAGCAACGAATCTCACCTTCGTCAGCCAGGCGGCGATCGACCACGGATCGTTGAAGCATCTCGATCTCCGCCGGCGGCTCGAACCGGTGAAAAACACGCGCAAGATCGGCAAGCGCGACATGGTGCTGAACGACGCGCTGCCGAAAATCGAGGTCGATCCCGAGACCTACACGGTGAAGGCCGACGGTCGCGTGCTCACGTGCGAGCCCGCGAAGGTGCTGCCGATGGCGCAGCGGTATTTTCTGTTTTGAACGGACGCGGACGCCGCCGTGCCCTCGCGGGCTGCAGCAGTTTAAGAAAAAGCGTGGCCGCGAGCGTGGGCGAGTGGACGAGCCTTCCACTCGCTGACGCTCGCGACCACCAATGAAAGTTCGGCCACAGCTTTATTCAAACCGCTCTACCCGGCGTGACCGGCGGCGCGGTTGATGGCCTCCCGAAAAAGACCGGGATCGAGCGGCTTTGCGATGTAGTCGTCCATGCCGGCGGCGAGGCACGCCTCGCGGTCCTCGCCGCTGGCGTCGGCGGTGACGGCGATGATCGGCACGCGGCGGCGGGACGTGGCCGCTTCCTCCTCGCGGATCTGGCGGGTCGCACTGAGTCCGTCGAGCTCGGGCATCTGGATGTCCATGAGGATGAGATCGAAGGTGGCGGTGCGCGTGCGCTCGACGGCTTCCCGGCCGTTGAGGGCGAATGCGGCGTGGTGGCCGAGTTGCGCGAGCATCGCGGCGGTGAGCCGGCGGTTGAGCGGGTTGTCCTCGACGACGAGCACGTGAAGCTGGCGGCCGGTGGGGGCCGGCGCGGCTGATTTCGATTCGCCGGCGTCAGCCGGGGCGGAGGGCGGAGCGAGGCCGAATTTCATCCGGGCGATGAAACGCGAGCCGCGGCCGGGCTCGCTTTCGACCTCGAGTCCGCCGCCCATCAGCTCGCATAGCCGGCGGGAAATCACGAGGCCGAGGCCGGAACCGCCGTAGCGCCGCGTGATCGACGAATCCGCCTGGCTGAACGAGCGGAAGAGCCGCGACATCTGCCCGGCGGTGATGCCGATGCCGGTGTCGCTGACGACGACGCTGATTTCCCAACGCGCGGGGCCCGGCGGTTCCTTGACCGGCCGCGCGGTGACCTGCACGCCGATGCGGCCGGTCGAGGTGAACTTGATCGCGTTCGAGAGGAGATTGCTGGCGACCTGCTTGAGGCGCGTGGCATCGCCGACGACGACGGCGGGGACGTCGCCGTCGAGGGCGCAACCGAAGCCGAGGCGTTTTTTTTCGGCGGCCGGCTCGAACAGTCGCGCGATATCCGGCAGGACGGTGCGCAGCTCGAACGGGTGCTGTTCGAGCTCGATCGCGCCGGCCTCGATCTTCGAAAAGTCGAGAATGTCGTT
Organism: Opitutus sp.; assembly: GCA_035549975.1. GTDB lineage: Bacteria > Verrucomicrobiota > Verrucomicrobiia > Opitutales > Opitutaceae > Opitutus. The sequence continues at coordinate 5,043 of DASZPP010000083.1, forward strand.
CAGCAGCCGCAGCAGCACCTCGCCGCTGGTGAGGATCGAAGTGAGGAACTCGTGCTGCTCGGCGTCGAGCCTGGTGTCCTCGAGGAGGCGGGCGAAGCCGAGCACGCCGTTCATCGGGGTGCGGATCTCATGGCTCATGGCGGCGAGGAATTCCGACTTGGCGCGATCGGCGGCCTCGGCGGCGTCCTTCGCGGTGGCGAGGGCGGCGGTGCGGATGGCCACGAGCTCCTCGAGTTCGTCGCGGTGGCGGCACAACTGATCGAGCGTGATGCCGGCGAACAGCCCCGGCAGCCCGAGGCAAAAGGCGAACAACCCGGTGGTGAAGATCGGCGAGTAGGAGATCTCGACGGGAAACACGAACGGGCCGAAGCCGTGCACCGTGGCGAACAGCCCGTAGATCGTCGTCGTCAGCACGACGACGGCGACGCCGCGCGCACCGAGATAGATCGCGGCGAGGAGCGCGAGCGGAATGG
>DASZPP010000084.1:0-21748 GCA_035549975.1 Opitutus sp.
GGCCTCGCCCACAAGGGCCTCGACCTGGCCCTCGAGGCATTTTCGCGGATGCCGGATTTCAACCTCATCGTCGCCGGCGCCATCGATCTCGACCAGGATTTCAAGGCCGCCTACCACCGCGAACTCTACGAGACGCCCAACATCCGCTGCGCCGGCTTCGTCCAGGCGTGGGCACCGGAATTTCTGGAACTCATCGCGGGCTGCGCGGGCGTGGTCTATCCGTCCTGCGCCGAGGGTGGCGCCGGTTCGGTGATTTGCTGCATGCACGCCGGCCTCGTGCCGATCGTCACCCGCGAGGCCAGCATCGACGTCGGCGACTTCGGCATCGAAAACCGCAGCGATGCCATCGACGACATCGTGGCCGACGTGCGGCGCTTCGCCGCGCTGCCGCCAGCCGAGGTCGCCGCGCGCAGCCGCGCCGCGTGGGAACACGTCCGTCGCGTGCATTCGCGTGAAAACTTCCGCGCCGTTTGGCGGCAATTCGCCCGCACGACGCTCCAGCTTCCCCTCACGTCCGAATGAGCGCCGCCGCCCGTGCCTTGCGCAACCTCGCCGAGCGGGCCCGCCTCGTCTCCATCGCCTGCACCGCGCGCTTTCCCCAGGGCCGGCTGCGCGAAATCCTTCCGCCGGTGACGCCCGAAATCGCCGACATCGCCGGCGACATCGATCCGTTTTCGCTGGTTCGGCGATTCCCCTCTGAACGCACGCTGGATCCCGGCTACGCACGGGTTTTGGGACAAGCGGAATCCTTTTCTCCGCCCGATGCGCCGCCGTGGAGTTCCGAGCCCACCGTGAGCGCGTTCCTCGGCGAACTCGCCGCTCGCCTCGGCGCCCGCACGGTCGTTGAACTCGGTTGCTTTGTCGGCTGGACCTCCGCGCACCTCGCGCTCGCGCTGCGCACCACCGGCGGCACGCTTCACTGCGTTGATGCCGAGCAGCGCTTCGTCGACGCGGCGCGCAGAAACCTCGCGCGCCACGGCCTCGCCGATCGCGTCAGCTTCCACACCGGGCGCTCCACCGACGAAGCCGTCCTCGCCAGCCTGCCATCGCACTGCGACTTGGTGTTCATCGATACCTCGCATCAGCTCGAGGACACCCGTGGTGAGATCGCCCGTTATTCCGCCCGCCTCTCCTCCGGCGGCTGCCTCGCGCTGCACGACTCGGTGCGCTGGAACGGCGTCCGCCAGCCGATCGCCGAGGTTCGAGACGACTTTCACGTGCTGACTTTCGCCACCGACCACGGCAACGGCCTCACGCTGCTTTTTCCCCGTGGCCCGGAGGCTCGCTCCCATCCCGCGCCACCCGTAACATGAACGCGTCGGATCGATCCGAGGATCCCTCACCGCTCGGCTGGCTGGCTTATCGGTTTGTCCACTACCCGCGCCGCCAGATCGCCACCGGCAATCCCGACTTCTGGCTCTACCTGCTGCTGCGAACCGTGCGCGGCGGTCCCTTCACCGGCATGCGCTACGTGGGCGAGAGCTGCAATCCCCGCATCGGTCCGTTCCTCCTCGGCGTCAACGAGCGCGAAATCTGGCCGTTCGTCCGCCGCCTGCTCGCCGGCGACCACGATCTGTTCGTCAACGTCGGCGCCGCCGAGGGCTACTACGCGGTCGGCATGGCCCGTTTTGGGAAATGCCCGCGCACAGTCTCTTACGAGGGCAATCGCCTCGGCCGCGTCCTCACCCGCTTCATGGCCCGACGGAACGGCGTCGCGGAGCGCGTCGACGTGCGCGGGTCGTGCGATCCGGCGCAACTCGTCGAGGTGCTGGCACCGAGCGCCCGCCCCGCATTGTTGATCGATGTCGAGGGCTACGAGGAAGTCCTCGCCGATCCGGCGAGCAATCCACACCTGCGCCGCGCCACGATGATCATCGAACTGCACGAGCATGCCCGTCCGATGGCCGAAATCCTCCGCGGCCGTTTTTCCGCGACGCACACCATCGAAGAGATCTGGACCCAGCCGCTCACCGTCGACGATCTCCCGAAACACCTTTGGCCCGCGACGCTTTTTTATTCGCATCCGCGGCTGCTCGAACTCGCCGGCGAGGACCGCGGACGCCCGATGCGCTGGTGGCTGCTCACTCCTCGCTCCACCGCTGCGTGAGCCCGCATCCCGCCGGTCGTCCCCCGCGTCTGCTCGTCTTCAGCGAAGGAGCGCTCTCGCGTTCCCACGGCACCGGCGCGATTTTTGCGCGCAATTTCTCCGCCTACCCGCGTGAGCAACTGGCCAACTGGTTCGTCGGCGGGGCCGACGACCCGTTGTTTCCCGACGCCCTCAATCTCAGCCCGTTCCGGTGGCCGCGGTCGCCGTTTTCCCCGCCGACCACGCTCATCGCGAAGCTCTGGAACCGCTGCGGCCTGCGGCCGCCGTGGAGCGTCGTCAACCTCGCGGCGTTGCGCGACGCCGCCCGCGCCCAGGCTTTCGGGCCCGATCTGGTTTATGCGATCGTGCACTCGCGCGAGGGGATCGATGCACTCCGGGGCGTGCGCGCCGGCCTGCCGGGGCACGTGCGCACCGTGCTGCAAATCCAGGATTATTTTCCCCACGGATCGTTCGGTTTTTATCGCGCGCTTCGCCGGCTCGCGCCGCACATCACCGAGGTTTGGGGCGTTTCGCGATCGATCCTTGCCGACGTCGCGCCGCACCTTCCCGGCGTGCCGCAACATTTCGATCCACTCTGTCACCTTGATTTGCCGGCGGAGCCCAAGACGCAGCACCGCACGTTCGGCCCCGGTTTTCGCGCCGTGGTCATCGGGAATTTCTGGAACCCGGCCCTGCTGAGTGATCTTTCCGCGACCTGGCGCGTGCTGCAGGCGCGCCTCCCCGGCTTGGGGCCCGTTTCGTGGCACTGTCATCCCGCGGGACTGGAACGCGTGCGAGCGAGCGGCTTCGCCGCCGGACCGGAGGTCACGCCTGCGCCTTTCCTCACCGGCGACGCGCTGTTCGCCGCGCTGCGCAACGCCGACCTCGCGCTGATTCCTTTCAGCCGCCAGGACGAGCCGTCGAGCGACTATGAGCGTTTTTCCATGCCATCACGCCTGACGGAGCTGTGCGCCGCCGGCCTGCCGGTCTTTTGCCTGACGGGACGCGGCACGCCCCTGCACGACTACGTGAGCGATCACGACCTGGCCCGAGGCGCGCCCGCCGGGGACGCCACGCTCGCGGCGAAGGGGCTCGAGGAACTCATCCTCGATCCCGCGGCTCGCATGCGTCTTGGAGCGGCGGCCCGGCGGCACGCCGAGCAGCACTTTCAGCTTCGTCCGTTTCAACAATGGCTCGGGGAGCGATTCCTCTCGATCGCCGCGAATGAATCCATCGATCGCGGCAATTGACGAGGTTCCTGCATCGGCCGGAACCTGGCTGGCAAAATGGCTCGCCACCATCGGCGGGCTCATGCTGGTGCTCGCGGGACTTTCCGCGGCATCCGTGCACGCGCTCCGGATATCGGCGCCGGGCTACCGCCTCGGGCTGGCCTTCGCGCCGCCATGGCTCGCCGTCAGCGGCGGTGGGTGCCTCGCCGTGGCAACGACGCTCCTCTTGCTCCGACACGCCAGCCGCAAGCTCGCAACGACCCTTGCAAACGCCGCCGCCATCCGGCCCGCCGGTTTTGGGGCCGGCGTCGGCATCGTCCTGGGCTGCGCCTTGCTCGTGCTCGCGTTCGACGGCGCGGCGTTCTTTCACGGTTTCTTCCGCCTCGACGATTTCGAAATCCTCCGGATCGCCCGCACCGAGCCGCTCATCCGGCAGTTGTTTCGCGCGAATGCCGACCACTCGATGCTGTTGTTCCGACTCGAGGTGACCGTGACCCTGAAGCTCTTCGGGGCGACACCCGCAGTCTTCAACATCGCCAATTTTCTCGGCTGCGCCGGCATGCTGGCCGCCGGCTGCTGGTTGCTCGGTGAAACCGGTGCGCGCGTCCTGTCCCTGCTGGCGTTCGCGGTCGTCGCGTGGGCCTGGCCGGGCTGGGGCGACTACACCGAGGGCTACGACACGCTTTCGACCTACGTGCAGGCAACGATGTTTGGGTTCGCCAGCGTAGCCGCTCTGCTGCGGGCTGCCCGCACCGGACAACGGCGCTGGCTCGTTTTTTGCACGCTCGCAGCGGTCGCCACCGGACTTGTCGACCTGGCGGGGATATGGATCTTCCCCGCGCTCGCGGCGTTTGCCTGGGCAACGAGGCAAACCGGCACGGCGCGCAGCGACTTCACGCATGGCGCAATCCTGTGCGCAGGGCTCGCGGTTTTCGTCGTTGTGGGCGTCAACTGGATCACCTTTGGCACCGGAGGATTTCAGCGCGTGGAAGCCGGCACGCTGACGGTCGCCGGAGCTTTCGTCGCGATCCTTTCCGGAACCGGCGGCGCACTGCTCAGCCTCGTGCTGCCATTCCCGGCCGGCTCGCTGCACACCAGCAACCTCGTGCGGCTGATCGAACTGGCGGCGCTTGCGAGCGCCGGCTGGATCGTCGGCCGGCAATTCCGGCGCCAGTCGGCTCCTGATCGACGACTCGTTGCCGCGATCGCCGCAACCGTCGTCGTGACGGTCGCGATGGTTGCACTCGCGAGGCCGGGGACCGAGTCCGGTCTTTTCTGGCCGCCAAAATGGACCGCCGCGACGCACGCCTGGCTCGCCGTTGGCGTCGCCTTCTGCGTGGATCGCTTGGCGAATCTCGGGCATCACGCCAATTCGGTGGCGCTCGTGCTCGCCCTGATGATGTGGTCGTCCGTCACGGCGTCGCACGCGGCGGTCGCGACCCACGCGCCGACGGGCCGTTTGCATGCGCGGCATCGTGCGGAAACCCGAAGGGCGGAGTTCGACCGTCTCGTGGCCGCCGTCGCCGCGCTGGCAGCACGGATTCCGCAAACGCCGCTCGTGCTTCCGCCCGCACCGCGAAACCGCCTCTTCGCCGAATTTCCTGCGCTCGAAAACTACCCGCTCGCCGACCTCCTCGCCGCCGCCCCGCCGGGCACGCCCGCGGTCCGGGTGCAGCCAGGTCCGCTGCCGCCCGAGGTGGCGGCCGCGTTGCCGGCCGTCCCTTCCCTCGCCCGCGTCTACCAATCTGCGCGATAGACCCGTCGCTCCATCGATGCCCGTGCTCGTGAAACGATTGAAGGCCGGCGTTAACACTTTGTTGTCGCCGCTGGGTTTCCGCCTCGTGAGTTCCCTCGTGCACCCGTGGGAGCCCACGCTCGCCGCCGGCTTGGCGCGCCTGGCGGCTCGCAATCTGCCGCTGCGGACCCTGATCGACGTCGGCGCGGCTGACGGAGCCTGGACACGCCGCGCCCTCGCCGCGCTCCCCAGCCTGCAACACCAACTCCTCATCGAGCCTCAGTCCGCGCACCGCGATGCTCTCGCGATTTTCCAACGGGACTTTCCCCGGGCCCAGCTCGCACATTCCGTCGCCGGTCCGGCATGCGGCAAAGTCAGTTTCCATGCCCAGAGTCCCTGGGACGGCGTCGCCTCGGCCGCCGGGGAGCAGGGCACGGCTTGGGTCCGCCTGCCACAGACCACGCTCGATCACGAGGTCGCGACGAGAGGCCTGCCGGGCCCGTTCGTGATCAAACTCGACGTGCACGGTTACGAACGCGCCATCCTGCGCGGCGCGCGGTCGACGCTCGTGCAGACCCAAGCGCTGATCATCGAGTGCTACAACGTCAGCCTGGGCGGCGAGAGCCTGCGTTTCCCGGAATTTTGCCAGCACATGGAAAGCCTCGGCTTTCGCTGTGCCGACCTCTGGGATCCCCTTTATCTCGGCCGTCAAAATACGCTGTGGCAGTTCGACCTGCTCTTCCTTCGCTCCGATGTGGTCGCGGCGTCGGACCGCACCGCACTTCCCGCATGAGCGCCGAACCATCTCTGCTGCGCGCCCTTCCCGCCCCCGCCGACCGCGGCTTCGGCTGGCCGTGGAGCGAGGAGACGGATGCGGCCCTCCTCGCCAATCCACCGCCGGGCGGCTGGCCGAAAATCTCCATCGTGTGTCCGTCGTTTCGCCAGGGCCGCTTCATCGAGGAGACGATTCGCTCCGTGCTGCTGCAAAATTATCCGGCGACCGAGTTCATCGTCATGGACGGCGGGAGCGACGATGGCACCGTGCCGCTCCTGGAAAAATACGCGCCATGGCTCGCGCATTGGGAGTCGCAGCCCGACGGCGGCCAGTCGCAGGCGCTCAATCGCGGCTTCGCCCGCGCCACCGGCGAGATCTTCGGCTGGATCAATTCCGACGACTACTACCTGCCCGGCGCGTTCGCCGCGGTGGCGCGCGCGTTTCGCGCCAGCCGGCGTCCCTTGCTCTTTGGCGACTGGTGCGAACGCGACGGCGAAGCCCCCGCCCTGGTCGCGCGACACGAGCATCCGGCGTTCGCCTTCCAAGTGCGCGTGGGCGGACGCACCCTGCCGAGCCACGCCACCTTCTGGCCGCGCGCCGCCCACCTGCCCGTCAACGAGACCCTGCGGTTCACGATGGACGCGGACCTGTTCAAGCGGCTCGCCGCCTCCGGCCTGCGGCCGCGACATATCGCCCAACCCCTGGCCGTCTTTCGCCGGCACGCAGAGGCCAAAAGCTCCACGATCGTCGCCACCGCGGTCGAGGAAACCGCCGCCTGGGGCAAGACCCAGCCGCGCTCGACGCACTGGTGGTGGCGGCTCTCCCGGTTGATCGATCGCGTCGTTTTTCGAACATGACCGAAGCGGACCAATCGACCGCGGCTTCGCTCCCGCGCCACGCCACCTGGCTCGTGGCTGCGGCGATCGTGGCGCTCGCGACCGCCGCGCGCTGCCTGTTTCTCGACAAGAGCCTCTGGTGCGACGAAGCGGATTCGTATATTCGCGCCACCGCCGGCGACTTCATTGCCGCGGCTCACACCAACGTTCACCCGCCGCTGTATTTCCTGCTGCTGCGCGGACTGGCTGTCGTGGTTCATTCGTTCGCCGGCTTGCGGTTATTTTCGGTCGCGTGCGGCGTGGCGACGGTTGTCGTAATGCTCCGCACCGGGCCGACGCTCGCCGGCTGGCTGGCGGGACTGCTCGTCGCGTGCGCCCCCGAAATGGTCTATCAATCCCAGGAGCTCCGCCAATATGCATTCCTCAGCCTGCTTCTCCTGATCGCGTTGCTGTGCACGCTGCGGCTCTCGGCCGATCCGCCATCGCCGGACGCCGCGATCGGACTCGCCGTCTCGCTGGCCGCCGCGGCTGCGACGCATCTCGCGACCGGATTCTTCATGGCTCCGCTGGCGCTGACGCTGGGCTGGTCGCACCGGCGTCTCGGGCTTCGCCGGCTCGTCGCGCTCGGCGCGCTCTTTTTGCCGGCCGCGGCGGTGCTGTTTTTTTTCCATTCGATCTTCCTGACCGCCGCAAAAAATCTCGACCGCCACACGTGGTGGATGGCGCCGGCGAATGGGAGCGACGCGACCCAGGCCTTCAGTATCGCGACCGGCTGGGATTCGATTCACTGGGTTGCCCAGGCGCTCGGACGCCATATGCCGTTGGGCGAAACCGCGCTGATCGGCGTCGTGGCCGCGGCGGTGATCGTCGTGCTTTGGGTCGCGTGGTTTCCCCGTCCGGGCAGGCTCGTGCTCACGCTGCTCGCCATCGCAGTCATCTACTGGGCGCTGATCGTCGGCTACTCCTTCACCGCGCTCTCCATCCTGATGCCGCGAATCATCCTGCCGGGCATGCTGCCGCTGTTCCTGTCGATCGCCGCCGGCGTCGCGGAACGTCGCCCCGGCTGGCCACGGCGCGCGGCCGTTTTCTCGATCGGCGTCTATGCGCTGGTCGGACTTATTCCGTGGTTCTGGCACTTTGCGTGGATTCCGCGCGAGGATTTGCGCGGCTTGATCGATGTCGTCCGCGAAAATCGTCCAGCCGGCGAGCCGGTCGTCTTCGTCGGCGGGACCGATGTGGCGGTCGATGCCTACTGGCCGGAATTCAAGTCGAGTCCGCGCCAGGCAAAAATCAGCCTGCTCGCCCCGCTTCCGCCGCAACTCCCCGAACTGCGCGCCGCGCTTGCGAAGCGCGCCCCGGGCACCGGCGCGCTGCTGGTCTATCGGGTCGACGGCTATTTTCATTCGCATCGAAACGAATTCGAAATGCTGCTGGCCGCGCTCGCCGCCCAGGGCCTGGGACCGCCGCAATCGATCTGGGAACGCACCTTCTACCACGTCGTCCGCCTGCCGGCGTCACCCGCCAAGTGAAACGCCCGGCCATTCGCCACCGGCCCAGTCCGCGCCGCCCCGAGCTTGCCCAAGTCCGCGCCGCGGGCTTGGGCGAGGCCCCGGCCCGGCGCGACCGAAAAGGTTTCGACTCTGTCCGCCGCGCTGACGTCATTTTCCCAATCCCCTGATTTCATGCGCTCTCCGAGCTGTCCTCGCTTCGGCTATTTCGGGCATCACAAGTGCGCCTCGACGTGGATCCAGTATCTCGTCCACGCCCTTTGCCAGCCGCTCGCTTTGCGCCATTGCACCGTCCCCACGCCGTCGTCGTTTGGCGGAAATTTGCCCGCCTACCTGGAAACCCATCCCACGGATTTCCTCTGCTATACCAATGCCGAACCGGCCCGCGTTGCGCCGCTGCTCGATCACATGCGCGCGTTTCATCTTATCCGGGATCCGCGCGACATGGTGGTTTCGGCTTACTTCTCGCACAGGAAAAGCCACATCACCGAAGGCTGGCCCGAGCTGCCAGCCATGCGCGCGGAGCTGGAGGCTTGCGACCTGACCACCGGCCTGATCCGCACGATCGACCACCTGGCCGACATGCCGGCCGGCGGCGATCGCCTGCCCATCTGGCGGAATCTGGACGAGTGGACCGCGGTGCAGCATCCCCATCTGCTCGAGGTGCGCTTCAAGGACATTGTTGCCGCGCCGTATGAGACGTTTGTCCGGATCCTCGATCATCTCGGCCTCGTCGAGCGGTCGCGCTTCGGATTCAAGTCTCAGGTCAAATGGCTGCTCAATCACAGCCTCCGCCTGGTGTCGCAGCGCACCGGCATCGCGCCGCACCTGGCCATCGCGCGCCGGCTGCCCGTCCAGGTCGCGCTAAAGATCTGCTACGACAATTCGTTTGTCCGCGTCAGCGGCGGAAGGCATCCCGGCACCGCCGACCCGCAACACCATTTTCGCCGGGGCGTTCCCGGCGACTGGAGAACGTATTTCGATGACGATGTCGTGGCGCATTTCAAACTCCGGACCGGCGACCTGTTGATAAAACAGGGTTACGAGACCGATCCAGGCTGGACCAGCGACAATCCTTTCGCGACCTCAGCGGACGAATCGCGCGTGGACGACGCACTCGACCCCGCCGCCAGCCTTCCCTCCGCCGGCGATTGACGCCCGCACCCGTTTCCTTGCCGTTCTCCAAAGCAAAATTGAGCCTGTGGGTCTGGGGCGTGCGCACGGTGCTCCGGCATCGCCGGCCCGATGTCGCGCTGGCGTTTCTCGGCGGCCTCGGCGACGAGCTGCTGTGCACCGCGCCGCTGGTCGAATGGCGGCAGCGCGGCGCCCGCAACATTTGGATCCGCACCCATCGTCCCGAACTGTTCGCCGGCCTCGATCGCGCGGCGCAGATCCTGCCCGATTCCGCGCGCTGCGACCGGCTGGCCAGCCGCCTTGGCCGGCCCTTTCGATATCTTTCCTATTCGCGCTACGATGAGGCCGGCGATCGCGATGAACCGCTCGCGCGCCACGTGATCGCGGAAATGTGCGCGCGGGCCGGCCTCACCGGTGCGGTGACGCTCCGTCCGCATTGGCGGGTCAGCGCGACCGAACGCGCTCGCGCGGCAGCCTGGCACGATTGCATCGCCATCAACACCTCGACCCTCGTCGCCCGCGTGCCGATGCTCAACAAGCAGTGGCCGGCGGCTCGTTTTCAAGCTGTCGTGGATCACTTCGGTTCACGATTCAAGTTCGTGCAACTCGGCGCGCCGGCCGATCCGCCGCTGCGCGGCACGACCGATCTTCGCGGGCAAACCAGCCTGCGCGAAACCGCCGCCATCCTCCACGGCTGCCGCGCCTTCATCGGCCTCGTCGGATTTCTCATGCACCTCGCGCGCGCGGTCGAGTGCCCGGCGGCCATCGTCTACGGCGGACGCGAGCCGCCGGAGCTGACGGGTTATCCGTGCAACGAAAACGTCGCGCTCCGGCCCGCCTGCGCGCCGTGCTGGCAGCGCAGCCGCTGTGAGCACGATCACGCGTGCATGGCGGAAATCGATGCCGCCCGGGTGATCGCCGCGGTCGAGCGCGTTCTCACGCGCCCGCGCGGACCTTTGCTGGAATCGGAGGCGACGCTGTGAGCCCGCGCGACGATATCATCGTCGGCATCGGCGGCTATCTCGGGCACGACTCGAATGCCGCGTTGCTCGTCGGCGGCCGGCTGGTCGCGTCAGCCCAGGAAGAACGTTACACCCGGCACAAGCACGACGGGCATTTCCCCGAGCGTGCGATCCGCGATTGCCTCGCGATCGGCGGCGTGCGTCCCGCGGAGGTGGGCTGCGTGGCGTTCGCGGAAAAGCCGGTGCAAACCGCGCTTTTTTCCTTCACCGGTCATCCTGGCAATCTCGTCACCCGGGCCCTCGGCCGGCTGCTGCCCGAGCGTTTCGCCGGATTGTTCACCGTTCCGGCGCGCACGATGTTTCCTCGCGCGCGTTTCAGCTACGCCTGGCATCACGTCTCGCATGTCGCGGCGGCGTTTTATTCGTCAGGTTTCGAGCGGGCGGCCTTTCTCTGCGTCGACGGCATGGGTGAGGACTATTGCGCGACGATCGGTGTGATCGACCACGCCGCGCTGTCGATCCGCTGGGAACTGCCCTACGAAAACGGCCTCGGTCGGCTCTACAAGGTCGTGACCGATTTTCTCGGCTTTCACTCCCTCGGCTCGGAGTATAAGGTCATGGGCCTCGCGCCGTATGGCCGGCCGGTTTACGCGGACGCGCTGGGGCGGATCGTGTTTACGGACGAAAACGGCTCGCTCCGCCTGCGCGCGCCGATCCGTTTTCACCACGAGTCGGAGCTCTCGGCGCTCCCCTCGATCACCGCCGCCACCGGCGTGAAGCCGCGCGAGCCGCACGAGCCGGTGACGACGGCCCATGTCGACATCGCGGCGTCGCTGCAGAAGCTTTTCGACGACGAGATCGTCAAGATGGCGCGTTTCACCCGCACCGACACGGGCGAGGACTCCGTGCTGTTCTGCGGTGGCTGCGCGCAGAACTGCGTCGCCGCCGGCCGGCTTCGCGCGGCCGGAATCTTCCGGCGGGTTTTCAACTCGCCCGTCGGCGGCGACATGGGTTGCGGGCTCGGGGCCGCGCTGATGCAGGCGCGCATGCAACAACCCGCCCGCAAGCTCTCCTTCGATTTTCGCGGTTACTATCTCGGCGGCGAACCCGGCCCGGCGCCCGCCTCCGCCGCATCGTGGCGGATGGACTTCGCGGGCCCGCTGCACGAGTTCGTCGCATCGCAGATCGCGGCCGGCCGCACCGTCGGCTGGGTGCGCGGCCGGATGGAACTCGGCGCGCGAGCGCTCGGCGCCCGCTCGATTCTCGCCGATCCGCGCCAGCCGGGCATGCAAAGCCGGCTGAACCTCGCCGTGAAATTTCGCGAGTCGTTCCGTCCGTTTGCGCCTGCGATCCTCGCCGAGCACGTGGGCGAATGGTTCGATTCCAGCGAGGAGTCCGACTACATGAACTACACCGCGAACCTCCTTCCGGCGCGCCGGCGGGCCGTGCCGGAAGCGTTCGCCTCGCTGAAGGAGCGGCTCGATTTTTCCCGCAGTGAAATCCAGAGCGTGATCCACGTCGATTTTTCCGCCCGCCTGCAGACCGTGCGACGCGAGGTGCATCCGGATTTCCATCGCTTGATTTCCGCCTTTCACGCGCAGACCGGCGTGCCGATCGTCATCAACACGAGCTTCAACGTCTCCGGCCAGCCGATCGTGCGCACCGCCGCGGAAGCCTGGGAATGTTTTCTCAACACCGACCTCGACCTGCTCGTCCTCAACGACGAGGTTTACCGCAATCCCGGCCAGCGCACGCGCGCCGAAAAACTCGCATGGCTCAAGCAATTCGCGTCCTTGGCCTGAAGCTGCTCGCATGGCTCAACCGCCTCCTCGCCGGCCCGCGCCGGACCGGCTGGCAGCGCAGCACGCGTCCCGCCGACGACCTTTCCGGCAAATGATCGAGTCCACCGCGAAGCCCGCGGACCTCACGGTCATCCTCCCGGCGCACAATCCCGACGCGCGCCGCCTCCGGGCCACCCTCGAGGGCTTGTCCCGCCAGACGCTTCCCGCCGATCGCTGGACGACCGTCGTCATCGACAACGCCTCGACCTCCTTCCCGCCCGAAGCCGACCTCGCGGCCGCGGCGCCGGCCGGCTGTCGCATCCGGCGCGAGCCCCGGCTCGGGCTCAGCGCAGCGCGTCGCCATGGCCTGCTCGCCGCGAAAAGCGGGCTGGTGGTTTTCGTCGACGACGACAACGTTCTCGCGCCCGATTACCTGGCGAACGTCGTCGCTCTCTTCGCCGCGCACCCGACCGTGGGGCTCGCCGGAGGCAAGTCGCTGCCGCGTTTCGATGTCGAGCCGCCGGCGTGGATGCACGAATTCTTTTCGCTCCTCGCGCTGCGCGACCTGGGCGAGCGGGCGATCATCTCGCACCGGCCGCATTCGGCCGACATCGCCGGCAACGCCTATCCGCTGTTCGCCCCGATCGGCGCCGGCATGGCGGGGCGAAGCGAGGCCCTTCGCCCGTGGCTCGAGGACGCCTCGCCGATCAGCGACCGGCGCGGGAAGCATCTTTTTTCCTCCGGCGACAACGACATCGTGCTTTCCGCGCTGCGCGCCGGCTGGGAGGTCGGTTACTTTCCGCAGCTGCAGCTTACCCACCTGATTCCCGCCTCCCGGCTCGATCCGCAATATCTCGCGCGGCTGAATCGCGGCATCCAGACGTCGTGGATGCGCGTCCTGCGCCGCCACGACGCGAATCCGTGGCCGCCGCTCGGTCGGACGAGCGCGGCCCTGCGCAAGCTCAAGGCGTGGTTCTCCTATCGCGCCTGGCGCTCCCCCGCCGCGCGCATCCGCTGGCAGGGTGCCTGCGGACACTTCGACGGCCGCGTAAACACGGGCTGATGAATTTCCTGGGCAACAGCGCCTTCGATTCTTGGGCCGAGGAACCGCTGAAGTTGCGCCGATGAACTCTCTTCTCCACTCCGCTCTCGCCGCGCTCCCGCCGGACGCCCGCATTCTCGACGCGGGCGGCTGGTTCAAGCCGCTCAACCGCGCCACGCACATCGTCGATTTGATGCCTTACGAAACGCGCCGCGGGGTCGTGACGCCGAATCCGCTGGCCGGGGAATGCTTCACGCGCGACACCTGGCTCCAGCTGAACTTTCTCACGCCGGGCTGGCGGCTGCCGTTTGCCGACCAGTCTTTCGATTTCGTTTTCTGCGGCCATACGATCGAGGACCTCGCCGATCCCGCGCCGCTGTTGCGCGAGCTGCGTCGCGTCGCCCGCGCGGGCTACTTCGAGACGCCCTCCCGGCTGTGCGAACAGACGGTCGGGCAACGCGATCGCATGTGTTCCGCGCAGGGGCATCCTCATCACCACTGGATCGTCGAAGCTGCCGGGCCGGCGGAACTTCTGCTCGCGCATAAAGCCGACTCGCTCGACGGCAATCCACGCAGTCGCGTGCCGCTCCGCACCTATGAACGCCTCGTGCGGGCCGGGAGCCATTCCGAAATCTGCCAGCTATCCTGGCGCGGCACATTTGAATTCACCCTCGTTCGCGGCGAACCCGCGCGGCAACGGGCCGCCGGATTTGCGGGCGGCCTCGGTGTTCGACCGGCCGACCATGTTGTCGACCGCGCGATCCGGATTGCGCGCCGCCTGAAGCGGCTGCGCCAGCGCGCGATCGCGACCTCCACTCGCGACTGGTGGGAAGAAATGCTCCGCATCAGCCGGCCCTACTCAAAACTCCCGCTGTCATGAGCTGGCGGAACACGGCCCACAACCTTCGCCTCGGCCGCGCCGCCTACCTGCTCTGGCACGCCCCCGCCGGCTTCGTCCGCGACTCGATCGCCGCCGGCGGACCGCTCGCGCAGTGGCGCGATCTGCGCGGGATGCGGGCGATGGCGCAGGCCGCGCCCTTCCTGCCCGCCTCGTCCCTGCCCGGCGACCCGGCGCTGCCCGAGCTGCACTTTCTCACGGGAAAAAGATTCTGGTATCAAACCGCCTTCTGCCTGCACACGCTGCAGTCGCAGGCGCAGCGCACGTTCCGTACCGTGCTGCACGACGATGGGTCCTTCGACGAGACAATCGTCGCCCATCTCGCGAGACTGTTTCCCACCGCCGAAATCCGGCGCCGCGCGGACACTGACGCCCGGATCTCCGCCCTGCTCCCGCCCGCGCAATTCCCGTGCCTGCATGAACGCCGGCGCCACTACCCGAACATTCTCAAGCTCACGGATGTTCACGCCGGAGCGCGCGGCTGGCGGCTGGTGCTCGACTCGGACATGCTGTTTTTTCGCCGGCCCGACTTTCTTCTCGCGTGGCTCGCCGCGCCCGACCGGCCGCTGCACATGGTCGATGTGATCGACTCGTATGGCTATCCGAACGCCCTGCTCGAATCGCTCGCCGGCGCCACCCTCCCGCACCTTGTCAACGTCGGCCTCACCGGCCTGTGCAGCGAAACCATCGACTGGGAAAAACTCGAACGGTGGAGCCGCCGGCTGATCGAAACCCACGGCACCAGCTACTATCTCGAGCAGGCGCTTGTCGCGATGCTCCTGGCCGGCCGCGAAACGGCGGTCGCTCCCGCCGCCGACTACATTCTCGCGCCCGACATCCGCGAGTGCCGGGCGCCCCGCGCCGTCCTCCACCACTACGTCGGCGGCTCGAAGCGCGGGTATTTTCGCCACGCGTGGCGGGCCGCGCTCTCCCGGCCGGCCTCGTCCGCGTAGTTCGCCATGCGCCGGCTCCATCTTTATGCCGCCCTCTTCGGCTGGCGGGTGCACGGTGGCCCATTCCGCGGAATGCGCTACGTGCGAGACAGTGTCTGCAGCGCGCTGGCGCCGAAACTTCTCGGCGCTTACGAGCTCGAGCTGAATCCATGGATCGAGCATCTGCTCGCCGCCGCTCCGCCGGTGGTCATCAACATTGGCGCTGCCGAGGGGTACTACGCCGTCGGTTTTGCGAGGCGTTGCGCCAAGACGCGCGTCGTGGCCTTCGAGAGCGATCCCCTCGGTCGCGCCATGATCGCCGAGCTGGCCGCTCGTAATGGCGTCACCGCCCGGATCTCGATCGACGCGTCATGCACCACCGAAAACCTCGCCGCTCATCTCGCCGGCGAATGTGCCCCGCTGCTCATCGTGGACATTGAAGGTGGCGAAATCGATCTCCTGGATCCGGCAAAACTGCCCGCGTTGAAACGTTGTCCGATGCTCGTCGAGCTCCACGAGGAGCACCAGCCGGCGGGCGAAATCATTCGCCAGCGGTTCGATGCCACGCACACCGTCGACGAGTGCTGGTCGCAGCCACGCCGCGTCCGTGATCTTCCTGTGGGGCTCCGCGGTCTGGCGCAGATCGCCGGCCGGTCGTCTTTCCTGTCTGCGCTCAGCGAACGCCGGCCGGGGCCGATGCGCTGGTTTCTGCTGGAGCCAAAGGCCATCCGCCGATGAACCCTCCGAGATCATGGCTGCGCAAGCACGGCGTCGGCCGCCTGGCCTATCGCTGTCTCTATCGTCCCCGCCAGCAATTCGACCTCGCGCGCGCGTATGGCTGGCGCCTGTGGTGGCGCGCCATTCGCGGCGCCTCCGCGATGCGGCGCGCCGCCCGCGCCCTGCCCGCACCCGCTCCCCGCGAGGTTGCGCTGGTTCCGCCGATCTGCTTCCTCACCGGCCCGCAGTTCGTGCCCACCACGCTGTTTTGCGCGCATTCCTTTGCCCGCGCCGCCGGCGTCGAGGCGAAGTTCGAATTTCTGAGCGATGGCGGGCTCGACGCCGAAACTTCCGCCGCCTTGCTCCGCGTGTTCCCGCGCGCCGCCGTGCACGAGACGGCGGAACTCGACCAGCGGGTCGCCGACGCACTGCCGCCGGGAAAATTTCCTTCGCTGCACGCCTTGCGCAAGGAATTCGTCCTGTTGCGCAAGCTCACCGACGCCATGACGGACCGTCGGGGCTATCGGCTGTTTCTCGACAGCGACATGCTCTTCTGGGGCAAGCCCCGCGAGCTTCTCGCCCGCGCCGCGAAGGCCGAGCCGCTATACCTCGCCGACGTCGGCGACGACCACTACACGATGCCCCCGGCCGACATCACCCGCATGCTCGGCGTGCCGGTCGCCGATCGGGTCAACTCCGGCCTCGTCGGCCTCGACGCCGGCGCGATCGATTGGGACTTGATGGAACGCGCCTGCGCCCTCCTCCACGCCGCGCCCGGCGACCAGCGCCTGCTCGAGCAAACGCTCTGGGCTATCGCGCTCGGCGCGCAAGGGGCGCGCCCGCTCGACTCCGACGCCTACCGCCTCGTAATCGACCCATCGCAGTGGCGCGCCGCCTGCACCCACATGCCGCCGCCGGTGCTGCTGCACTATGCCTGGCATGCACGCCTTCCTTACAGCGCCGCAGAATGGCGGCGTTACCTGGCCATGCGCGCAACATGAACGAGCCGCTCGTCAGCATTCTCGTTCCCTGTTTCAACGCCGAACGCTGGCTCGCCGCCACGCTCGAATCGGCCCTGACCCAGACCTGGCCGAGGTGCGAAATCATCGTCGTCGACGACGGTTCGCGCGACGGCAGTCTCGCGCTCGCACGCTCCTTCGCGGCCCGCGGCGTGCAGGTGTTCACCCAACCCAACGCGGGCGCCAGCGCGGCGCGCAACCGCGCCCGGCGCGAAGCCCGGGGGGATTTCTTCCAGTTTCTCGACGCCGATGACCTGATCTCGCCGGGAAAAATCGCCGCCCAGCTTGCGGTGCTCGCCACCCGCCCGCCCGGAACGCTGGCAACCTGCGCCTGGGGACGATTCGCGGATGACCCCGCACGAGCGCGCTTCGTCGACGAAGCGGTGTTTCGCGATTTTGCGCCGCTGGATTTTCTCGTGCTGGCGGGCTCGACCGGCGCGATGATGCACCCTTCGGCGTGGCTCGTGCCCCGCGCGGTCGCGGATCGCGCCGGACCGTGGGACGAATCGCTGACGCTCAACGACGATGGCGAGTATTTTTGCCGCGTCGCGCTGGCGAGCGCGGGACTGGCATTCTGTCCGGATCCGGCGGCGAGGAGTTTTTATCGGTCCGGGCTTCCCGGCAGCCTGAGCCAGCGGCGCAGCGAGCGGGCGCGACGCTCGCAATTCCGCTCACATGAGCTCGTCGCGCGGCACCTGCTCGCCGCCGCCGATTCACCGCGCGTTCGCCAGGCGCTCGCCAACACCTTTCAGCGCTTCATTTTTGATTTCTTTCCCTCGCCGCGCGACCTCATGCGGGCGGCCGCCGCCCGCGTCGCGGAGTTCGGCGGCTCCGATCTGAAGCCGCAGATGGGGCCAAAAACCGCCGCGCTCGCCCGCGCCCTCGGATGGAAGAACGTCTGGCGATTGAAACACCTTCTCCACGGATGAGCGGCGGGAGGATTTTGATTTTTACCGCGTCGCATCTCTGTCGCAACCCGCGCGTGGTGAAAGAGGCCACCACGCTCGGCGCAGCGGGCTACGAGGTCACGGTGCTCACGGCATCGGTCTCGCCCCGGTTTGCGCAACTGGATCAGCAGCTCTTGGGCGGACTTCCGTTTCGGTGCGCAGCGCTCGACCAGGCCTCACCGAGCATCACCCGTTTCACCCAACGCGCTGCGACTTGGATGGCACGCAGACTGGGCCGCCTCGGCGTCGAGTCGGCACAAGCCCTGGGGCCCGCCCAAGCACTATTGCATCGCGCCCGGAAATTCCGCGCCGACCTGACCATCGTGCACACCGAGATTCCGCTGTGGGCCGCGCAGTTTTTGATTCGCGACGGCCGGCGGGTCGCGGTTGATTTCGAGGATTGGCACTCCGAGGACCTCCTCGCAGCCGATCGCAGTGGCCGGCCGCTGCAGCTTTTGCGACACGCGGAAGAGTTTGCGCTCCGTCGCTGCGCCTACGCCTCCGCAACCTCACAGAGCATGGCCGACGCACTTTCGGCGGCGTATCACTGCCCGCCCCCACTCGTGCTGCGCAACTCGTTTCCGCTGTCGCCACGCTCACGGCTCGATCGCGATGCGCCGGCCGCCCCACCGCGGTTGATTTGGTTTTCGCAGACGATCGGCCCGGGCCGCGGGCTGGAGGAATTCATCGCCGCGTGGGCGCTGACCAAACACCAGAGCCGCATCGCCCTGCTCGGGGATGTGCGCGCTGATTTTCGCGATTTTCTGTTCGCGCGCGTGCCGCCGGAACGTCGCAACGCCGTCGACTTTCTGCCGCCGGTCCCGCCGGGAGAGTTGCCCGACGGGCTCACCCACTTCGACATCGGGCTGGCGCTCGAATTGGCGACCCCACGCAACCGCGATGTCACGATCACCAACAAGATCCTCCAATACCTCAACGCCGGCCTCGCCGTCCTCGCCACCGGGACGGCCGGGCAGCGTGAAATCCTCGCGGCGGCGCCGGCGGTCGGAGCCCTGATCTCGCTCGATGATCGCGCCGGGCTCGTCCGCCAGCTCGATGCCTTGCTGGAAAGTCCCGGCCGCCTCCGTGCGATGCAAACCGCCGCGAGGGCGGCGGCCGAGCGTGAGTTTTGCTGGGAACACGAGGCGCCGAAGTTGCTGGCGGCCGTGGAGGGCGCACTGGCGAATCCGCCGCCCGGCATTTCCCCCCGCTCGTAGAAACCTCCCATGCGCGCTCCTTCCCTCAAATCGCGGATCAACCAGAGCTTCATTGTGGCCTACAAGGAGGACACGACCGAACTCCAACAGGCGCTCGGTCAGGAGGGATTTTCGCCGCGGGTGCTGCGCCCGGAATACACCGCCACGGAGCTCACCTACAGCCGCACGATTCGCTGCCTGCTCAATCACGCCTCCGCCTGGCGGCTCGCCTCGGCCGCCACGGGGCTGTCGCTCATCGTCGAGGCGGATTTCGTGCCGTGTGAAGGCTTCGGTGCGCTGCCGCTGCCGTTTGATCCCGATCGCCACGGGCCGGGAGCCTGGGCCTTTCTCTACGCCGGCGGTCCCCGGCTGCTGCGGGCGTTTCCCGACGGCTTCCTGCAAGGTCACGCCGCGTGTCCTGTCGCCTGTGTGATTTCGCCGCAGGTCGGGGCGTGGCTGGCCGACTACGCCCGGGACGAACTGCAACGGCAGCCCGACCTCACGGCCTATTCCCTGTGGGACACTCAATTTCAGTGGCGGATGATGGGACACGGCGCGGTGTGTTTCATGCCTTTTCGCCAATACGGCGAACACGGCGGCCTGCCCAATCCTGAGCACCATCGCGCCGGCGTTGGCGTCGCGAAACGCTTCAAGCTGCTCTCGGCGTTCGGCGTCGGCCGCAACCACCATGCCGACGTGCTCTGGGCGCCGCTGAAATTTTTGCCCGCCTACGCGCGCGGCAGCCGCGGTCGCTTTTGGCGGACGCGTTGCGAAGCCAAGCTCCTCGGCTGGCTCAAGCTGCTGACCGGCCGCTGCGTGATGATCCTGTGGCCGCTCTCGCTGCGGGAACGTCTTCGCCTCTACTCCGCCGGCGCGAGACGGCTGTGCAGTCGTTACTGACCGAACAAATTCACCCCGGGGTTTCATGACCGCTGCCCGCCCGCTTCGCCGCATCCTGATCGTCTCGCCGCATTTTCCCCCGGTCAACGCCCCCGATCACCAGCGCGTGCGCACGAGCCTGCCGTATTTTCGCAGCGAAGGCTGGGAACCGGAGGTGCTCGCGGTCGACGCCGCCCGGGTCGAAAGCCAGTCCGATCCGCTGCTCGAAAAAACCCTGCCCGCCGACGTGCCCATCCATCGCGTCGGCGCGCTCCCGGCGCGACTGACGCGCCTGGCCGGCCTCGGCAACCTCGCCTATCGCGCGTGGTCGCAGCTCCACGCCGCCGGCGCCCGGCTGCTGCGCACCGGGCGGTTCGATTTGGTTTATTTTTCCACGACCCAGTTCGTCGCCACCGCCCTGGGCGCGCGCTGGCGGAAGCAATTCGGCGTGCCTTTTGTCGTCGATATTCAGGACCCGTGGCGCACCGACTACTACGAGCGCCCGGGCTCGCCCCCACCACCGGGCGGATGGAAATACCGTTTCGCGCGCTGGCAGGCGGCGCGCCTGGAGGAGCGTGCGTGGCGCGACGCGTCCGGGTTCGTCAGCGTATCGCCGGTTTACCTCGAGCAGCTGCGCGCGCGTTACCCGTGGTTCGCCGGCAGGCCCGCCGACGTCATTCCGTTCGGCGCACCGGAGGCCGATTTCGCTTTCGTGCGGCAGCACCCGGAAATCCCCGCGGCATTCCGCCGCGAACCCGATCTCGAGCATTTCGTGAGCGTGGGCGCCATCGGCCCGATCATGCAGCCGGCCATGGAAGCGATCTTCGCCGGTCTCGCCGCGTGGCGCAGCGCCGGGCCCGACGCCGCCGCGAAGTGCCGGCTGCATTTCATCGGCACGAGTTACGCGCCGGCCGGTCGTGCCGTGCCGTCGGTGCAGCCGATCGCCGCACGGCACGGCGTTGGCGATCTCGTCATCGAGCAACCGGAACGCGCCGGCTATTTCACCGCGCTGCAAACCCTGCTCGCGGCCGATGCGCTCCTGCTGCCCGGCTCCGACGATCCGGGTTACTCGCCTTCGAAAATCGGCGCCTGCTTCCTGGCCCAACGTCCCGTGCTCGCCGTCATGCCGGCGGCCGGCGCCGCGGCGGCCCGCGTGCGCGCATTGCAGTTCGCCGAGCTTGTGGCAGTCGGTGCGCCCGACGCGGTCACCCGCGTGGCCGGGTTTTTCGAGCACGTCCGGAATGCGTCTCCGGTTGAGGCGATCGCGGGACGCAACGTCCGGCTGTTCGCCAGCGAGGACACCGCCCAGGCTTGCACGCGGCGTCAATGCGCGTTGTTTGAGCGGGCGCTCGCCCGTCGCCCATGAAGGACAACCCTCCCGCCGAGGTTTCAACGGCAGCACCGTCGTCCAGCGCCGCCCGCCGCCGGAACCTCTCCGACAACGCCCGCCTGCTCTACTACATTGGCGTGGGCGGCGTGGTCGCCGCCTGCGGTTATTTCGGCGTCACGGCGGAGGTCGACGATCCGCTCCATCTTTATGCCGGGCTCGTGATCCTCGGGCTCGCCTGCCTGCCCGGCCTGATCTGGGCCAAGAATGGCGGCCGCTCGCTGCCATTGTTCGAGGTGCTGATGCTGACCACCGCCAACACCTTCGCGATGCCGATCCTCACCGGTCACGACCAGTTGCGCGTCTATGGCACGGACACGGTCACCACCGCGGCGCTCGCCGTGATCCTCTACCAACTGGCCGCGATCGGTGCTTACTTCGCCCTTCGCGGCCGGCCGGGCCGCACGCCGTTTTTTACGCGCGAGGTGATGTCGGAGGGCATCAACCGCTACATCGGTTACGGCCTCACGGTGACGACGATCTTCACCTGCGTCACGACGTTCACCGATTTCATCCCCTACGATCTGCTCGGCGTCTTCCGCTCGGTCTGTTACGGCATCGGGCTCGTGGCGGTTTTCGTCCAGGCCCGCCGCTGGGGCCAGGGCATTCTGCCGGCGCGCGAGCGAACCTATTTCCTGCTCAACCTCGCCGTCCAGGTGGTCATCCAGTTTTCCACGCTCTATCT
>DASZPP010000085.1:0-8000 GCA_035549975.1 Opitutus sp.
GAACCAATGACGATTGCGCTGAATCTGCGGGACACCTTGGTGCCGCATTTCCTTCGCGCCTTCGACCATTCGTTCATTGCCCAGCGCAGTCCGTGGGGCTGGCTGCGGGACTGGTTTTTCCTGTGTTACCAGGCGAACCTCTTGCTCGCTTTCGGCAGCGTCGCCTGGCTCGTCATCGTGCGTGAGCTCTGGCGCCGCAGCGGCGAGAGCCCGCGCCCCAGCCACTTGTTCTGGAGCGCCTTCGTCGGCGGTGTCGTCTTTTTGGGCGTCGCCGCCAATGGCGCGCGCAATCCATGGGGCCTGGCCCACATCTGCCTGCAGCCCCTCGTGCTGCTCGGGCTCGCCTTTCTCGCTTCGCGGGTAGAGCGGCTGGGCCGCGTCTGGCAACTGGTCCTGCTTGCGGGGGGGACGGTGGATTTCTGCCTTGGAATCGTACTCCAATTCGCGGTCGAAAGCTTCGCGCTCGATCGCTGGCTCGCCGCCGACCAGCCAATCCTCGCCATCTTTCATAGCTATACCCTTTCGGCGTTCACAAATCTCGCCGGCAAAATCCACAACCACCTCGGCTTTTTCGCCGACGATTTCACCCCACCGCCCGCGCTGATCGTCGCCATCCTCGCGTCAATCCTCATCGTGACGCTCGCCCGGACCCGGCCCGACCAGCCATGCCTGCACCTGCCGCAGCCAGCGCCATCCCTGTGAGCGGCCAAAAGACCACGCGTTTTCGCTCGCTCGTGCGGCTGATCGCTTTTTTCGGTACGCCTACCGCGGGCACATGGGCGCGTTCGACCACCGGAAAATCCTGTCGCCTTCCTTCCTCCTCGAAGGCTGACGTCGCCGCCGAGCCCGCGGTCGATGATCCCGCGCCGCTGCGCCCGCGCATCGTCAGCCGCCTCGCCGCTCTCGCCGCCCTCACGGGCGCGATCACTTATCTGTGGCTCGGGTGGTGCGCGTTCCCGGCGTCGAACTGGAACGAGCTCCGCCTCGCGCCGACATTCGCGCTCGTCCACGGCGAAACAATCTACCCACCGCTCGATGGCGGACCGCTGTCGACGTGGATTTACGGCCCCGTCGCCTTGCTCGTGAATCTGCCCGCGGCCCTCGCCGCCTCGGCCGCGACCGCGGTGCGCATCGCCGGCGGGATCAACATCCTGGTCCTCGTCGCGCCGGTGGCGGTGATCTGTTTCGGCGCCGCGGAATTGAAATCACGCGGCTGGGCGGGGCGCATGCTGGCATTGGCGCTCCCGGTCCTGTTGCTGCCCGCGACCAGCGCGCAATTCCAGGTCGCCGACCATGCCGCGGTCGCGCTCGGGCTTCTCTCGTGCTTCGCCCTCGCCCGCGCGCCGGAGCGCAACGTGTTCGTTGCGGCCGCGCTCGCCGTTCTCGCCGCGGGCGCGAAGCAGACCGCGATTTTTCTCCTCCCCGCGCAGGCCGCGTGGCTGTTCGCCACGGGCGCACGCCCGGCCGGGCGGCGCTATTTGCTCTGGTGCGCCGCCCTCGGCGGAATTTTTGGCGCGGCGTCTGGACTCGCCTTCGGTTTTCGCGAACTGTGGCTGAACGTCGTCGCGATTCCCGCGCGGCTGCCGTGGGGCGATGCGGCCGACAAGCTCGCGCGTCGCGCGCCGCAGCTCGCCGCCCAGCTCACGCTGCCATGGCTGGCCCTGCCGTGGCTGCGCCGCCGCGGCTGCTGGCCGGACCGACGCAGCGAGACGGGCCGCCTGCTCGAACTCGTCCTCTACGCCGCCGTCGCCTTCGTGCCGATCGGGCTGGTCTCCTTTTTCAAGATCGGTGGCGACGTCAACGTCCTTCACTGGTCGTTCTACCTCGTGCCGGTGCTGGCGGTCGCAGGCGTGGCGCGCGCCGCACCGCCGCCCGGCGTGCAGCTCGCGCTCGTCGCGCTCGTCCTGCTCGCCCGCGTTCCCGATTTCCTGTCGCTGCCCGCGCGGCCGCAGATCGCGGCCCTGCAACACGCCGAGCGGGTCGCCCGAGCCAACCCGCGGAACATCTGGTTTCCCTACAACCCGCTCGTCACCTTTTATTCCGATCGCCGCCTTTATCACGTCGAGGATGGCATCGCCACGCGGCACCTCGCCGGCTTCGGGCTCAGCGAAACCGGTTTTCGCCGGCATTTGCCGCCGGCGCTGGCGGCGGTCGTCTACCCGGCGGGCTCGCCCGATCATTTCGCGCTGCAACTCCTGCCGGAATTCAACCATCGCATACCTCTCGGCGCGTGGGATGTTTTCACCCGCCCGGCAAAGTAGGCTCGCCCTTCGCGCCCGCATGGCCATGCTCGCCCGCGTCGCGCAGTCGCTTGTCCTCACCCGCTTCGATGCCCACCCTCGCCGTCGTCATCCCCGTTTTCAACGAGGAGGCCGTGCTTCCTGAATTGTTCGCCCGCCTCGCCGCGGTGTTCGACGCGCAGCCCGCCCATCGCTGGCGCGCGGTCCTTGTCGACGACGGCAGCCGCGATCGTTCTGCGGAGTTGATCCAGGCGCAGGCGCGGCGCGATCCGCGCTTCGAGCTCGTCGAGCTCTCGCGCAATTTCGGCTTTCAAAGCGCGCTCTCCGCCGGGCTCGCCCGCGCCGCCGGCGCGGATGCCATCGTCACGATGGACGCCGACCTGCAGGATCCGCCCGAGATCATTCCCGCGCTCATCGCCGCGTGGCAAACGGGCGCCGAGGTCGTGCGCGCCGTGCGCCGCTCGCGCGCCGAGCGCGGCTTGCGCCGCCTCGGCCTCGATCTTTTCCACGCGACGTTCGGCCGGCTGACCGATTATCCGATCGAGTCGAACTCCGGCACCTTCGGCCTGCTGGGCCGCGACGCGGTGGCCGCCTTCAGTTCGCTGCCCGAGCGCCACCGCTTCTTTCCGGGCCTGCGCGCGTGGATCGGGTTTTCCACGGTGGATGTCGCCTACGACCGGCACGAGCGCGCCGCCGGCCGCCCGCAACAGACGTTTCGCCGCCTCGTCCGCTACGCGCTCGACGGGCTGTTCAGTTTCTCCCACCTGCCGCTGCGGCTGCTGACCTACTTCGGCCTGTTCGTGGCCGGCATGGGATTCGTCATCGGCGTGTTCTTCGCGATCCGCCGGATCGTCGGCGTGGAAACGGCCGCGACCGGTTTCACCACGCTCGTCACCCTGCTGCTCTTCCTCGGTGGCGTACAGCTCATCGGCATCGGGGTGCTCGGCGAATACCTGGGCCGCGTTTACGATGAAGTGAAGCAGCGCCCGCACTATGTGCTGAAACGCCCGGTCAAACGTGAGTAGGCGCACGTTCGCACTCGGGGCCTTGATCATCCTGGCGGCCGGGCTCGGCCTCGCCGGATTCTGGCTGCTCTTCACCGGCTTCAAGACCTACGACGACGAGGGCTACGTGTTGGTCTCGCTCGCGAATTTCGCGCGCAGCGGGCGGCTCTACACGGACATCTTCAGCCAATACGGGCCTTTTTTCTACTGGTGGAACGACGCGCTCCAGCACCTGCTGCACTTCGAGTTCACGAACACGACGGGCCGGATCGTCACGCTCGTCTACTGGGTCGCCGCGGCATTGTTCTGCGCATGGATCGTTGATCGCCAGACCCGCGTGCCGGGCTGGGCGTTGCTCGCGCTCGCCGCGACCTTCGCCCACCTCTGGCAGATGACCGCCGAGCCGATGCACCCGGGCGGCTGGATCGCGTTCGTGGTCGCGCTGGCCGCGTGGGCCGGGGCCGAATGCATTGTCCGCGGCCGCGCGCGCGGGCTCGCCCTGGTCGTCGGCCTCTGCGGCGCCGCGCTCGCGCTGACCAAGATCAACGTCGGCCTCTTCCTCTTCGCCGGCGGCGGGATGTGGCTCGCGTTGAACGCGGACGAGTCGCTGCCCGTCGTGTGGCGCAAGATCGCCGCGCTCGGGCTCGTCGCGATGCCCTGGGCGCTGATGTACTCGCTGCTCGGACAGGAGTGGGTCCTGACCTTCGCGACCATCGTCTCGACTTCGATCATCGGGGCGATGATCGCGATGCTGCCGACGGTCACGCCGCTCGTCAGGAAATCGGACTGGTTCTGGCTGGCCGGCAGCACCGCCGCCGTCGCCGTCGTGATCTCCGCGCTCACGCTCGCGCGCGGCACTGACCTCCACGAACTGCTCGAAGGCATCCTGCTCGGCCCGCTGCGGCATCCGGGCGTGTATTCCTTCGCGGTGAACTGGCGTCCCGGCGCCACCGCTTGGGCCATCGTTTCGTGCGCGCTTTGCGCGATCGCCCACGTGCTGGGCTGGAACACGCGACCCGGGTTCATCGGCGTCGTGGTCGTGGCGCGGATCGTGTTGCTCGTCGCCGCCGTGCTCGGCTGGTTCGCGCGGCTGCCGGTGAGCTCGCTGGCGCTCTGCCTGAGTTACGGGCTGCCCGCGGTCTGGCTGCTCGTGATACCGCTGACCCATGATGGCAAATCGTTCGAACGCGCCCGCGTGCGAAGCTGGCTCGGCCTCGTGCTCCTGACCCAATCGCTGCACGCCTACCCCATCGGCGGCAGCCAGATCGGCTGGGGCACGTTCCTGTGGGTGCCGCTGCTGATGCTCGCCGCGGCCGAGGCCAGGGAGGTGCTCAGCCCGCGCTGGCTGCGCCGCACCGTGTCGCCGCTCGCGATCGTGGCCGCGTTCGCCCTTGCCTTCGCCTTCGCGCGGGAAGGCTGGCGCCGCTGGCGAACCAGCGAGCCCTTGGAGCTCGCGGGCGCGGAAACCCTGCGGCTGCCGGAGGCGTTGACCGCCCACCTCCGCACGGTGGCGCTCAACGCCCGCGTGCACGCCGGCGAACTGTTCAGCCTGCCCGGGCTGTTCAGCTTCAACCTCTGGACCGGCCGCCCGACGCCGACCGCGGAGAACGTCACGCACTGGTTCTCCCTGCTCGGCGCGGACGAGCAGCAGCAGATCATCCGCCGCCTGCAGGCCGATCCCCGCGCCATGATCGTCGTCGAGCGCTCGCTCCTCCAGTTCATGCGCAGCGCGGGGCTGAATGTCGGCGGACCGCTCTACGACTATCTCAAACGCGACTTCACGCCGGCCTTCGGCGCCGGCGATTATGCGGTGTGGTGCCGGCGCGGCCGCGCGATCGCGCCGCTCTCGTCCGCGCGGCTTTATGAACGCAAGGACTTGCCGGGGAGCTTTCAACTCGACATCTGCGTGCTCTCCGCACCCGGCAGCCAGGTTGCCCGCATCGACTGGATGGACTGCTCCGACGAGAATTACCCGCGACTGCGGGTCCGATTCGATGCCGCAAACAGCACCCTTCAAATCGCGTCGCTGCGATCGGACGGCCAGCCGTTTTCGCCGACGATCGGGGAAAGATATCCTGCCGAGCTGCCGCGCCTCGCGCGGATCGAGCTCATTACGCAGCAGCCGCTCGGCCAGTTGCCGCAGCGCGACGCCGTCCTGCGACTCTACGATCCCACCGGTGCGATCATCGCCGAGGTCGTCTTCGTGGACTGACCCCGTGCTCAGCGCCGCCGCGCGACGAGCAGCAGGCTCACGCCAAACGGAAAGGGCATCCGCCAGCGGGCCGGCCGGGTGAACTGCAGCCGGAGCAGCCAGTTGATCAACGACGGCGGCAGCTTCTGCTCCGAGCGCGTCGCGCTGTCACGCCTGCGCTGCAGCCGCGATTTCCGAACCAGCCAGACCGCGGGATAGGCGAAGACGTTCGTGTAATTGAGGTGGACGATCTCCCACTCGCTCGCGCCGAACAGCGCGCCCAGCTGCGCGCGGCGATAACGCCGGTAATGGTGCAGCACCACGTCCCAATCGCTCCACAGTTCCATGCCCGCCGGCACGGTGACGACGGCGACCCCGCCCGGCCGCAGCAACTCCGCGAACCCGCGCACGACCGCGCCATCGTCCGGCACGTGTTCCAGCACGTCGAGCGCCGTGACAAAATCGAGCGAGGCCGGCGGCAGCGGGACGCGGTCGCCGTCGACGGCGATGACCTGCTCGGGCCGGAAACGCGTCCGCAGCCGCTCGAGCGACTCCTCGTGGTTGTCGAGCACGAGCACGCGACACTGCGCCTCCATCTCCTTGGCAAAGAAGCCCGTCCCTGCGCCGCAGTCGAGCAGCACATCCTCGGGACGCGGCGGCCGCACGCGGCCGAGCCAGTCGCGCACGATCATGCGCTTGCCGGCATAATACCAGTGCCGGCGTTCCATGCGTTCGAGGTTGGCGTATTCGTCGGGGTTCATCGCAGCCCTTCGAGCTTGAGGCAGCCTCGGAACGCCCTGAGATTGAGTCGACCCTTTTTGTCCCGCGATGCCCGCCGTCTCCCCGTCCACCCGCCGTTGGCTTGTCCGGCTCTGCGTCGTCACGCTGCTTGCCGTTCACGCGATCATCGCGATCACCGGCAAGCGCGACTGGAGCGTGACCTCCGACGAAATCATCCACGTGCTCGCCGGCCAGGCTTACTGGCAGCTCGACGACTACCGCATCCAGCCGGAAAACGGCAACCTGCCGCAACGATGGATCGGGCTGCCCGCGGTGCTGACGGGCGCGCATCTGCCGCCCACCGACGATCCCGACTGGCTGACCTCCGACCAGTGGCGCCTCGGTTACACCTATCTTTACGCGTCGGGCAACGACGCGGATCGACTGCTGATGCGGGCCCGGGCGATCAACATCATTTGGAGCCTCGCGTGCGCCCTCCTGATCTTCGCCTGGTCGCGGCGGCTGTTCGGACTGGCCGGCGGATTCGTGTCGCTGGGCTTTTACTGCCTCGACCCGGCGTTCATCGCGCACGGCGCGCTCGCGACCTCCGATGTCTGCATGACGTTTTTCATGTTGGCGAGCGTGAGCGCGTGGTGGCGCTACCTCGTGCGCGGCTCCGCCGGCGCGGCGGCGGTGAGCGCCGGCATTTTTGCGCTGGCCTGCGTCGCCAAGTATTCGGCGGTGCTCTTGCTGCCGATGTTCATCGTGCTGATCATCGTGCGCGCCCTCGCCCGCCGCTCGCCGCCGCTGCGCGCCGGGCGCGTGACCGCGGTGCTCCTGGCGCATGGCGCGGCGGCGGTGTTCGTCATCTGGGCGTCGTTTGGCTTTCGCTACGTCGCCGCCGGACCCGCGGCGCCGCCGATGATGCAGTTCATCCGGGACTGGCGGCTGCTGATCCAGGAAATCGGCTGGCAGGGGCACGTGCTCGCGTGGCTGCGCGACTGGCGGCTGCTGCCGGAGGCCTTCCTTTTCGGCTACAACCACGTGGTCGCCTACGCGCAGCAACGCGCCGCGTTTCTCGACGGCAACTACAGCGTGCACGGCTGGGTGTGGTTTTTTCCGCTGGCTTTTCTATACAAGACGACGCTCGCGTTGCTGGCCGCGCTGGCGGGTGCGCTCCTCGTCACGTTGCGCCGCTGGCGGACGCGGGCCGGCGTGTGGCGCGAGGATCTTTACCGCGTCATCCCGCTGCTCGTCGTAGTCGCGGTTTATGGCACGTTCGCCCTGGCCTCGCACCTCGACATCGGTCACCGCCACATCCTGCCGCTCTATCCGGTGCTGTTCATCTTCACCGGCGCGTTGGGCTGGTGGGCCGCCCGGTCGGCGGCGCGCGCGCCGCGCTGGGCGCTGGCCGGTCTGTTTGCGCTGGCCGCGGTGGAGGAGTTCTCCATTCACCCGCACGAGCTCGCGTTTTTCAACGCGCTCTCCGGCGGGCCCGCGCAGGGCTACCGGCACCTCGTCGACAGCTCGCTGGACTGGGGGCAGGATCTGCCCGGCCTCGCCCGCTGGCTGCAGGCGCATCCGACCAGCGAGCCCGTTTACCTTTCCTACTTCGGCACCGGAGAACCGGGCTACTATCACATCCACGCGCGCCGGTTGCTTTTCATCAACGGCCTGCACGTGCCGCAACAATACGTCCCGCTCGAACCCGGCGTCTACTGCATCGGCGCCACGATGCTGCAGCAGGTCTACAGCCGCGTGCGCGGGCCGTGGACCCTGGCGCTCGAACGCGAATACCAGGACCTGCGCAAACTCGAGCCGCTGTTTTCCCAATACGAAAAGGAT
>DASZPP010000086.1:0-9652 GCA_035549975.1 Opitutus sp.
ACCGAGGTCGACGATGCTCACGCCAAACTCGGGATCGGGAATGGTTGCGAGCATGCGCCACACGCCGGCGGTATCGATGACGGAGGCGTTCATGCGATCGACTCGGAGCTGCGCGGCGATTCAGTCCGCGCCGAGACGGGGGCGGGCGACTGAACCACCGGGCGACTTTTGGCGCGCGCCGGCCACCGGAGATGTTTCAGCACGCCAGCCATGTCGGTGAGAAAAAGTGCGACGCCCGCCGCGAGCAGCCACGTGCCGACGCGCAGCAGGGGCGGGCTCAGCCGCCAGACTCCCGCCGCGAGCGGCAGGATCGCGAGCGTTTGAAACGCAAATGCCCACGTCTCGAGGCGCGCGTTCGCGAGCGCGCCGGCGGCGGGCGTCGCCTCGCGGCCGACCTTCGGGCCGTACACGCGCATCCACGTAAGGAACGGCACGACCTTGTACATCATTCCGGAGATCGACGGGAGCAGTCCCCCGGCGAAAAGCGCGACCGCATAGACCATCGCGCTGAATCCGCCCGGCGCGGAGCCCCACGCGGCCGCGGGCCACGCCAGAACCAATCCGACGACTCCGGCTGCGAGCAGGGCGGCGAATCCGCGCACGAAGGCCGCGATCCCGGGATCGAGCCGGCGTTTCTTTCGGGTCGACAGTGAACGACGCAGCGCCCGACCGGACTCGATCATGCCCGCGAAAACCAATCCGCCGAACAATTCGGTCGCGGAGCCCGCGTGCAGTGCCAGCGCCGGCACGAGTCCCGCGAGCCCGGCTTGCGAAAGCCACAAGCCGCGGCGGACCGGCCGCCAGTCGTTCACCTCGCCCAGCGTGAACATCGGCACGAGGCGGAATGTGACCCCTTGCAGCAACGTGAGGAAGAATCCGACGAGCCCGAGGTGCGCATGCGCGCGCAGCAGCGCGATCGGATCGAGCGGAATGAAAGGCCACTGGCGGTTGGCCGCGAGCAGGAGGCCGGCGAGCACGGTGGCGAGCAGCCAGCCCGCGGCGAGCGCGAGCGACCACGCGACGGCATCGCGTTGGCCGGAGCGGCGCACGGTTTGCCAGGTGTTGATCGCGAAGAGCAAAATCCCGAGCGCGAGGGCGGAGCCAAAATGGGCGAGCAGGGTCAGGTCCCAGCGCGCGAAGGCGTAGACCATTCCCGGCACGGCCGCGGCGTGCAGGCCGAAATGCCACCACGCCCAATGCTCGCGCCAAAGCGTCGTGCCGAGTGCGACGGGCGCGAGTTGATAGATCGCGCCGACCGCCACGGTGACGAAGAACCCGAGGACCCACGCATGCGTCAAGGCCACCACCGCCGGCGCCGCGTGCGGCAGCGTGAGCAGCTCCGGCCGAACCACGAGCGCGGTGGTGCCGAACGCGAGCCAGCCCAGCCCGAGCGCCATGAATGCGAGCGGCAGCCGACCTTGCCGGGCGAGCCAGTTCGGCGAAAGCCGTGGCGCCGTGGGCGGAATTGACGGCGCCGTCTTGCTGGCGGTCGCTGCGGTCGCCGGTGAAGGCGGCGCACTGCTCGCTGCGGTGCCCTTGGTGAGGTTGAACATCGTCTCAAAGCGACCTGACGGGTTGCTTTCGATTTGGATGGTCGTCGACGGGCGCCGGCGAGGCGGTCAGTTGCGCGAGAGGAGCGTGATCCAACTCCCGTCGGGCTGCTCGGTGGTCTCGTGGCGAAACCCGCGTTGCCCGGCCTCGCCGAAGAGGTGGCACGGTTTGCGATCGGTGATGGCGCGCAGGCGGCGGCCCGCGGGCAGCGATTCGAGGGCGTCCAGGATGCGGATCAGCGGCTCCGGCGGTTCGAGGCCGCGCGCATCGATTTCCTCGATATCGCCCGCCGCGCCGCAGGGGGATCCGGCGGGAGCGAGCGGAGCGGGGAGGTCGGCGGCAGGCGCGGTGACGGTCTGCAGCTTCGTGATCTTGACCTGAAATTCATCGGGTCCGGCGACGAGGTATTCCCATGAAAACGCGCCGGGGAACTGGGCGGCGAACTGATAGTAGAGCGGCACCGGGTCGTGGTCGTTGACGAGGACAAAGTGCGCCTGCACCGGCAGCTCGGCCCAGCGTTGGAAAATGCGGGCGTGTTTCACACGGCAGGGAATTTCGCGCACGTCGAAGCGCGCGGGATCGGTGAGTTCGGTCGTTTGGTTCATGTTTGATGGGAAGGGCGTGGTTCCGTGGCGCCGTTGCCGAGGGTGAGCAGCATCGTAAATGCGCCGGCACCGGCGCGGACGGCGTGGGGATGGCTTGGCGGCAGATGCAGCAGCGTGCCGGCGGCGAGCGGCTGCCAGCGATCGGCGAAGAAAAACTCGCACTCGCCTTCGAGGATTTGAACGAGCGCCCGGCGCGGGTTTGCGTGCATCGTCAGCTCCTGGCCATCCGCAAACGTGAACAACACGACGCGAAGCTCCGGACTTTGGAGGACCGTCCGGCTCACGATGCCGGACGCGGAAACCTGCGCGGCGGTCGACAGCACGAGGGCTTCGGCTCGGTCGGTGACGATGAGGGTGCGCTGGGTCATGCGCACACGGTAGCGGAAACGGCGCAAGGCCGCCTTGACGCGCGTCAATGCAGCCCGCGGTTCGCGGAGGACTGGGGCCGGCCGGAGTCGTGCACACGAACGTCCGGCGCGAAGATTGGTGCCCGGGGCGGGGCTCGAACCCGCACGCTCTTACGAGCAGGGGATTTTAAGTCCCCAGCGTCTGCCATTCCGCCACCCGGGCGCGTTCCGGGCGACTGTCGAGGGCGCCTCTGGCCGGGTCAATCCCCGTCATGGCGCGGAGCCGGCGGCGGCAATTGAACCTTGCCGGGGGTGCCGGCCCGCCTCACGTTGCCCGCGAGTGAAAATCGGTTTTCTCGGGGGAAGTTTCGATCCCGTGCATTTTGGTCATCTGCTGGCGGCGCAGGACGCTTACGAACAGCACGGGCTCGACAAGTTGATCCTCGTGCCGGCGGCGCAGGCGCCGCTCAAACCCAGCGATGCCCAGTCCTCGGCCGAGGACCGGCTGGCGATGTTGCGCGCGGCGGTCGAGTGGGACCATCGATTCGAGGTGTCCGACTTCGAGCTGCGGCGCGGCGGCGTCAGCTACACGATCGACTCGGCGCGGCACTTTCGCGCCCGGTTTCCGAGCGATCAGCTTTACTGGGTCATCGGAGGAGACCAGTTGCCGCAACTCCATTTGTGGAAGAGCATCGACGAGCTCGCCGCCCTGGTGGAATTCATTTTTCTCGAGCGGCCGGGCTACCCGGTGCGGGCGTGGCCGTCGATTCCGGGATTGCGCCTGCACCGTTGCGACGGGCATCTGCTGGCCATCAGCTCCACGGAGCTGCGCGAGCGGTTGAAACACAATTTGTCGCTCGACTATTTCGTCCCGCACAAGGTGATTCTCCACATCCGCGAACAACGGCTCTACCGCGAAACTGCATGAAAGGAAAAAACCTGTCGTCGCTCGGCCTCGTCAAGCTGTGCTGCCGCGCGCTGGATGAGAAGAAGGGCGGCGACCTGCGCGTGCTCGACGTCCGGCAGCAGTCCTCGATCACGGACTATCTGGTGCTCGCGACGGGCACCTCGGAGCCGCATTTGCGCGCACTTCGTGTCGAACTCGAAAAGGCGATGGCCACGAGTCACACCCATGTGGTCGGCCGCGAGACAGCGCAGCAGAGCGGCTGGATCATCGTGGACGCGTTCGACGTGATGATTCACATCTTCCTGCCGGGGGTGCGGGAGCACTACGGCCTCGAAAACCTTTGGAAGGACGCGGTCGATGTTCCGGTGTCGAAACTCCTCGCCACACCAAAACCGCGGGCCGCCACGACGAAGAAAAAGACCTCGGCGGCTGGACGGAAACGGCGCGGGTAGCCGGACGAAGGGTCGAATCCCGTTGCACGCATACCCTTTATTAACGGAAGTTTAACATTGCGCCTCTGCTGCTAATAGGCCTTAATCGGCCCACTGCTCGCGTCTGAGCAACTCGTATCATACCCATAAATAACCAAACCATGAAAAAGACCAACAAGGGCTTCACCCTCGTGGAAATCATGATTGTCGTCGTCATCATCGGCCTGCTGGCCGCGATGGCGATTCCGGCGTTCCAGAAGGTTCGCCAGTCGTCCCAGGACAAGGCAGTTCTCAACAACGCCCGTCAGCTCGCGGCCGCCGCCGACCAGTATTTTCTGGAAAACGGCGTGTCGTCCGTGACGCGCGCCTCATTGGTCGGCTCCTCCAATTACGTGAAGGCGCTGAACCTCGTGGCCAACGAGACCTACCCGGGCGGCTACACGCAGGGCCAGACGATCACGATCACCGGCGTCGCCGGCGCCCGCACGATCACCTACGCCCCGTAATCAGCGCTCGCGCTGGTTTTCAGTTCCAAGCCGTCCGCCACCGCGGGCGGCTTTTTCATTTCTTTGACAGCACACTCCGCCAACGAGCTTTCATTTTCCGGCGCGAACCGCCAAGCTCGCCGGCGCCCGCATGAAGCTGCCCTCCGTTTCGTTCATCGCCTTCGATAAACGCGTCTGGCTGCTCGTGCTCTCCGGCGTGCTGGCCATCCTGCTCGGGTTCTATTCGATCCCGGGCACGGCGGCGATCCTCTTTGTTTCGAAAACCGGCTACTGGTTCGTGCTCGCCAGCTTCGTTCTGTTCGTGCGCGCGTTGTGGCGGACGCTCGGCGAGCACATGCGCGGCCTGCGCTGGCGGTCGGTGGACTGGGGCTCGGCCGCCATCATCGGGCTCGGCGGCCTCGTGTTGCTCGTGCACGAGACGTTCGGGTTCAAGATCATCATGGATGAAATCATGCTCCTCGGCACGTCGATGAGCATGCACTTCGACCGGACGGTGCTCACGCCGATGCGCGGCAACGACATCCAGGGCGCCTTCGTGATCCTCGACGGCATCATGGACAAGCGGCCGCTGTTCTTTCCCTTCCTGCTGTCGCTGATTCACGATTTCACCGGTTACCGGCCCGAAAACGCCTTCGTTCTCAACGGCCTCCTCACCTTCGTGTTTCTGGGCCTCGTGAACCTCGCCGGCCGGCTGCTCGCCGGACGGGTCGCCGGTTGGATCGCCGTGATCCTGTTCGCGGGCCTGCCGCTGCTCGGGCAGAATGCGACCGGCGGCGGTTTCGAATTGCTGAATCTCGTGATGATCCTCGCGACGATGCTGCTCGGCGTCCGCTACCTCGCCCGGCGCGACGAGCCGGCGATGACGGCATTCTGCCTGTCCGGATTGTTGCTCGCCCAGGTGCGCTACGAATCGACGCTCTATCTGCTCCCGGTTGCGCTCGTCGTGCTGTGGGTCTGGCTGGGCGAACGGCGGGTCACGCTGTCGTGGCCGGTGATTTTCGCCCCGCTGCTGTTGCTGCCCTATCCGCTGCAGCACCGCATATTCGAACTGCGGACCTCCGCCTGGCAGCTCGAGAGCAAGCCGGACTATGGTACGCCCTTCTCGCTGCGCTACGTGCCGGAGAACCTCTCCCATGCGGCGAGTTTCTTTTTTGGGAATCCCAAGAACCAGCCGAGTTCACTCGTGCTTTCCATCCTCGGGTTCGTGGCCCTGCCGTTTTTCCTGCTGTTGCTGGCGAAGAAAGTGCGCACCCTGCGCGCCGAGTCCCCCGCGTTCGCGTCGCTGGCGTTCTTCACGATCGGCTTCGCCGGGCAATTCGTGCTGATGATGGCCTACTTCTGGGGCAAGTTCGACGACCCGGTCATCCGCCGCCTCAGCCTGCCGACGAACCTCTGGCTGGTTCTCGGTCTCGTCGCGATCCTGCCGCAGTTTCCACGCGCCGCATTTCAACGCGGGCTGCTGGCGCTCGCCGTCCTCGGCCTGATCGTGAGCGGCGTGCCGTCGATGGCGGCGCACGCCTACAGCCAGGAATACCTGCCCGGCCGCGAGATCGCCTGGTGCCGGCAGTTCATCGCCGACCACCCGCGCAAGGATTACCTCATGATCGACAGCAACTCCGTGCTGTGGATCACGCATGAAATCTCCGCCACGTCCCCGGTCGAGGCGCGGCGCCGGATCGACGCGATCGCGTTTCACATGCGCAACCACACGTTTTCCGCGATTTACGTCTGCCAGCGCTTCAACATCGATCCCGATACGGGCGGGATGACGCTCCGCGACGGCGACGACCTCGGCCCGGAATTCGTGCTCGAACCGGTGCGCGAGGAGCGGCTGCAGGTGCTGACGCTGGATCGGATCAGCCGGCTCGTGGAGTTGCGGCCGGCGGCGAAGGCGGCGGTGAAGCCCGACGACGGCAGCGCGGTCGTGCCGAAGGATCCGAAGAAAATCGAGAAACTCCGCCGCGATTACCTGGAGAAGTTCGTGAAGGAGCTGCCCTGACGGCCTCGCCTCGCAGATGCCCCGGCTTCCGCTGATCCCGCAGGTTCGCGCCGACAATCGCCGGCTGCTGCTTTTCGTGCTGTGCGGGGTGCTCGCGATCCTGGTCGGCTTCGTGGCGGTGCCCGTGCAGGTCGCCGAGGACCTCATCGAATCGACCGGCTATTTCTACATCGCGGGACTTTTCGCGCTGTTCGTGTTCTTCGGGTGGCGCGTGGCGCAACCGCGCCGCGAGGTGTGGCAGCCCTGGCTGCGCCGCCCCGGCTGGACGGGCGTCGCGCTCGCGGCGGCCACCGTGTTCGTGCTTTGTTCCGATCCGTTCCGGCACAAGATTCTCTTCGACGAGTATGTGCTGCAGGCCACCGCGTGGCACATGCACGCGACGAAGGAGATCGGCACGGTCATCCGGGCGTACGACCTCTTCGGCACCTGGCAGCCGATCGATACCTTCCTCGACAAACGGCCCTATTTCTTCGCCTTCCTGCTCTCGCTCGTGCACGACCTCACGGGCTACCGGCTGGCGAACGCGTTTTTCCTGAACGGCGCCCTCGCCGCGGCGTTTCTCGGGCTGACGTTTTGGTTTGGCCGGCAACTGACCAACCGCACCGGCGGGCTGGTGTCCGTCGCGCTGCTCGCGACGATGCCGTTGCTCGGCCAGAATGCCACGAGCGCCGGCATGGAGATTCACAACCTCACCATGCTCGCGTTCACGATGTGCGCGGCGCTGCTCTACCTGCGCGCTCCCGGCGAGGACCGGCTGGCGCTGCTGTGCCTTTCCACGGTCTTGCTGGCGCAAAGCCGCTATGAGTCGGCGGCGTTTGCCCTGTCGTCGGCGATCATCGTGGTGGCGGGCTGGCGGCGCGCGGGACGGATCATCCTGCCGTGGGCCCTCATCTTCACGCCGCTGCTGCTCGTGCCGTATGCCTGGCAGAATCGCGTGCTCTCGGCGACGCCGCTGCTCTGGCAGTTGCAGGAAGGACAGAAGTCGCGGTTCGCCCTGTCGTATCTCGAGGGCAACCTCGAGGGCGCGTGGAAATTTTTCTTCAACTTCGGCCCGAGCCTTGCGAACTCCTGGTGGCTCTCCGCGCTTTCGCTCGGTGCGCTCCTGTGGGTCGGCGGGGGCGTTTTTTGGCGTCGGCGATTTCCCCATTTCGCCCTGCGGCTGGAGCGCGCGCCGGAGACGGTCGGCCTCGCCTACGGGCTCGTCGTCGCCGGCAACCTCGCGATGCTGATGTTCTATTACTGGAGCCGGCTCGACGACACGATCGCGTCGCGCTTCGCGCTGCCGTCGTATTTCATCATGGCCTTGGTGGTGGCGCTCGTCCTGCAGCAGCTCGACCGGCGCTGGCCGGCGACGCGGCTGGCGTTTATCGGCACGGGGATATTTCTCTTTGTCTCGGCGCTGCCGGCGATCGCCCACCGGCTCTACACCGACGAAAATCTCGTGATGCAGGAGGTGCAGTGGGAGCACGATGTGATCGCATCCACCGGCGCCGCCCGTGTGCTCGTTATTTCCAACAAATCCACGATCCCGTGGGTGCTGTGGAAAATTCCCGCGCTCATCACCGGCGTCGCACGCGACCGCGCCGAGCAAATCCGCTGGCACATGCAGCATCATACCTTCGACGAGGTGATCGTGACGCAGTCATTGCGGCCGACGACCGCCGACGGAAATTTCGGCGTCGATCCCGATGATCTGCTGCCCAAGAGCTATCATCTCGAAACGATTGCGGTGAAGCGCTTCGGCGGACGGGTGGCGCGGCTGTGCCGGCTGGTTTCGATCGATCCGCCGGCCGCCGCCCGCGCCCATCCGGCCGGCACGCCCGCCTCATGAATCACGCCGCGGAAGCTTCGCGGGCGCGGCGGTGGCGGGTCCTGCTCGGTGTCGCCGCGGTCTGCTACTATGCGAGCTTCGCCTTTCATCCCGCGTGGTTCTGGCTCGTCGGGGTCAATCACTACGGCGTCTGGTTCCTCGATTCGTTCGCCATCCTCGCCTCGAACGACGCCGTGACGCGCGGCCTGGATCCCTACGCGCCGAACCCGCTGGATTACTTTCACCGCCCGCACGTCTATTCGCACTGGTGGCTCCACCTGCGCGACCTCGGGCTGACGCGGTCGGCGAATCTCTGGCTGGGACTCACGCTCGTGACACTTTTCCTGGTGGCGGCGCTCGCGCGGCTGCGTCCGCGAGGGCCGCGCCAGTTTTTCTACTATCTGGCCGTGCTGTGCTCGCCGGGTGTCCTGCTCGCGATCAATCGTGCGAACAACGACCTCGTGATCTTCGCCCTCCTCGCGTTGCTGGTGTCATGCCTGCGGTCGCAGCATCGCGCGATCCGGTTTTTCGCCGCCGGGCTGGTCGCATTTGCCGCGGGACTCAAATATTACCCGGCGGCGGCGTTGCTGCTGCTGCTGGCGGACGGCCGCGGCTGGCGGGAAAAACAACAACGCCTTTTGCTTGGGCTTGGGCTGCTTTTCCTGGTGGTGCTGGACGTCGGCGGCGATCTGCCGCACTTCGACCTCGCGGTGGTCGACGCCGCGGGGCTGATGAGTTTCAGCGCCTCGAACGGATTCCAGGCGCTCGGGCTCGGCGCGCGGGGAGCGACGCTCGCGGGCGTCGTCCTCGGTGCGGTGATTTTCGGATGGGCGTGGCGCGCGCATCCGTTGGAAGGCTGGCGGGTGGACGCCGCCGGCGAATCCGACTGGCTGCATTTCCTCCTCGGGGCGGTCCTGCTCGCGGGGTGTTTTTTCACGAGCACCAACTTCGCCTATCGCTGGGTGTTCGCGATCTGGCTGGCGCCGCTGCTGTGGTCGCTGCCGCAGCAGGCGGATGCGCCGCCGCGCCTGCGCGCGATCGCGCGAGTTGCGCGCCTGCTGCTGCCGGTCGTCCTGTGGATCGACGCGGCATTCAGCATGCTGCTCCTGCGAAATCTCGGCCGGACATCGGCGGCGACGATCGGGCGCTGGGCCGACATCGCGTTTCAGATGGAACAGCCGCTCGTGTGGCTTTTCTTCGGCGGCCTGCTCGTGTTCCTCGCGCATTTCGCGCGACAGGCGTGGCAGGACGTGTTTGTGCGCCCGGTCAGCGTGACTCGCGCTTGAGTACCGCGTGCTCGATCGCGTTGGTGAAGTCGCGGAGCGAGCCGCCGGTCGCCGCCGCAATTTCATCCGCAGTCAGGCGGTAAATGAAGATCGAATAGCCCACGTTGGCGTCGGGTTGCCGGGCTCGCAGATAGCAGCAGAGGCGGGCGAAGCGGAGCATCTCATGGCGGCCGATGGCGATCGGCCACTTGCCCGGCGCATCCCGGTCGA
>DASZPP010000087.1:0-12290 GCA_035549975.1 Opitutus sp.
CGATCGTGCGCGCCAATGGCGCCGTGCCCGCGCGTCGCTCGGCCTTCGCCTCCTTCCCCGAATACCGCCATCCGCCCTACAGCGTGTTTCGCGATGAACTCGAGCATTTCGCCCGGCCGCGGCCACGCACGCCGTATTACGCGACGCTCACGCAGCGCTTCGCCGCCGCGTTGCGCGACATCGCGCACGGCGCCGATGTCGAAACGCGTCTGCGCACCGCCGGCGCGGAAGTCCAGGCCGTCATCGACCGGCGCGACGTCGCCATGGAGCCGGCGGAATGATGGGCGGATCGCATTCAAATCGTGTGGCCGCGAGCGTGAGCGGGTGGACGGACCTCCACTCGCTCACGCTCGCCGCCATGCGGCATGACCCATGATCGCCTGGAAAAAATCCCACCGCCGCGCCGCGTGGTGGTTCCTGCTGTCCGCGCTCACGCTGCTCGCGGTGTTCGTCGTCTGGCCGATGATCCGCGCCCTTGGCTGGAGTTTTTCCAACGCCGACCTGCTCGCGCCGGGGCGCAGTCGCTGGATCGGCTTCGCCAACTACTCCAGCCTGCTCGGCGATCCGCGTTTCCGGCGGGCGTTCGGGAACACCGCTCTTTTCGCCCTGATGGCCGTGCCGGCGCAGACGGTCATCGCGTTTTTCCTCGCGCTCTGGGTCAACCGCCCCGAGCCCGCCTGGCGCTGGCTGCGCGCGGTGTTCTTCGTGCCGGTGATCGTCTCGATGCCCGTGCTCGCCGTGCTGTGGACCCTGCTCTACCAGCCGGCGCAGGGCGGCCAGGCCGGTCTCGTCAACGCCGCGCTCGGCTGGCTCGGCCTCCCGCCGCAATCGTGGCTCGGCGATCCGCGCCTCGCGCTGCCGGCGATCGCGTTCATGTCGGTGTGGCAGGGCGTCGGCCTGCAAATGATGGTCTTCCTCGCCGGTCTGCAGGAAGTGTCGCGCGAACTGCTCGACGCCGCGCGGATCGACGGCGCCGGCGGATGGCAGCGCGTGCGTCACGTCGTGCTGCCCGCGCTGCGCAACACGATCATCTTCGTCGTGACCGTGACGACCATCCTTTCCTTCCGCCTTTTCGTGCAGCCGTATCTCATGACGCACGGCGGCCCGGGGAACAGCACGCTCTCGATCGTGCAGTCGATCTACGACACGACCTTCCTCAGCCAGGACCTCGGCCGCGCCTGCGCCGCCACGCTCCTGTTCCTCGTGCCCGTCGCCATCCTGACGCTGCTCCAGCGCCGCGCCGCCCGGGAGGAACGCGCATGAAGTGTCACGTAATACGTGACACTTTTCTCGGGCGGCTCCCGCCGCAGAAACGGCCTTCCGCTTCCGGGCCGTCCTTGTGTGTCTTCACGAGCGAAACCAGCCTCTTCTGCCCCATGCTTCAGGCGCGGCGTCCCATCATTTTTTCCCGCCTGCAAAAATCATGGTGTCACGTAATACGTGACACTTTATTGGGCGGACTAGGGGTGGACGGGAGGAGAAGATGCGCATGAGGCGTTGGCTTGAATGGCTGGCGAGCCTTGCCGCGGCGCTCGTGTTTCTCGCGCCGCTGCTCTGGATGCTGCTCGCCTCGTTTCGCGCGGAGTCGCGCATTTTTCATTTCGGTCCCGGGGACTGGTTCGCGCCCGGAAGCTGGACGCTGCAAAACTACGCCGCGGGGTGGCGTCGCGCCGCCCTCGGCGGCGGACTTCTCGTCTCGCTGGTCCAGGTTGGTTTGATCGCGGGTGCCGGCCTGCTCGTGAATTCGATGGCGGCCTACGCATTCGCGCGGCTGGAGTTTCGCGGACGCGAGCCGCTGTTCGCCGCGGTGGTCGTGCTGATCATCCTGCCGGTGGAGGTGCTGGCCGTGCCGATGTTTTTCACGGTCCGCGATCTCGGGCTGACCGGCGGATTCGCGACGGCGATGGCGGGATTGACGGCGCCGTTCCTCGCCACGGCCTTCAACATCTATTTCCTGCGGCAGCACTTTCTCGCGCTGCCGATCGAGCTCGAGGAAGCCGCCGCGATCGACGGCGCGGGCGTGTGGCGGCAGTTCTGGAGCCTCGCCCTGCCGGCGGTGAAACCCGCGCTCGCGACGGTCGTGCTGCTCGATGTGCTGACCCACTGGGGCGATTTCCTCTGGCCGTTGATGATCAGCACGCGCGACGACACGCGCACCGTGCAACTCAGCCTCGCCAACCTTTTCACGCAGCCGCCGATCCAGTGGGGCGACATCCTCGCCTGCGCCGTGATGGCCACGCTGCCGGTGATCGTGCTGTTCCGCTGGTTCCAGCGCTACCTCGTGACGAGCGAGTCGCGCGCCGGCATCAAGTAGCGCCGGCGTCCCGCCGGCCTTGGCGTGGATCGCCTCGAGGCGGCAGGCCGGGGCGCCGGCGCTGTTCGGTCCCACCTTGACGCGGATTTTTCCTTAACGTTTCCTGATCGTTATGCGCGAAAAGTCCGCCGATCCCCGCGTTCGCTACAAACGCGTCGTCCTCAAGCTGAGCGGAGAAGTCCTCCGCGGCGGCAAGTCGGGCGACCCGATCGATGCCGCCACGCTCGAAAAAATCGGCGCGCAGATAAAGGAAATCCACGAGCTCGGCGTCGAAACCTGCATCGTGATCGGCGGCGGCAACATCTTCCGCGGCCTCAACGGCTCGCAGCGCGGCGTCGACCGCACGACCGGCGACTACATGGGCATGCTCGCCACGGTCATCAACGGGCTCGCGCTCATGGATTGCCTCGAAAAAATGGACGTCCGCACGCGCGTCCAGAGCGCCATCCCGATGAACCAGATCGCCGAGCCGTTCATTCTCCGCCGCGCCATCCGCCACCTCGAGAAGGGCCGCGTCGTGATCTTCGTCGCCGGCACAGGCAATCCCTACTTTTCCACCGACACCACCGCCGCGCTCCGCGGCTCCGAGATGCACGCCGACATCATCCTCAAGGCGACGAAGGTGGACGGCGTTTACGACAAGGACCCGAAGAAATTCCCCGACGCCGTCAAATACGAGCAGATCACCTTCATCGACGCGCTGCGCCAGCGGCTCAACGTCATGGATTCGACCGCGTTTTCCCTCTGCCTCGACAACAACATCCCGATCCTCGTCTTCGACCTCGGTTCCGAGCACGCGATCCGCCGGGCCGTCCTCGGCGAAAAGATCGGCACCTTGGTCCGCAGCTGACGCCGCGGACAATTGAGAGTTTATGGTCGAGGGTTGAGAGTCCGGGCTGCGCTGCACGCTCGCTCTTTCGCGGTTTTTCTCTCAACTCTCATCCCTCAACTCCCAACCCCGTCATGAGCCACCCGATTCTCACCGATACCCAGGCCAAGATGAAAAAAGCCGTCGACTTCACGCTGCACGAATTCAGCGCGATCCACACGGGGAAGGCCACA
This sequence comes from Opitutus sp., assembly GCA_035549975.1. GTDB lineage: Bacteria > Verrucomicrobiota > Verrucomicrobiia > Opitutales > Opitutaceae > Opitutus. Next base: position 3,377 of record DASZPP010000087.1, read on the forward strand.
CCCGCCATGGTCGAGGGCGTCATGATCGAAGCCTACGGCTCGCAGATGCGGCTCAAGGATTGCGCCGCCATCAGCACGCCCGATGCCCGCCTGATCCAGATCCAGCCGTGGGATCCCTCGGTCATCTCCGCCATCGTCAAGGGCGTCCAGGTCGCCAACCTCGGCTTCAACCCGATCCCCGACGGCAAGGTCATTCGCATCCCGCTGCCCGAGATGAGCCGCGAGCGCCGCCAGGAATTCGTCAAGACCGCCCACCGCCTCGCCGAGGAAGGCCGCGTCCACGTGCGCAACCTCCGCCGCGACGGGATCGAGGCCGTCAAGAAAGCCAAGCTCCCCGAGGACGAAACCAAGCGCGTGGACAAGGAAATCCAGACCGCGACCGACAAGGCCATCGCCGACATCAACGCCCACCTCGCGCAAAAGGAAAAAGACCTGCTGACCGTCTGAGGCGCGGCATCAGCTCTAAGCGATAAGCGTTAAGCTTTAAGCTCGGAGCGGAAGCAGCTTCTGGGCTTATGGCTTACAGCTTACCGCTTAAAGCTGCCGGGGCTCCGCCCCGGCGCATCGTCGTCAAGCTCGGCACCGGCGTCCTCACCTCCGGCGCCGGCCGGCTCGACAGCGCCCGCATCGCCGCCGTCTGCGCCGAGGTCGCCGCGCTCCGCGCCCGCGGCACCGAGGTCGTGATCGTCAGCTCCGGCGCCGTCGGCCTCGGCATGGGTGCGCTCGGCCTCGCGAAGCGCCCGAAGGACCTCTCGAAAAAACAAGCCTGCGCCGCCGTCGGCCAGAGCCTGCTCATGCAAACCTGGCAGGCCGGCTTCGCCCCGCACCGCCTGACCGTCGCGCAGGTGCTGCTCACCCACGACGACCTCCGCATCCGCGCCCGCTACCTCGCCGTCCGCGAAACGCTCCGCCAGCTCATCGATCTCGGCACGATCCCCATCATCAACGAAAACGACGCCGTCAGCGCCGCCGAGATCAAGTTCGGCGACAACGACACGCTCTCCGCGCTGGTCGCCAGCCTGTTCGAGGCCGAATACCTCGTGATCCTTTCCACCGCGCCCGGCCTCGTCGACCTTCGCGGCACGAAGCAGATCGTCCCCGTCGTCGAAAAGATCACGCCCGAGATCGAAGCGATGGCCGGCGGGACGACGAGCGAGACCGCCGTCGGCGGAATGATTTCAAAAATTTCCGCCGCCAAACTCGCGACCCGCTCCGGCTGCGGCGTGTTCATCGCGGGCGGCGCCGAGCCGGAAATCCTCGCCCGCCTTTTCTCCGGCCGTGGCCCCGGCACGTTTTTCGTCCCCAACGGCCTGCCGCTCGAAGCCCGCAAACGTTGGCTCGCCTACTTCCAGCGCCCCGCCGGCACGATCTTCGTCAACGCTTGCGCCATGCCCGTCCTCCGCGAGCAGGGCCGCAGCCTGCTCGCCGTCGGCGTCACCCGCGTCGCCGGCGAATTCGCCGCCGGCGAGGTCGTCAACATCGCGCTCGACGACCAGATCGAGGAAGGCGCGACGCCCTCGTCACGCCAAGCCCCGTCCGCCGCCGCGCCGTTTGCCCGCGGCAAGGCCGCGTTCTCCAGCGACGAGATTCCGGCGCTCGCCGGCCGCCACAGCGACGAGGTCCGCGCCCAGTATCCCGACCGGAAGCGCCTCGAAGTCGTGCACCGGAACGACCTCGTCCTGCTCTAGGGCCGCCGGCGCTCCCGCCCGCGTGACCGCGCCCCTTTTCACCCTCCGCCCCGCCACCGAGGCGGACTACGACTGGCTCTGGCACCTCAAGCGCGAGACGATGCGCCCCTACGTCGTGCTGACCTGGGGCGCCTGGGACGACGACGCGCAGGAAAAATTTTTCCGCCGCAGCTTCAGTCCCGAAACCATCCAGGTCGTCGGCGTCGCCGGCCATGACGCCGGGCTGCTCCACGTCGAACACGAAAACGACGAAATCTTTCTCGCCAACATCCAGATCGCGCCGGAATTCCAGAACGGCGGGCTGGGCACCGCCGTGATCGTCGCGCTCCTCGAGGTCGCGAGGCGGCTGCGCCGCCCCGTGCGGTTGCAGGTGCTGAAGGTCAACACCGCCGCCCAGCGCCTCTACACCCGCCTCGGCTTCACCAGCGCCGGCGAAACCGCCACGCATCGCCTGATGCGGTGGCGCCCGGGGCCGTAGCGCCGGTCCGAGATTTTTCCGGGTTTTTCTTTGCGCCGCGACCGCTTCTTTGCGGCCATCGACGGCTCCGATGGATTTTCCGCTCGAACCACGCCCGCACGACCCGGCTCCGCCGATCGACTTCCGCGCGCAGCTCAACGACGACCAGTTTCACGCCGTCACCGCCGCGCCCGGCCCGCTGCTCGTGCTCGCCGGCGCCGGTTCGGGCAAGACCCGCACGCTCACCTACCGCGTCGCCTATCTCCTTTCGCAGGGCGTAAAGCCGTCGGAAATCCTCCTGCTCACCTTCACCAACAAAGCCGCGAAGGAAATGCTCCATCGCGTGCAGGACCTCACCGGCTTCGAGCCGCAGCGTTTCTGGGGCGGCACGTTCCACTCGCTGGGCCACCGCGCGCTCCGCATCTACGGCGAGGCGATCCAGCTCCCGAAAAACTTCACCATCCTCGACGCCGAGGAATCCGAGTCGCTGCTCAAGCAATCCGTCGAGGCCGAGGACAAGGTCTTCTTCAAGGACAAGACTCACCCGCGCCCCGGCCCGCTGTTCGATGTCCTTTCCCTCGCCCGCAACACGCAGTTCTCGATCGCCGACACCGTTCGCAAATACTTCCCGCAATACGACGAGATCCTCGACCGCTTCGGCCCGTTCGCGACCGCCTACGCGAAACGGAAGCGCGAGCAGAACGTCGTCGACTACGACGACCTGCTTGAATTCTGGCTCCAGCTTCTGGTCAAGTCGCCCGAGGTCGCCGAATATTTCGCGCACCGTTTCCGCCACGTCCTCGTCGACGAATACCAGGACACCAACACGCTCCAGGCGCAGATCGTCGACCGCATCGCCGCGCATCACCAGGTGATGGCCGTCGGCGACGACGCGCAATGCATCTACTCGTGGCGCGGCGCGAACTTCGAAAACATCATGACGTTCCCCGACCGCCATCCGGGCACCGTCATCCACCGCATCGAGGTCAACTACCGCTCGACGCCCGAAATCCTCGCCCTCGCCAACGGCGTCCTCCTCGCGCAGCCGAAGGGCCGCCATTTCGACAAGGAGCTCCGCGCCGCCCGCGGCCACGCGCAAAAGCCGTTTGTCGTGCAGGCCATGGACGACCGCGAGCAGGCCGAGTTCATCCTCAAGCGCATCCGCGCCCTCACCGAGGACGAAGGCGCGTCGCTCAACGAAATCGCGATCCTCTACCGCTCGCACTTCCTCGCGCTCGAGATTCAGCTCGCGCTCTCCCGCGCCGGCATTCCCTACCACATCACGAGCGGCGTGAAATTTTTCGAACGCCAGCACATCCGTGACCTCGTCGCGCTCCTCCGCTTCGTTTACAACCCGTCCGACACGCAGGCCTGGCAGCGGATCGCCGTGCTCCTCCCGAAAATCGGCGAGAAGGGCGCCCAGAAAATCTACGCCGCCGCCCTCGACCACGCGCGGCTGATGCAGAAAAACTTCCTCGACGTGCTCAACACCGACGACGTGAAGAGCAAGGTCGCCAGGGACGCGCGCGAGGATTGGGACAACTTCTGCGCCTCGCTCGTGCAGGTCGCCGACTCGATGCAGCACGCCAAGCCCGCCGACGCGGTGCAGACCGCGATCGACGGCTGGTATGGCGATTACCTCAAGGGCCAGTTCGCCGATTACCTCGACCGGCTCGACGAATTGAAGGCCCTCGTCGGCTTTGCCGCGCGCTTCGAGGAAACGCAGGATTTCCTCGCGCAGATCGTTCTCCTCAACAGCGAGACGAGCGACCGGCACGTCGAGCCCGACGCCGAGGCGGTGAAGCTCACGACCGTGCACCAGGCGAAAGGCCTCGAATACGACGTCGTCTTCCTGATGGGCCTCGCCGACGGCCAGTTCCCCGGCCGGCGCGCGATCGAGAGCGGCGACGTCGAGGAGGAGCGCCGGCTCTTTTACGTCGCCGTCACCCGCGCCCGCAACGAGCTCTACCTCAGCTACCCGAAGGTCGCGACGCGTGGCGGCCCCGGCGGCATGCTGCTCACGCCGAGCCGTTTCATCCTCGAACTTCCGACCGATCTTTACGAGGCTCTCCGCATCAAACGCAGCTACGGCTGGTGACCTTTCTCCGATGCCTCGTCCCTTCACCCTTAGCGCAAAGGCCATCCTGCGCGGCCAGGCCTTGGGATTCTCCGCGCTGCTCGCACTGATGGTTGGCCTCGAATTCGCCGGCGTGGGCGAACGCTATTTCGGCGAGTCGCCCGATCTGTTTTGGCAGCGCTTGCTGCTGCGCACGGTGGTCCTGACGTCGTTCTGGCTGGTCGTGCACCTCAGCACCCGCCGGCTGCTGCGGCGGCTGCACGAACTCGAGGATTTTCTCGTCGTCTGCAGCTGGTGCCGCCGCGTCGGCCACGAGGGAAAATGGCTGTCGATGGAGCAATACTTCGGTTCCAAGTTCAACACCGAGACCTCCCACGGCATCTGCCCGGACTGCGCCAAACGCCAGCTCGCCAGCCACCGCCGCGTCGAGCGGGTCGAACGCGCCCCGTGATTGGCGGTGCCGCCGAATGCCGGAATGGTTACCCGATTTCCAACGCCGTGAAACTCGACCGCCTCCAATCCTTCGCGCTGTCGCTCCCGCAGACCACGGTCGTCGCACAGTGGGGCGGGCTGGTCTACAAAGTCGCCGACAAGGTCTTCCTCGTGCTGTCGCTCGACGAGCGCGTGCTCGAAGGCATCACCGTCAAGTGCACGCCCGAGGAGTTCGCCGAGCTCACGGAAAACGACGGCATCATCCAGGCGCCGTATTTCGCCAAGCGGCACTGGGTGAAACTCGAGGACATCGCCGCGCTTTCCGAATCGGAGCTCACCGCCCGCATCCGCCGCAGCTACGAACTCGTCGCCGCCGGCCTGCCGAAGAAGACGCGCCAGGCTCTCGGCCTCGCCTGAGGTCAGTCTTTCTTCGTGGCCGGCAATTTCACGCCCGCTTGCCGCAGCAGTTCGTCGACATCCGGCCCTTTCGCGTGCGCCGCCATCGGCCGCTTCGCGCCGCGCGTCGCCGCCTCCAATCGCCGGCCCGGCTTCGCGTTCATCCCGCAGGGCGTGATGTGCGGCGGCGGCGTGACGTCGACCGTCGATTTTTTCTCGTCCAACAATTTTCGCGCCACCTCGCCGAGCCCGAGGCGCTGCATCGATTTCCGCAGCGCCGCCTTCATCTCCGGCTTATACCAGAAGAAAAAGCTCCGCTGCTCCTGCTTCTCGTCCGGCGTCCGCGCGACGCACACGCTCGCGCCGTCGTAAGGATGCACGCCCGTCGCGTAGATTTCCGTCGCGACGGTCATCGGCGTCGGCGTGAAGTCCTGCACCTGCTCGAGCCGAAAACCGAGGTCCTTCGTCTTCAGCGCGAGCTCGGCCATGTCCTCCGGCCGCGAACCGGGATGCGATGAAATGAAATACGGGATGATCTGCGTCTTTTCCTTGCCCGCCTTCTTCGCCGCACGGTCGAACTTCTCCTTGAACTTGTAGAACAGCTTGAACGTCGGCTTGCGCATCACCTTCAGCACGTGGTCGCTCGTGTGCTCGGGCGCGACCTTCAGCCGGCCGGACACATGGTGCGCGGCGAGTTCCTCGATGTATTTCTCGTGGCTCGCCTTCACCTCGGGCGTCACGCCGTTGTCGTGGAGAAACAGGTCGTAGCGCAGCCCGCTCGTCACGAACGCGTGCTTCACGCCCGGCGTCTCGCGCACGGATTCATAAATGTCGAGGAGCGCGGTGTGGTCGGTGTCGAGGTTGCGGCAGACGCTCGGCCAGATGCAGCTCGGGCGGACGCACTCGTCGCAGATCCACTGCTCCTTGCCCTTCATCTTATACATGTTCGCCGACGGCCCGCCGAGATCGCTGATCGTGCCGCGAAAATCCGGCATCTGTTTCACCGACTCGACCTCGCGCAAAATCGACGCCTTGCTGCGGCTCGCGACGAACTTCCCCTGGTGCGCCGAGATCGTGCAGAAGCTGCAGCCGCCGAAGCACCCGCGGTGCATGTTGATCGAGTGCTTGATCATCTCGTAGGCCGGGATCGGCCCGCGCTTGCGATACTTCGGATGCGGCAGCCGCGTGTAAGGCAGGTCGAAACTCGAATCGATTTCCTCCTCGGTCATCGTCGGATAGGGCGGATTCACGACCAGCGTGCGCTCGCCGCAGCGCTGCAACAGCCGCCGCGCCTTCACGCGATTCGACTCCGTCTCGATGTCCTTGAAATTTTTCGCGTAGAGCGCGCGGTCCGCGAGGCACTCTTCGTGCGTGTGCAGTGCGAAATCATCCCAGTTTTTGTTCTTCGGCGCCGGCTCGTCCGCCGCGAGCATCACCGCCGTCTGCGGAATCGTCGTCAGCGAGGCAAACGGCACGCCGCGCTGCAGCAACCGCAGGATCTCGCGCAGCGGCAGCTCGCCCATCCCGTAAACCAGCATGTCCGCGCCGCTGTCCTCCAAGATCCCCGGCTTCAATGTGTCCGACCAATAATCGTAATGTGTGACGCGCCGCAGGCTCGCCTCGATTCCGCCGAGCAGCACGGGCACGTCGGGGTAAAGCTGTTTCAGGATTTTCGAGTAAACGACGCTCGCGTAATCCGGCCGGAACCCGTGCTCGCCGCCCGGCGTGTAGGCGTCCTCGCTCCGCATTTTTTTCGCCGCCGTGTAGCGGCTCACCATCGAGTCCATGCAGCCCGCCGTCACGCCGAAGAACAGCCGCGGCCGGCCGAGCTTTTTGAAATCGCGCAGGTCGTCGCGCCAGTTCGGTTGCGCCAAAATCGCGATGCGCAACCCCGCATTTTCCATGATCCGCCCGACCACCGCCGTGCCGAACGCCGGGTGGTCGACATACGCATCACCGCTCACCAGCACCACGTCGACATAGTCCCAGCCACGCGCGGCGATCTCGTCGTGCGTGGCTGGCAGCCAGCGCGTCGGATCCCAGAGGGGCTCGTGCGCGTAAACCTTGTTGATCGAGTCGGCGGGCATGTGTGCGCCGTCACGGTCAGTCGCCCGCGCGCGCAGCGCAAGCGCCCTCTCCTTCCGGGCCCACCTCGTCGCCCTAACCCGCGGACAGCACGGCCTATCCGCCCTGCGTTCCGATCTCCGACTCCCGCGATCCACCTTCCCTCGGTTCCGTTACCACTTTCCCCTTCCCAACTGTGGTATGTTGCGGCTGAACTTAACGCCGCATGTCCACTTCCGTCTCCGTCGAAAACGTCGTCATCATCGGCACCGGTTGCGCCGGCCTGACCGCCGCGATCTACGCCGCGCGCGCCAATCTCAACCCGCTTGTCCTCGAAGGTTCGCTCCCGGGCGGCCAGCTCACGACGACCAGCGAAGTGGAAAATTTCCCCGGCTTCCCCGAGGGCGTCGATGGCTACCAACTCATGCAAAACCTGCGTGAGCAGGCCACGAAGTTCGGCGCGCGTTTCGAGCAGGCGCTCGTCACCGGCGTGGATTTCTCCGCGCCGACGCGCCAGCTCATCTGCGGCGACCGCACGATCTTCGCGAAAACCGTCATCATCGCGACGGGCGCCTCGCCGCGCATGACCGGCATCCCCGGCGAAAAGGAACTTTACGGCGGCAAGGGCGTGACCACCTGCGCGACCTGCGACGGCGCGTTCTACCGCAAGATGGACGTCGCCGTGATCGGCGGCGGCGACAGCGCGGCCGAGGAAGCGCTCTTCCTCACGCGCTTCGCGAGCAAGGTTTACCTCGTCCACCGCCGCGACGCACTCCGCGCCTCGAAGATCATGGCCGAGCGCGCGACCTCGCACGAAAAAATCCAGATGGTCTGGAACAGCATCCCGCTCGCCGTCGAAGGCATCGAGCAAAACGCGGTCTCCGGCCTGCGCGTCGAAAACGTGCAGACCGGCGAACAGTCCGTGCTCCCGATCAAAGGCCTCTTCGTCGCGATCGGCCATGTGCCGAACACCGGCCCGTTCGCCGAGGTGCTCGACGTCGACGAAGGCGGCTACTTCAAACCTCTCAACGGTTCGCAGGTGAAAACCAAAATCCCCGGTGTCTACGTCGCCGGCGACTGCGCCGACCACGTTTACCGCCAGGCCATCACCGCCGCCGGGATGGGCTGCCAGGCGGCGATCGAGGCGGAACGCTGGCTCGCCGAGCACGGCACGTGAGTGGCCGCTGAGTTTCCATCTGCGCTCCACCGCTCCCTCGGCATCCCGGCCGACTACGCCACGCGCGGCCTCGCGTTTCACGCCGAGGCCGACCCGTCGGATCTCGTCAAAGTCGCCAACGCTGCCGACGATCTCCGCGAAGTCCTGCTGGCGGCCCGCGCCGCGGACGCGTGGCAGCGGATGTGCGCCGCGGCGGCCGCCGACGGCATCGCGCTCCTTCCGCTTTCCGGTTTTCGCAGCATCGCGCGGCAAACCGAGATCATCCGCACCCAGCTCGCCGCCGGCCGCACGATCGACGACATCCTGCGCACGGTCGCCGCGCCCGGTTTCAGCGAACACCACACCGGCCGCGCCCTCGACCTCGGCGCGCCCGGCGAACCGCGGCTCGAAGAGGGATTCGCCGACACCGCCGCGTTCGGCTGGCTCTCGCGCCGCGCCGGTGAGTTCGGCTTCTGGCTTTCCTATCCGCGCGGCAACGCCCACGGCATCGCCTTCGAACCCTGGCACTGGTGCTGGCACCAACTCCGCTGAGCCGGGCAAATCGAGTTTCGGCTAGTCGTTTCGGAGCCGGTTCGCATCGTCGCGAACGTGCTCCGTCGCGCCCGCCTGGCCGTCTTCTCGCT
>DASZPP010000088.1:0-7167 GCA_035549975.1 Opitutus sp.
CGTGCGAGGCTCCATTGATTCGGGTAGGCGGCGAGACGCCGCCCGGTCGGGGTTTTGCGGGCGGCGCCGCACTTAACGCCCCCCCTGTGCAGTGGGTCAATGCGGATTTGTCACGCCAGCCGCGTCTCCACCACAAATGAGGAATTTCCCCACGCCCTCCGGATCGCCGCCGTCATCGCCTCCACCGGCGAATCGTCCCGCAGGAGCACAAAGCACGCGCTGCCGCTCCCGCTCATCCCCGCCGCCAGCCCGAAGTCCCGGCGCAGTCGTTCCAACATCAGCGGCAGCGCCGGAAATTTTCCAAACGCCGGCCGCTCGAGACTGTTGAAAATCAACTCTTCCGCGGCCGCCTCGCCCCCGGCCCACTTCGCCAGCCGCGCTTCCGCTTCGGCCGGATCGACCCCGGCCGCCCGCGATTCGGCCAGCCGCCGATACGCCCACGCCGTCGAAATTCCGAACGCCGGTTTGAACACCAACACCCGCCGCCCGCTCACCCTCGCCTTCGCCTTCTCCGCCAACTTCCCGACCCGCTCGCCCCGTCCGCGCATCGCCACCGGCCCACCGCACAAAAACAGCGCGCAATCCGATCCCACCTTCGCCGCCACCGCCGCCAGCCTTTCCTCCGCCAACGGCCGCCCCGCGATCTCGTTCAACCCTCGCAACGCCGCCGCCGCATCGCTGCTCCCGCCGCCGAGACCCGCACCCACCGGAATCCGCTTTTTCAGCGAAAACGCCGCCGCGCCACTCCAGCCCGTCGCCGCCCGGAACTCCCGCGCCGCCCGCAGCACCAAATTTGCATCGTCGACCGGAACCTCCGTCGAGTCGCACTCCAGTGCGTCGCCGCTTCCGCGCTTCGCATCTCGCGTTTCCACCTTCAACTCATCCCCCCATACCAGCGGCGCCACCACCGACACCAACTCGTGAAACCCGTCCGCCCGGCGGCCCGTCACCGCGAGAAACAAATTCACCTTCGCCGGCGCGGGCACAGTGACGGACGCGTTCATTTCACCCTTGTCATTGCGACGAGCGAAGCGACGAAGCAATCCATCTGATTCCCCTTCCGCCCGCCCCGCTTTTGGCTTCGATTCTTTCCCACTCCTCTTCATTACTGGTTCCCCGACTCATGCCTTGCGACCTCATTCTCGTCCTCGATGCCCCCTCTCCGCGTGAAGTCACGCCCACCCTCCGCCAGCTCCAGGGCACCGTCCGCTGGGTGAAAATCGGCCTCGAAATGTTCACCGCGTCCGGCCCGGACTGCGTTCGGGAAATCGCCGACCTCGGTTTCAACATCTTCCTCGACCTCAAGCTCCACGACATCCCCAACACCGTCGCCAAGGCCGTCGAGTCCGTCTCCCGCCTTCCCATCCGCATGCTCACGCTTCACACCGGCGGCGGACGCGAGATGATGTCCTGGGCCGCCAGGGCCCAACAACAACACGCGCCCAACCTCCTCTTGCTCGGCGTCACCGTCCTCACCTCGATGAGCGCCGCCGATCTCGCCGCCGTTGGCGTCGCCGCCTCGCCCGCCGATCAAGTTGTCCGCCTCGGCCGCCTCGCCGCCGATGCCGGCCTCCGCGGCCTCGTCTGCTCGCCCCACGAAATCGCGCCGCTCCGCGCCGCCCTGGGCGCCGACGTCGCCCTCGTCACGCCCGGCATCCGCCCCCGCGACGCGAAAGCCGACGACCAGACCCGCGTCATGACTCCCGCCGAAGCCGCCCGCGCCGGCGCATCCTACATCGTCGTCGGTCGTCCCATTTTCAAAGCTCCCGATCCCGTCGCCGCCGCCCGCGCGATCCTCAGCGATCTCTCCGCCGCATGACCCCCTCGCCTCTCGCCTCTCGTCTCTCGCCCGGCTCATCGGCGGGCTCCGCCCGCCGATGAGCCGCACCGCCGCCATCCTCCTCGCCGCCGGCAGCGGCTCGCGCATGCAGGGCACCGTCGCCGACAAAGTCCTCGCTCCGCTCGCCGGCCGGCCGGCATTTGCTCACAGTTCGATCGCCTTCATGGCCAGCGGTGTCGCTGACTTCTACGTCGTCATCTACCGCGACCAACGCCAGATGACCGAACTCGCCGCCTATGCGCCGACCCCGTCCGCCCTCGTCCGCGGCGGCCGCGAGCGCCAGAACTCGGTCATGAACGCCCTCGCCGTTCTCCCCGCCGACATCGCCTACGTTTTCATCCACGACTGCGCCCGCCCGCTCATCCGTCCCGAGCAGCTCGTCGCGCTCAACAAGATCGTCCGCCGCGAGGACGCCGTCGTCCTCGCCCACCGCGTCACCGACACGATCAAGGACCACCGCGACGACGCCCGCCTTCGCACGATCGACCGCTCCCGCCTCTGGGCGATGGAAACCCCGCAGGTTTTCTCCCGCGACCTCGTCGTCCGCGCCTACGAACACGTCGCGCGCAAAAATCTCCACGTCACCGACGACGCCGCCGCCGTGGAAAAACTCCACCACCCGATCGCCCTCCTCGAGAATCCGCACCCGAACCCCAAGCTCACCCGCCCGAGCGACCTTGCCTGGATCGAGTTCCTGCTCTCCCGGTAGGGATGCCCTCTCCGAGGCCTCCGTCCTTTTCACCTTATCCGTCCCATTCGTCTCATTGGCCCCATGCCCACTTTCCGCATCGGCCACGGCTACGACATCCACCGCCTCGTCCCCGGCCGCCCGCTCATTCTCGGCGGCGTGCGTTTCGAATCCGACGTCGGCCTCGACGGCCACTCCGACGCCGACTGCCTCACCCACGCGATCTGCGACGCGATCCTCGGCGCCGCCGCGCTCCCCGACATCGGCCATCTCTTTCCCAACACCGACCCCGCCTACAAGAACGCGGACTCGCAACAGCTTCTCCAGCGCGTCCGTGCCGAGGTCATGAAACTCGGTTTCGACCTCGCGAACATCGACGCCACCGTGATCGCCGAACGCCCGAAAATCGCCCCGCGGCTCGCCGAAATGAAAGCCATCCTCGCGCGCTCGACCGGCCTTCTCGCCGACGAAGTCGGCCTCAAGGCCACGACCAACGAGGGCATCGACGACCTCGGCCGCGGCCTCGCGATCGCCGCTCACGCCGTCGCGCTCCTCCGGCGCTCCTGACCTGCCATGCGCCTCCTTCGCCAGCCCGCTCTTCTCCTCGCTCCTTTACTTCTGCTCCTTTCCGCCTGCGGCCCGCGCGAAACTTCCGTGGAGCGCGGCAACCGCGAGCAGATCCTTTACCGCAGCATCGCCGGCGACGTGTCCACGTTCGATCCGCACCTCGCGGTCAACATCGCGGAGGTCGACGTCGCCACCGCGCTCTTCGAAGGACTCGTGACCGAGGATCCGGTCGACCTGCATCCCGTCCCCGGCGTCGCCGAATCGTGGGAGCTCTCGCCCGACGCGCTCACCTACACCTTTCATTTGCGCCCCAACGCCCGCTGGTCCGACGGCTCGCGCGTGACCGCCGCCGATTTTGTCGCCTCGTGGCGCCGCATGCTCACGCCGTCGCTCGCCGCCGACAACGCCTCGCTGCTCTACGTCCTCCAAGGCGCCGAAGCCTTCAACAAGGGCGTCACCACCGATTTCTCCACCGTCGGCGTCGCCGCCGCGGACGTCCACACACTCCGCGTCACGCTCGACCACCCGACCGCCTACTTCCTTTCACTGCTCACCCATCCCGCGTGGCTCCCGGTAAAGCTCGACGCGATCGCCCGCTACGGCTCGCCCTACGACCGCAGCACCGCCTGGACCCGCCCCGGCCGTCTCGTGGGCAACGGCGCCTTCGTCCTGAAATCCTGGCACGCCAGCCAGCTCATCGCGCTCGACAAGTCCGACACCTACTGGGACCGCGCCAACGTCCGCCTCCACGGCGTCCGCATCCTGCCGGTCGACAACCGCGACACCGAGGAACGCATGTTCCGCACCGGGCAACTCCACGTCACCTACGCGCTGCCTTTCTCCAAAATCGACACCTACCGCCGTGACTCGCCGCAGTTCCTTCGCAGCGATCCCTACATCGACACCTATTTTCTCCGCTTGAACACCCGCACGCCCGCGCTTGGCGACGAGCGCGTCCGCCGCGCGCTGTCCCTCGCGATCGATCGCACCGCCATCGCCGAAAAAATTCTCCGCGGCAGCCAGCAACCCGCCACCGCCCTCACGCCTCCCGGCCTGCCCAGCTACACGCCGCCCGCCGCCTTGCCGGCGACCCCCGCAGCGGACGAAGCCCGTCAGCTTCTCGCCGCCGCCGGCTACCCCGGGGGCAAGGGTTTCCCGTCGCTCGAATTCCTCTATCCCACGTCCGACAGCCTGCGCCCGATCGCCGAAGCCCTCCAGGAAATGTGGCGCCGCGAACTCGGCCTGAACGTCGCCCTCGTCAACCAGGAAAAGAAAGTCGTCCAATCCGAGCGCAACGCCGGCCAATACCAGATTCTCTTCTGGGACTGGGTCGGTGACTACCTCGACCCGCTCACGTTCCTCGACATCATGCGCAGCGACAGCGGCAACAACTACACCGGCTGGTCCGACGCCCGCTACGACTCGCTCCTCTTCGCCGCCGCCCGCAACCCCGACCCCGCCGCCCGCGCCGCCCAGCTTCGCGACGCCGAATCGCTCATGCTCTCCGCCGCGCCCGTCGTCCCGCTCTATTACAACACGCACATCTTCCTCCTCCAACCTTCCGTCCACGGCTGGCACCCCACGCTCCTCGACCACCATCCATACAAGTATGTCTGGCTCGAAAAGTAGCGCGGTGCTTCGGCCCGCGCTTGAACGGCATTGACCCTGCAAATGCCCAGGCAGACCTCCACGATTCTCTGTCTGTTATGCCTGCTCTGGCCCGGACTTGCGGCGTGCTCGAAGCGCCCCTCCTCGGCGCCGCCTCACACCCTCCGCCTCAGCCAGCGCAACGAGCCGTCCTCGCTCGATCCCGCCCTCGCCTCGCTGCCGGACGATTTCTTCATCATCCGCGCGCTGAGCGAAGGTCTCGTCTCCCCCGCTACCGACAGCTCCGTCGTCCCCGTCTCCAATTCCGACCTTCCGGCAATCGGCCATCGGCAATCGACATTCCCCTCCGTCCGTCCCGCCGCCGCCGCATCGTGGGACATCTCGTCCGACGGCCTCACCTACACGTTCCACCTCCGCCCCAGCGGCGTTTGGTCCAACGGTGAACCCATCACCGCCGCCGACTTCCTCGCCTCCTATCGCCGCCTCCTCACGCCCGCCACCGCTGCGCCCAAAGCCTCGCTCTTCTTCGCCGTCAAAAACGCCCGCGCCTTCGCCGCCGGCGCGCTCACCGATTTTTCGCTCGTCGGCTTCGCCGCGCCCGACCCGCACACGCTCGTCGTCACGCTCGCGCATCCGTTTCCGCAATTCCTCCTTTACGCCGCCAGCGGCCCGTGGATTCCCGTCAATCCGCGCGCCGTCGCCCGCTTCGGCCCCGACTGGACGCGACCCGAAAATTACGTCGGCAACGGGCCGTTCACGCTCGCCGCGTGGCGCCCGCACCAGCGCATCGTCGTGAAAAGGAACCCGCGCTACCACGCCGCGCCCGCGGTCCATCTCGACGAGATCGATTTCATCGCCTTCGACGACGGCGACACCGAGGAGCGCGCCTTCCGCGCCGGCCAGATCGACATCACGATGGCCGTGCCCTTCAGCAAACTCGACGTCTACGCCCGCGAACACGCCGCCGAATTCCACCGCACCCCGCTCGCCGAGACCCGCTTTCTCGCCTTCAACACCGCGCGTCCGCCGCTCGACGATCCGCGCGTCCGCCGCGCCCTTTCCCTCGCCCTCGATCGCGAAGAAATCGTCCGGCGCGTCCTCCGCGGCGGCGAACAACCTGCCGCCGCGCTCATCCCGCCCGCCCTCGCTCCGGATCCGTCCCATCCATCCTCTTTGTCCGATTCGTCCCATTCGTCCGATCTCGCAACGGCCCGCGCGCTTCTCGCCGCCGCCGGCTATCCCGGCGGCCGAAATTTTCCTCACCTCGAGCTTTCCGCCTGGGCCCGGTCGCAGGCACCCATCCTCGAGGCCATCCAATCGATGTGGCACGACCATCTCGGCATCGAGGTCCGCCTCGCCATTCGCGAGGCCAAGGTCCATCTCGCCGCCTTGGGCAACGCCCGCTACGACATCGGCTTCGTCACGATCATACCCGACCTTGCCGATCCACTCGACGTCCTGGACGGTTTCACGACCGCCTCGCCCGAAAACTACCCGCACTGGTCCGACGCAACCTACGACGCCCTCGTCGCCGAGGCCGCCCGCACCCCCGATCCCGCCCGCCAATCTCTCCTCCTTCAGGAAGCGGAGAACCGCCTCCTCGCCGATGCCCCGCTCGTCCCACTTTATTTCAACGCGAAACACTGGCTCATGTCGCCGCGGGTCCACGGCTGGCACGAGGACGCGCTGTGGACCCGCGACTACCTCGGCGTCTCCGTCGATGCACCGTAGGGCGGACGAGACAATCCCGTAGGCCGGGCCCTACGCCCGCCATGGATGTAGGGCGGGGGCTCCCGACCCCGCCGAAAACCGCAGCGCAGCGGGGTCAGGAGAACCCGCCCTACAACTCGGCCCTTCGCTCCGGGGCCGATCGCGTCGCCACCCGTTCCGCCTACGCCGCCCCGCCCGCCATGGCGGGCGCGGGCTTGAACCGCGCGCGGAACAACGCCGCGCGATAATCGCGATTCATCCGCGCAATGAAATCCTGCGAGATCAATTTCGGGCACACCGCGCTGCACTCGTAGTAGTTCGTGCAGTTGCCGAATCCTTCCTCGTCCATCGTCTGCACCATCGCCAGCACGCGCCGGTCGCGCTCCGCCTGGCCCTGCGGCAGCAGGCCGAGGTGCGACACCTTCGCCGCGACAAACAGCATTGCGCTCGCGTTCTTGCACGCCGCCACGCAGGCGCCGCAGCCGATGCACGCCGCGGCGTCCATCGCGTCGTCCGCGTCCGACTTGGGGACGAGGATGGTGTTCGCGTCGCGCGCACCGCCGGTGGGTGCCGTGATGAAACCGCCGGCGGCGATCACCCGGTCGAACGCGCTCCGGTCCACCACCAGATCCTTGATCACCGGGAAGGCGCGTGCGCGCCACGGCTCGACGTAGATCGTGTCGCCGTCCCGGAAATGCCGCATGAACAGTTGGCACGTCGCGGTCGCGCGCATGGGGCCGTGCGCTACACCGTT
>DASZPP010000089.1:0-1882 GCA_035549975.1 Opitutus sp.
CGCGGGTTAACCACCGCCGCCAGCGTCTGGGCGGTTGCAGCCATTGGAATTGCCGTCGGCGGAGGTCTGTATAAGCCGGCCCTTGCCGCCACCGCGCTCGCCCTCACGGTGCTCGCCGCCCTCCGGCCCTTTGAGAAACGCCTCGCCAGGCGCTGGTACAAGCCCGCAATCACCGCCCTCTACGATCGCGCTCAGATCTCCGTCGGCGCTCTCGTAACCGTCGTCGATTCGGCCGGCCTTCAGGTGGAGCGGGTCAGCCTCGTCGAGAGCGGTATTCCGGATCAAGGCAAAGCCGAGATTATCCTCGCCTCTTCGCCGGCCAAGGACGCCCAGGAGACACTGCAAGCTCTGATGGATCTTCCGGGCGTGCGCCACGCGTCCTTCGGCGAGATTATTCCGCCCTGAGCAATGCCTGCCGGGCCTTCGCGGCCCTCGCGCAAGCGGCTTCCGGTGTCTCATCGAGCACGGTGAGGTGCCCCATTTTCCGCCCCGCCCGCGGCGACAGCTTGCCATAGAGATGCAGTTTCACGTTTCGATCCTGCAAAGCCGCCGTCCAGTCCGGTTCACCCGCTACCCAAAGGTCGCCGAGAAGATTGGCCATCGCCGCCGGGCGGATCTGTTCCGTGGAACCGAGCGGCAATCCGCAAACCGCCCGCAACTGCTGCTCGAACTGGCTGGTAACGCAGGCGTCGATGCTCAGGTGCCCGGAATTATGCGGCCTCGGCGCAAGTTCGTTGATGAGCAGGCGTCCGTCGCGCGAAACGAAGAATTCCGTGCAGAGCACGCCCACCACGCCGAGTTTTTCAAGCACCGCCCGGGAGATTTCGGCCGCTTCCCGTTCCAGCCTTTCCGGAATGCCCGCCGGCGCCACCGACACGTCGAGGATGTGGTGCGAATGCCGGTTATGCGCCGCCCGGTAATGCGCAACCGCGCCGTCGTCGCCGCGCACACCGACCACGGAAATCTCCCGTTCGAAGTCGATGAAAGCTTCCAGAATGCATTCCGGCGCGCCCACTCTATCCCAGGCCGCCTCGGCATCCTGGACCGTGCGAATCATACTCTGGCCCTTGCCGTCGTAGCCGAATGCCGCCGACTTGAGCACGGCCGGACACCCCAATTCGCGCGCCGCCTCGCGAACCTCTTCCTTCGAGCCCACCCGGCGGAATGGAACATGGGGCAATCCGGACCGCTCCAGGAAGGTCTTTTCCCGGATGCGTTCCTGCGTGACGTGCAGCACGGACCCATCGGGCCGCACCGGTGCGGCGGACGCCGCGGCCTCCGCCGTGGGCGCAGGCACGTTTTCGAATTCGAACGTCACCACGTCAACGCGGCGGGCGAATTCGCGCACCGCGTCCAGGTCGTCATAGGAGCCGACCACCTCGACGTCCGCAACCTGGCCCGTGGGCGTGTCTTCGTCCGGTGAAAAGGTGTGGACGCGGTAGCCCATCCGCCGGGCGGCGATCGTAAACATTCGCCCGAGCTGGCCGCTGCCGAGAACCCCGATCGCCGCTCCGGGAAGGATCGGTTTCATTCGAGTTCTTGTGACCGGACCGTGGCGGCTAACTGCTCGCGATAGCGCCTCAGTTTCTCGCGCAGCGCTGCATCGTGATTGGCGAGGATCGCGATCGCCAGCAGCGCCGCGTTGGTCGCGCCCGCTTTTCCGATGGCGAGCGTCCCCACCGGGATGCCGCCCGGCATCTGCACAATCGAGAGGAGAGAATCGACGCCTTTGAGAACATGCGATTCAATGGGTACGCCCAGAACCGGCGTCAGCGTCTGCGCCGCCACCATGCCGGGCAGGTGCGCCGCCCCGCCCGCCGCCGCGATGATGACCTGCAGCCCGCGAGATTCCGCCGTGGAGGCGTATTCCGCCATCCAGTCC
>DASZPP010000090.1:0-6978 GCA_035549975.1 Opitutus sp.
CCGGAACCCGAGGGCCCGGACATCATTCGCGGCAACCAGATGAATCTTGGTGTTCCAGCCGCCGCGGGATTTGCCGATGGCCTGCGGCCCGTTTTTTTCTCCGCCCCAGTCCCGTCGGGATGCACTTTCACGCTGGTGCTACCTTGAGAAGCAAGGATCCGCCCTTGGCGTTGCTCGGGATGGGCTTCGAGCATGCGGGATTGTCGGCGGGCCAAAGCATCGCAAGATTCCAATCGCGTGCCACAGATCAACAAGCGTCTTATGCCGGACTTTCTCCTCGCCGATGATTTGAGTGGGGCGCTCGATGCTGCGGGAGCGTTCTATGCGGCGGGACGACAGGTGTTGGTTTGCCTTTGGCGTCGAGAGATGTCTGCGTCGAGGCATTGCGACGGTTCGTCACCCGGAGGGATGGTGCAGATCGAGGACCTACCCGAGCAACCGGATCTCATTGTGCTTACGACAGAGTCGCGGAACGATTTGCGGGACATTGCGACCGAGAAAGTGCGGCGCGCTGTGCGGTTCGTGCGGGCGAGCGGCGGACGGCTGTTGTTCAAAAAGATCGATTCGACGATGCGCGGGCCGGTGGCGGCGGAGTTGGAGGCATTGGCGAAAGCGATGCCGGGGACGCGGATATTGTTCACGCCGGCGAACCCGGCGGTGGGGCGGATCGTGCGCGAGGGCATTCTTTACATACACGGCGTGCCGGTGGCGGAGACGGAGTTTGCACGCGATCCGGTAAGTCCGGTGCGCGAGAGTTCGATCCGGCGGCTGTTGGGCGATGCGGCGGGTGGACAGGTGGT
Source organism: Opitutus sp. (assembly GCA_035549975.1). GTDB lineage: Bacteria > Verrucomicrobiota > Verrucomicrobiia > Opitutales > Opitutaceae > Opitutus. The sequence goes on from DASZPP010000090.1 coordinate 801, forward strand.
GATTGCCGACGCGGAGACGCAGGCGGATCTCGAGAAGGCGGTCAGCAGGATGGCGAAGATCGACGAGAATTGGATCGCGGTTGGATCGGGAGCGCTGGCTAGGGCGGTTGCAGCACATATGGCGCAAGGTGATTTGTCTCTGGCGGCGAATGATCCGGAGCCGGCTTTCAACTCGATGAAACGACAGAAGATCGAAGCAGGTCCGGTGCTGGTGGTTTGTGGGAGTGCGCACAGCGTTAATCGCGGACAGGCGGTTCGGTTCGCGCACGAGCGCAAAGCGCAGGTGCATGAGTTACGGCATGAGGGAGCGGCGGGTGCCGTGGCGGAGGCGGCGGCGAGTTTGCGGGCGGGCCGCGATGCGGTGTTGATGGCGGAGGCGGAGCGGGGGGAACGAAATGCGGTGCTCGCGAACGTCACGGACGCGGCGGCGAAATTGGTGGAGTTGTGCGGCGTGCGGCGGGTGTTTGTGACCGGCGGGGAGACAGCGTTTGCGCTTTGTGCAAGGCTCGGCATCCCGGCGTTGGAATTCGTTGAGGAGATCGAGCCGGGTGTGAGCCTGTCGGTCGGGCGAATGAGCGGTGGACCGATTTTGCTGGGAATAAAACCGGGAGGATTTGGCGACGAAATGACGTGGATGCGTGTGAGAGAACGAATGCGTCAAGTCAGTTGACACCTCCGGTGTCGGATCCGACGGAGCTTCCTCACTGAGCAAGGTCCGGCAGCCACAAAGAAATTGTCAGGACGCGTGGAAGCGTCCTTAGCGTAAACGATGCGAAACGGTTCCTGTCATCCGAGCCCGACGAAATATCGATGACGGTGATCGCGGTTGGACGCCCGCATGGATTCTTCGGTGCGTTCAGAATGACAGTTGCCGCTCTGTGAAGTTATTCCCGATCAGCACACTGCCGTCACGCGTAGCGCTCTTCCTTCCAGGGGTCGGCGGTGTTGGAGTAGCCGCGGACTTCCCAGAAGCCGAGTTTGTCGGCGGCGAGGAAGGTGATGCCGCTGACGAACTTTGCGCCTTTCCATGCGTAGAGCTTCGGAATGATCACACGCGCGGGGCCGCCGTGTTCGCGGGCGAGCGGAGCGCCGGCGAATTTGATCGCGATCAGGACATCGTCGTCGAGGCATTGCGCCAGCGGAACGTTGGTCGAGTAGCCGTCGTAGCTGGTGAAATAGACGAACTGCGCCTCGGGTTTCGGTTGCACGAGTTCGTAGAGAGTGGTGAAGGCGACACCGCCCCAGCGGCAGTCGTATTTGCTCCACGTCGTGACACAGTGGAAGTCGCTCACATCCTCGACCTGCGGCAGCGCGTTGAAATCGGCCCACGTGAGCGCGGCCGGATTTCCGACGAGGCCGTCGATCGTGAGCTTCCAGTCGGCGAGCGAAATGTCCGGCTGCACGCCGAGGTCGAGCACGGGAAAACCGCTGGTGAGGCGCTGGCCGGGCGGAAGGCGGTCGGTCGAGGCGACGGCACGCGGGGTGACGCCGCGGGCCTTTTGTTTTTCGGCCCATTTTTGCTTGGCCTCGATGTAGCGCGCTTTCGACATGAAGGGAAGGTGGCGGGAGCGCGGGTAGCGCGCAAGCCGCGGACAAAGCGGGGAGGTCGCAGGTGCAGCGAGCTGCGCCGGCGGCGGCCAATATCGACGGAATGGTGAAATCGTTCGCCCGCAGTCCGCCCTTGCGAGGGGCGGGCAAACCTGCGACATCGCGCGGCGACATTGCCGAATGAAATCCGTGCTGAAAATAACCCGACTGCGCGTCAAACGCGGGAAGACCGCGATCCTGCGCGGGATCGACTGGCGGGTTCGGGCGGGCGAGCATTGGGTCATTCTGGGCGCGAATGGCTCGGGCAAGACCTCGCTGCTCAAGGCGCTCACGGGCTTTCTTTCGCCGACGGCTGGCGAGTTCCGTGTGCTGGGGCGGCGATATGGCGCATCGGATTGGCGCGAGCTGCGGCGGCACATTGGCGTCGTCACGAGCGCGTTTGCGGCGGCGATTCCGCCGGCGGAGCGCGCGATCGAGACGGTGATGAGCGGAAAATTCGCGCAGCTCGATTTATGGGCGCGAGTATCGCGCGCGGATCGCGCGGCGGCGCGAGGGTTGTTGCGAGCGGTGGGAGCGGCGAAGATCGCGGAGCGTGAATGGCTGTATTTGTCGCAAGGCGAACGGCAGCGCGTGCTGATCGCGCGGGCGTTGATGGCGCGGCCGCGGCTGTTGATCCTCGACGAGCCGTGCGCGGGGCTCGATCCGGTGGCACGGGAGCGATTCCTCGGGACGATCGGACGGCTGATCGGCGGGAGCGCCCGGAAATCGGGAGTGCGGCCCAAGGCGTCACGCTGCCCGGCGCTCGTGCTGGTGACGCATCACGTGGAAGAGATCACGCCGGAGTTCACGCACGCGTTGCTGCTGCGCGCGGGGCGCGTGGTGGCGGCGGGAGCGATTGGGGACGTGCTTACGTCACGGAATCTGGCGGCGACATTCGGGACACCGTTAAAGCTTGTGCAGCGTCGCGGGCGGCGCGGGCTGGTTTTTCCCGGGCGATGAACCCGCTGCCGGAGTTGATCGAGGCGCTCGATCTGGCGAGCGTGTGGACGTATCTCGTGCTGTTTCTAGGCGCGTCGCTGTTGATGATCTGGCGGCTCGAGGCGCTGCTCGACCGGGGGCTGGAGGGGACGGCGCTGGGGACGCTGGTGATGCCGTATTGTTCGGGGCTGGGGAACCTGCTGTTTGTCGTGATCATCGCGCGGCATCATGGATCGCAACAGGACGTGCTGACGAACAGCCTCGTGAACAACGTGACCAACCTCACGATCGTGCTCGGCCTGCCGGCGTTGTTCTGGGAGCTGAGTTTGCGGCGCGAAGGCGTGCCGAAGCGGCAGATGGCGGCGGCGGAGACGGCGCGGCAACTGGATCGCTTGTCGCTGTTGCTGACGCTGGCGGCGGTGCTGTTTTTCAGCGGAGTGGCGTGGGCGCTCGGGAGCGACGGGCGGCTCGATCGCAACGACGGGCTGGTGCTCGTGGCGCTGTTTCTGTTCTGGCAGTGCTTTCAGGTGTTCGACGTCCTGAAGCACAATGTCCGCGAGAGGCGGTCGTTCGGGTTTTTCTTCTACGTCGATCTTCTCGTCGTGCTCGTCGGCGCGTATGCGCTGTATGTGAGCATCGACTGGCTCGTGGCGTGGCTGTCGGGGCAGAAAGGCGGTTTCGTCAATGCGCAAAATCTCGGCTGGCTGAGCGGCTGGCTGATGGTGCTGCCGAATGCGCTGCTTGCGTTCTACTACGCGGCGCGCGGCCGGGCGGATGTGGCGTATGCCTCGCAGGTGGGCGACGGGCACATTTGCATTCCGTTGTGCGTGGGGTTGAGCGCGCTCGTGCAACCGATGGCGGTGCCGGCGTCGTTCGAGCCCGGGCTGGTGATCCTGATGGGAGCGGCGGTGGTGCACATCACGTGCGTGGCGACGGCGGGTGGATTGCCGCGGTGGATGGGCTGGCCGCTGCTCGGGGCGTATGCGTGGTTTGTGGGAAGGGGAATCTTTGGCTGACGAATGCGGCGCGAGAGTTCGCGGAATGGGCGAAATCTGCGCGACGAGGGGGTCGCGCTCCCAAAAGAGACCGCGGGTCGATCAAGCCTCGAGCGGGTCGGCGCGAAATTTTTCGCCGAGATCGAAGAACACCGTCTGGGCTTTCAGCCACGGCGGGTTTGAGCGGATGTCGGACATCGAAAGCGTGGTGTTGTTGAACACGAGGAAGGCGGTCGGGCCGATCTTCATGCAGGCGTCGTAGCGCGTGCCGGCGGCGTCGGAGGCGAACTCGAATTCGCCGGGATCGAATCGTCGGCCGGCGACGGCGGCCCGCAACGGTTCGGCGTCCCTGGGCAGGCTCTGGCGGAAGCTTTGCTCGCGCCGACCGGCATAGGCGAGGACGCCGTGTTTCGCGGAGGGCGAGAGGATCGCCCATTCGTCAAACAACGGGCGCTGGTAGAGTGCGTTCATCCGCACGAAGGCGCTCTCAATCTGGTGGCGGGCGGCGGCGAGATCCATGGCCGCCAGAAAGGGCAAACCGTCAATCGATGCAAGCCGGCGTGCGCGGCGGCACGGTCGTGCGCAGGCGAAGAGCCGCGGCGATCAAGCGGCGGCGAAAATTTCGGTGAGGAAATCCTTCATGTGCTGCCACGAGCGGCGATCGGCGGCGGCGTGGTAGCGAATCGGGATGCCATTGGCCGGGCCGAGCTTGTCGGCTTCGGGATTGGTGAAGGCGTGGAGCGCGCCGGCGTAGCTCACGAACTGGTAGTCGATTTTCGCCTCGTCGAGGCTCTTGACGAACGCGCCGACCTCGTCGGGCGAAACGAAGGGATCGACGGCGCCATGGCAGACGAGAAATTTGGCGTGAGTCCGGGGGGCGGTTTCGGCGGTGGCGGGAATCAGGGATCCGTGGAAGCTCACGATGCCGGCGAGCGGTGCGCCGCTGTAAGCGAGCGCCTGCACGGTGGCGCCGCCAAAACAATAACCGATCGCGGCCACGCGTTGGGAATCGACCGAAGGCTGGGCGAGCAACTGGTCGAGGCCGGCACGCGCGCGCCGGGCCATGATCGGCTTGCCGTAAAATTGTCCGGCGAGCTGCGAGGCTTTTTTCGCATCCGTGGTGATGACGCCCGCTCCAAACATGTCGGCGACGAAGGCGACGTAGCCGAGTTGGGCGATCTGGCGGGCGCGGGACCGGAGGTAGTCGTTGACGCCCCACCACTCGGGAATGATGAGAACTCCGGGGAGTTTTGAACCGGCGGCGGGCGTCCCGTCGCAGGCGAGGAAGCCCTCGAGCTTGACGCCGTCGTGTTCGTAGGGGGCGGGGCGGGTGATGATCTGGGCGGAGGTGGACATGGCGGTGAAGGTGCTTCCGTGCCGTTCGCGAGAACGATTGAGAATGGTCGCGGGGCGAACTGGCGCGTGCGGTTTCTTTCGCACGGCCGAACCGGCGATCCGGAATCGCGCGGGCGCGCGAACGGCGGTCAGGTGGAGAATCCGCCGGCGATGTAGTTCTTCAGATGTTCGGCCTCGGCCTGATGGGTTTCGGCGACCCAGCGCGAGATGTCGCCGATCGAGATCAAGCCGACGAGGCGGTCTTCGAAGATCACGGGGAGGTGCCGGCAGCGTTTGTCGGTGAAGATGGTCATCGTCTCCTCGACGGTCGTCTCGGGGGAGATCGTGATGAGCTGGGTGGTCATCACGTTGCCGACCTGGTTGGATTTGGGGTCGAGCCCGTCGCCGACGACGCGCCGCAGCACGTCGCGCTCGGTGAAAATGCCGACGAGGCGGCCGTCGTCGATGATCACGATCGAGCCGATACGGTGGCGGTTCATCTCGGCCACGGCTTCGGCGACGGTGAGGGTGGACGGAACGGAATGAACGGTGGAGCCTTTGCGCTCCAGCAGGGCGGAGATCGGGGTAGTCATGGCGCGCGGGGTTACAGGTGATTGTGCTCGCATGCGACGCTCGCGCAACTTTGAAATCCGAAAAAGCCGCGGGAAACCGCGCCGCGCGCGACGGACTTGGAAAATTCGCGGGAGATTCGAGGGGCTTGTTCCTTGCGCGAATGGCGCGGGTGGGATTTTGTCCGCGCATGAGCTTCGGAAAAATTCTTCTGGTTATCGTCGGGGCGATTGTGGCGATCGGGTTGATCGTGGGACTGGCGATCAGCAGCATCTTCAATAATCTCGTGAGCCTGCAGCAGGGAACGGACGCGGCCTGGGCGCAGGTGCAGAACGTCTACCAGCGCCGCGCCGATCTGGTGCCGAACCTGGTGAACACGGTGAAGGGCGCCGCGAATTTCGAGCGGACGACGTTGAACGAAGTGACCGAGGCACGGGCATCGGTCGGGCGCGTGCAATTGCCGGCGGGCGGCGCGCCGACGGATCCGCAGAAACTGGCGGAGTTCGCGCAGGCGCAGGCCCAACTCGGCGGCGCGCTGTCGCGGCTGCTGGTCGTGGCGGAGCGTTATCCGGAGTTGAAGGCGACGGAGGGATTCCGGGATTTGCAGGCGCAGCTCGAGGGAACGGAGAACCGGATTGCGGTGGAGCGCGGGCGCTTCAACGACGCGGTTCAGGCTTACAACACGGCGATCAAGCGGTTTCCGGCGGTGCTGTTCGCGGGGATGTTTGGCCACGCGCCGCGGCCCTATTTCA
>DASZPP010000091.1:0-3411 GCA_035549975.1 Opitutus sp.
GTAGCGGCAGGCCTCCGTGCCTGCCGGTTTGGGCGCGAACGAGTCGGCAGGCAGGGACGCCTGCCGCTGCTGGTGGGACGATTTGTCGGCGGGACGTCATCACAGGAGCGCTTTCGTGACGAAGTAATCGAGCACGAGGATGAGGATGAGCGAGACGACGACGGCGCGGGTGACGGCGGCGCCGATCTCGCGCGGGCCGCCGCGGGTGTTGAGGCCGATGTTGCAGCAGACCAGGACGACGGCGAAGCCGAAGATCTCGGCTTTGATGAGGCCGTTGCTCACGTCCTTGAATTCCATGAAGCGGCGCAGCGCGGCGAAATAGGCGGGCGGGTCGATGGAGATGAAGTCGACGTATTTGGAGACGATCGCGCCGCCGAACCAGCCGACGAGGTTGGCGATGATCGTGAGCACCGGCATCATGAAGAGCACGGCGGCGAGCCGCGGAAGCACGAGCATCCGGGCCGGCGGGATGTTCATGGTCTCGAGCGCGTCGATCTCCTGGTAAACCTTCATCGAGGCCAGCTCGGCGGCGATCGCGGAGCCGACGCGGCCGGCGAGCAGGATTGCGACCATCACCGGGCCGAGCTCGCGCGCCATCGAGAGGCCGACGAGCGAGCCGATGAACTGCTTCGCGCCGAAGTTCTGCATCGAGTAACCGGCCTGCAGCGCCAGCACGCTGCCGATGAAAAAGCTGAGGATCGCGACGATCGGCAGCGTCGTGTAGCCGATCAGGTAGCATTGCTCGATGAACCGCGCGCGCTGGCGCGGCAGCGTCCCGACGTAGCCGAGGCTGCGAACGAGCAGCAGCAGCGTGCTGCCGATGCCTTCGAAGACTGCGTGAAGTTGTTTCATATCAACGGGACGAGGCGTGAACCTTGTTCGCTTTCCTCTGAAAATCGAACCAGAAGAGCCGCCAGTGATCGCGGTCGGAGGCGCGTTTCAGCCCGAGGAGGCCGCTGCCGATCGCGATCCGGTCGCCCGCGGGCTCGTCTTCGACGCTAAGGAGCGGCCCGAGGTGAAACTCGTGCGCGCCGGTTTCGCGGTGCCAGCTCAGCAGGCCCCACAGGAATTCGTAGCGCTCGTCGTCCGGTGCGCGTTGGTCGTAGCGATAGATCGAGAAGAGCGGCGACCACGAGGCGTGGATGTGCTTGTTCGCCGGGAAAAAAACCTCGAGCGGGCTGGGGAACTGGAACTGCCGGCGGCCGGCGCCGTTATCCCACGCGCTGAACAGCGGCCACACGTGCGTCACTTCGGCGGGTGCGGCGTTCCGGTTCGTCGCGCTGCGCTGCTCGAGCGACCAGTAGACGAAGTAGAAGAGCTGGCGCTGGGTCTGGTCGAGGCCGCGATCGGTGAGTTTCTTTTCGCGGTAGAGCGGCCACATCACCCATTTCTTGTCGATGCCGTGCTTGATCGAGTGCGTGTAGAACGGCCCCCAGCGATCGACGGACCGGTCGTCGCCGCGACCTTGCACGAGGAACGGCCAGAAGTAGCGCGTCTCGTGGTAACGGTTCGGCTGCGTGCGGTCGGTGTAGCCGAAAAACGGCCACAGGTAGCTCGCGTTGACGAAGCCGGCGTCGGTTTCGCGCGTGAAGAACGGCAGGAAGCCGGCCTCGCGGCGCGCGGGCGTGCCGGCCGGCGCCTCCGGCGGCGGCTCGATGGTGTTGTTCCAGCCAAGCGGCCAGAGGAAGAACTGGCGGCGAAAGGCGTTCGGTTTTTCACGGGTGCCGTAAAGCGGCCAGAGCGCGAAGCCGCGATCGGTGCCGGACTAGGTTTTCACGAATGGCCAGGGCGTGGCGGTCGTGATGGCGCCGTTCTTGTCGGCGCGGCCGTAGAGCGGGAAGAGCGTGAAATCGATGCGGTCGTAGCCGAAGCGGCTCTTGATCGTGCCGAAAAGCGGGAAGAGCGCGTGATAGGACTCCTCGGGCTGCCCGGTGTCGCGCGAGAACCAGAACGGCCAGAGGTCGAAGGTCTCGGGCGTCAGGCGCGACGCGCCCGCCGGCGCGTGCGGCTCGCGGCTGCCGGTCTTGTTGATGAGTTCGAAAAAGCTCCAGCGGTAGGTCTCCGCGTTCGTGCGATAGACGAAGAGCGGATAGAGGACATCGGTCTCGAGCGTGGCGCCGTCGGGACCGGTCCAGTTCGCAAAGACCGGGCGAAAGCCGACGAGCCGCGCACCGCTTTCGGCCGGCTGGTCGTAGAGCAAAGGACCGGCGGCGGTCCACGAAACGACATCGCCGGCGTCATCGGTCTCGGCGACGCGCGCAGGCCAGGCATTCAGCTCTTCCGCCCGGGCGCACACGACCGACTCCGCAGCAAAGGCTGCGAAAGCGATGAAGCGGAGGAAGTTCATGATGTAGGCCGGAATCCGGGCGCGCCGTCGCGCACCGAACCGCAGTCAAGTCGGAAACCGCGGATGAATCGGCGTTAAGGGTCGATAGGTAGGTGTTTTCAAGATGGGCGCAAACGCTATGTTGAAACCGGCGATGACGACGCGGTTCCAAGAACCTTGGAGCTGCTTCGTCCTCACGGTCTGCGGCGGGCGAAACCGCGGCGAGGGCGCTGCGGCTCCAGTTGGGATGGCTTCAGCGCACGATGGTCTCGCCGGGAGCGAGCACGCGAAACGCTTCCGGGCGGATGTCGGCGGCGATGCGCGCTGCGGCGAGCGCGCGGGTCGGGTCGTCGCGACCTTCATCGGACAACTGCCATGTGCCCCAATGCATCGCGAGGCTCTCGGCGGCGCCGACATCGCGGTGGATTTGCACGGCCTCGGTCGGATTGCAGTGCTGCGGAGCCATGAACCAGCGCGGCTCGTAGGCGCCGATCGGAATCATCGCGAGCATCGGCGCACCGAGGCGGGCGCGGATGGTGCGGAACAGGTCCGGATCGTAGCCGGTGTCGCCGGCGAACCAAACGCGCCTGGAGTCAGGCGTGGCTTCAGCCCGCTCTTCGAGCTTTTCTCCGCTGGCCAAGGGCGGGCTGGAGCGGCCCCCCGTCGGGTGCGCATTCCAAGTCAGATAAAACCCGCCCCACAATCGTGCGTTGCGCCGGCCGGAGAGCCGGTTGCTCCAGTGGCGCGAAGGCGTGAGCGTGATTTCGAGGCCCGGGGCGAGTGAGACGCGCTGCCACCAGTCGAGCTCGGTGATGCGATCGCGCGCGATGCCGGCGCGCCGGAGAAGGCGTCCGTTCGCGAGCGGGGTGATGGCGCGAAAATGGTGAGTCCGTTCGAGCGCGCGCAAGGTCGGGAGGCCGCAGTGATCGTAGTGATCGTGACTGAGCAACAGGTAGTCGATACGCGGCAATGCCGGGAGCGGGAAAACCGGCCGGTGAACCCGCGTGGGGCCGACCAGGCCGAGCGGACCACAGCGTTCGGAAAAATTCGGGTCGGTGAGAAAATTCCCGGCCGGCGTCTGCACC
>DASZPP010000092.1:0-6923 GCA_035549975.1 Opitutus sp.
GGGCACTACGCGGGCTTCAGTCGCGGGGTCGTCCGCGCGGCGGACGAGCTGAGCGCGTTCGAAGATCCCGCCCTGCACGTCACGCTCGTGCCGTCACCCACGCGCGGCGCCGTCGCGGAGCTCGCCCTCACGGCCCGCGCCGCGAAATGGCCGCGCGCCCGCGATCTCGCGCTTTCCGGCCTGCGGGCGTCGACGCGCCTCCCGCTGCTCGGCGACACGCCGACGATGGCGCTCGTGCGCGTGGCATTCGACGAAGCGCGAGTCGACGACGGGATTCTGGCGCACGACGGCAGCGCCTGGGTGCGCGGCCGGTTGGCGCCGGCGAAACTTTCCTTTGCGGCGCGCGAGGCACGGCTGACGCTCCGCGAAGTTTCCGCGCGGGGCTTCGCGCTCTCCGCGCTTTCGGCCGAGGTGACGCCCGGCCCGCTGCCGCGGCTCACGGCGGATTTGATCGCGAGTTGCGCGGGCGCGCCGCTGGCGCTGCGCGGCCACGCCGATCTCACGGCGAAAACCGCCGGGCTGCACGTGGACGGCGAGGTGTCACCGGGACTGCTCGAGGTGATTTCCGCGCAGCTCCACCGCGACCTCGGTCCGTTTGTCGTCCTGCACGCACCGATCGAGGTGCATGCGGACGCGGCGTTCGACGCCGGCTGGAAATTCCGCGACGTCACCGGGCGGGTCGCGGCGCGCAGTCTCGTGGCGCGGGACGTGCCGCTGGATCGCATCGGCGGCGAGATCGAGTTCGACGGCCGTCGTTTTGCCGCGCACCACGCCATCGTCCAGGTCGGCGAGAATGTCGCCCGCGGGATCTTCGAGCAGGACCTGCGCACGCAGGAATACCGCTTCCTGCTCGAAGGCCGGCTGCGTCCGCTCGAGATCACGCCGTGGTTCCACGACTGGTGGGAGCATGTTTTTTCGAACTTCGATTTTCAGGCCTCGGCGCCGGCGGCGGATGTCGACGTGCGCGGCCGGTGGCACGCGCCGCTCGAATCGGAGGTGTTCGTGTTCGCCGATGCGGCGGATGCGAAGGTGCGCGGCGTCGCGTTCGACCGGCTGCGCACGCTGCTTTTCCTGCGGCCGAACTTCATCGATGGCCTGGAGGTTCACGGCGCCCGGGGCGCCGCGCGCGTGCGCGGGACGTTCGTGCGCAACATCGACATGGAGGCGAAGGACTGGCGCGACATGGATTTTGCGGTGACCTCGAGCTTTCCGTTGAAGGACGCGGAACAACTCCTGGGGCCGGAGATCGCCGAGGAAATCGAGCCGTTCGAATTCGAGACGCCGCCGCAGGTCAGGATTTCGGGTCACGTCGATGGCCCTGCCATTCCCGAGCCCCGGCATCACGCGCTCGACATCGAGGCGCATTCGACCGGCGCGGTTTCGGTCTATCAGTTTCCGGGCCGTGACCTGTCGTTCACCGCGGCGTTGCGCGATCACGACCTCGAGCTGCGCCAGGTCGAGGCCATGGTCGCGGCGGGCCGGCTTTCCGGCACCGCGAACCTGTCGGGGGAGGGGGCGGCGCGCCGGCTGTCGCTCGACGCCAAGCTCGCCGGGGCGGATCTCGCGAGCGCGGTGACAACTGTTTCCAATTACAAGGCCCTGCGCCGCGGCCAACCGGCGCCACAGCGGAACAACTTTTTTTCGGGCAAGGCCTCCGTCAAACTCGACCTGTCGCTCAAGGCCGAGGGCAAGTTCAGCGACCTTTACAGTTACAACGGCACCGGGTCCGCCGCGTTGAGCGGCCCGGAACTCGGCGAGGTGCGGCTGCTCGGCCTGCTGTCGGAGCTGCTCAACTTCACCGCGCTGCGTTTCACGGCCGCGCACGGCGATTTCAAGGTCGAGGGACCGAAGCTCGTCTTCCCGGCCGTCAGCGTGACCGGCCGGAATTCCGCCATCGAGGCGCACGGCGCCTACGCGGTCGATCGCGACGCACTCGATTTCAATGCCCGCGTTTTTCCGTTCCAGGAAAGCAAGTCGCTGCTCAGCGTCGTCGGCGCCGTGCTCAAGCCGATTTCGACTGCCCTCGAGGTAAAGCTCACCGGACCGCTGGCCCAGCCGAACTGGGCTTTCGTCATCGGACCAACCAACCTGCTTCGTTCACTGGCCCAACCGGCCGAAGGACCGGCCAATCCCAAACCGGAGCAAGCCCCGGAGGGTGAAAAACATCCCTGACGGCAGCTTTTGACGACAGCCCCTGAATCCGATACTCTGTTGAAAGCGCCTTGATCCCGACGCCACGAACCCCTTGAATAGGGTGAATCCCTCAATGCCGCTTCCGCCCACCTTGCCGCGCCGGTCCTGGCTCGAACAATTGTCGTTCGTGATCGCGGCGCTGTTGATCGTGGTCGGGGCGGTCGCGCTGGCGGGTTGGTGGTTTCATGTCGACCTCTTTGTGCAACCGATCGCGCCGGGCGCTGCGATCAAGGCCAACGAGGCGTTCTCGATCGTCCTGCTCGGCGTCGCGCTGCTTGCCGCGGATTTCGGGTGGGCGGGTGCGCCATGGATTGCGCTTGCGCCGGCCCTGATCGCGGCGCTGTCGCTGATCGAGAATTTTTTTGGGCTCAACCTCCACATCGACGAGTTCCTGGCGGTCGACCGCCTGCTGGCCGAGACCGCCCAGCCGGGCCGGATGTCCACGATGTCCGCGTGCTGCCTGCTGCTCGTGTCGCTCACGCTGGTCTGGCGGGGCTTCCGGCGCGGCGCGCGGTTGCGCTTGATCGCCGAGGCGGTGGTCAGCTCGCTCACGGCTTCCGCCGGCCTGTCCACGCTGCTCGGCTACGCGGCGACGCTGCCCGCGGTCTACCGCTGGGGCGGCGCGAATACCGCCACTTCCTCCGTCGGCGCGGCCGCCTTGCTGCTCCTGGGACTGGGCCTGCTGGTTTTCGCCTGGCGCGAGACGATGCGAACCGAAGGCGGTCCGCCGGCGTGGTCGCCGCTGCCCGTCGTCATTGGCTGTCTCACGCTCACGATCATCTTCTGGGTCGGGCTTCGCGAACGCGAAAGCGTTTACCTTGCCGCGCGTACCCAGATCTCGATGGACACCCTCGCCGAGGCGATCAATTCCGAGTTCTTCCGCCAGTCGGCCGACCTGGAGCGGCTGGCGCGACTCTGGGGCGACCTGCCGCCGGAGTCCAAGGCCGAGGACCGGCTCCGCACCCTCGATGCGCAGAACCAATGGGAGGACTCGTCCGCCAATCTCGGCTGCGTCGCGATTTCGGTGCTGAACGCCGATGGCCGCGCGGTGTGGGTTTATCCACCGGACCAAAACGTCACCGAAATTTCCTACAACCATAACGACGATCCCATTCGCCGCGCCGCGATCGAGACCGCCCGCACCGGCCGGGCCACGGTCATCTCCGGGACGACGATGATCGCCGGCCGCGAAAACGGCGTGGTGATCTACGCCCCGATCATCCACAACGGCACGGTCTCGGGCTACGTCGCCGCCGAGTTCTACTACCGGCCGTTCTTCACGGCGGTCATCACCAATCACAAGCTGCGGCAGGATTACCGGATCAGCATCAAGGTCGGGGCCGAGCAGGTCTACGACTCCTCCGTGACGCCGCTCGGCCGGGGCGCGAGCGATCTCACCCTCGACAAGGCCTACACGATCTTCAACCGCCGCATTCGCGTCACGCTCGCGCCGTCGGCCGAATCGCTGGAACAGAGCCGCCGCTTCCTGCCCGAGCTCGCGCTCGGCGCCGGCATCGGCATCGCCTTCCTGCTCGGGCTCAGCGTGCACCTCGCGCGCAACGCCCGCACCGGCCAGCGGGCCGCGGAGCTTTCCAACCGGAAACTCCACGCCGAAAACGAGGAGCGCCGCCGGATCGAGGCGCGCCTGAAAATCTCGGACGAGCGCCTGCGCCTCGCCCTCGACTCCACGCAGATCGGCATCTTCGAGTGGAACGTCGCGGCGGGCCACGTCTATTACAGCTCCGGGCTTTGGGCCATGCTGGGCTACGATCATGCGCTCATGCCGTCGTCGCTCGAGGCGTGGCAGTCGCTGATCCACCCGGACGACCTCGCGTTTTACCGCGGCCTGGTGGAGGCGCAGCTCGGCGGCGCGGTGGCGTTCATCGAGCCGGAATACCGCGTGCGGGCGCGCGACGGCGACTGGCGGTGGGTTTACACGCGCTCGAAAACCGTCGCCAGCACCGCCGCCGGCCGCCCGGCGCGGATCATCGGCACCGTGCAGGACATCACCGCCCGCCGCGAGGCCGAGCACGCGTTGCGCGAGAGCCAAGCCGAGGCGCGCAAGCTTTCCCTCGTCGCCTCGAAGACGGACAACCCGGTTCTCATCACGTCGCCCGACGGCACGATCGAGTGGGTCAACGAAAGCTACACCCGCGTGATGGAATACTCGCTCGACGAGGTCGTCGGCAAGGCGCCGACCGATTTCATGCGCGGGCCCGATTCCGACCACGCGATCGTGCACCAGATCCGCGCCGCGATGCGCGCGGGGCAGGGGCTTTCGACCGACATCGTCAGCCACTCGAAATCCGGCCGCAAATATCACCTCCGCCTCGAGCTGCAGCCGATCCGCAACGATGCCGGCGAGCTCCAGAATTTCATCGCGATCGAGACCGATATCACCGCGCGCGTGCAGACCGAACAGGCGCTGCGCCGCGCCAAGCAGGAGGCCGACGAGGCGTCGCGCGCCAAGAGTGACTTCCTCGCCTCCATGTCGCACGAGATCCGCACGCCGATGAACGGCGTCATCGGCATGACCAGCCTGTTGATGGAGACGCGGCTGGACGGCGAGCAGCGCGAGTTCGTCAACACCATCCGCACCTCCGGCGAGGCGCTGCTGACGATCATCAACGACATCCTCGATTTCTCGAAGATCGAGTCCGGCATGCTCGAGCTCGAGCGCACGCCGTTCGATCTCGCCGTGTGCATCGAGGAGGCGCTCGACCTGTTCGCCCTGCAGGTTTCGACCAAGAAGCTGGAACTGGTCTACTGCGTCGGCCCCGACGTGCCGCCATGGATCATCGGCGATGTCACGCGGCTGCGCCAGGTCATCGTCAACCTCGTCAACAACGCCGTGAAGTTCACGCCGTCCGGCAGCGTGGCGATCACCGTGCAGCGCCTGCCGCAGCCCGAGGCGCGCAGCTCGCGGTTCATGCTCGAGTTCGCCGTTCGCGACACCGGCATCGGCATTCCGCCCGATCGCGTGGACCGGCTGTTCAAGGCCTTCAGCCAGGTCGACTCCTCGACGACGCGGAAATTCGGCGGCACCGGCCTCGGCCTCGCGATCTCGCAACGCCTCAGCATCCTGATGGGCGGCGGCATCCGCGTCGAAAGCGGCGAGGGCTCCGGCTCGACGTTCATCTTCACGATCGCCACCGAGGCCGCGGCGCTCGGCGACGATGTGGTCACGGTTCCCGGCCTCGACCGGCTGGCGAATTACTCCGTGCTTTGTGTCGAGGATCATCCCGTCACGCAGCAGCGCATTCGCGCGCTGCTCGAGCCGCACGGGGCGAAGTGCCATTTCGCGGTCAGCCCCGCCGAGGCGCTCGATCTCGTGCCGACGCTGGCGCCCGAGCCCGGGCTGCTCGTCATCGATGGCGACGAAACCGCCGGCACGTCGCCACTCGATGCGCTGCTGCCGGTCCGCGCCGCGCGGTTGCTGATGCTGCCGTTCGGACAGACCGCCCCGCCCCCGCCGGCGGATGACCTGCCGTTCGGCACGGTCTTCAAGCCGTTCAAGACATCGTCGTTTCTTCAAGTCGTCGTCGACCTGCTCAGCCCGGCGCCGGCCCGCCAGGTCGCGCGCCGCACCCCGGCCGGTTTCGGACCGCGCGTCGCCGACGAATTCCCGCTCAGCGTGCTGCTCGCGGAGGACAATGCGGTCAACCAGAAGGTCGCGCTGCGTTTTCTCGAGCGGCTCGGCTACACCGCCACCTCGGTCGCCAACGGCATCGAGGCGCTCAAGGCGCTCGAGCTTCGCTCCTATGATCTCGTCCTGATGGACCTGCAGATGCCCGAGATGGACGGGCTCGAAGCCAGCCGGCAAATCCGCCGGCGCGTCCCGCCCGACCGCCAGCCGAAGATCGTGGCCCTCACCGCCAACGCCATGCAGGGCGACCGCGAACGGTGCCTCGCCGCCGGGATGGACGACTACATTTCGAAACCGGTGAAGCTGCACGAAATCGAGGCGATCATCCGCCGTCTTTTCGGACGCAGCGATGTGCCCGTGCCGCCACAGATGATCAGTTGATCCCTGCGGGCGACCGGCGACTGGAAGCTGCCGCAACCGGGATCAGACGCCCGGTTGGTGTCAAATCAGCGCGCGCAATCCTGCGATCTCGTCCTTTCGCTGCGGATCACTCGCGAGATTCGTCATTTCCCACGGATCGTTTTCCAGGTCGAAATACAGCCAGGGCGTGCCGTTCGCATCGACCACGAGCTTGCGCGATTCCGTCCGCACGCCCCGCCAAATGCGATCGCACTGATGCGGCAGGGCGACGACCGACGGCATGGAGATGAATTGAACATCGGCGCCCAGTTTCGGCATTCGAATTTCCGCGCCGTCCGCCCAGGCGACCGTCCACCGTGGAACGTCGAGCAACGAAACCGGATCACCGCGCGGAGCATGGAAGGACAGCGTGGCGTTTCCTTCCGCCGCCGGAATCCGCACGAGCAGCGGCACGCGGATCGATTCCTCGTGGGGCCAGCCTTTCCGGAAAAGTCCGTGCGCGCCATGCATGTCGCCGTGCACGCTCGTGAAGACCACGATCGGCGCGCGGCGCCCGCGGCGCGCGGCCGCCGCATCCGCCGCGGCGATCAATCCTCCGATCGCCCGATCGGTCGCCTCGATGTGCGCGTGGTAGCCGGCCAGCTCGCGTCGCGCTTTCGTTTCCACCTCGCCGCCCCGCGGCACATTGGCGCCAAGCGTGATCTCGCGCGGATCCCGCGGTGCC
>DASZPP010000093.1:0-4076 GCA_035549975.1 Opitutus sp.
CACTGGGCGTAACGGTCGCCATGGGCGTCGGGCGTGACGAAGCGCGTCAGGTTCGTTCGCGCCGTGGTCGGATAGTTGCCCGAATGGACAAGCTGGCCGAGGTGGTTCCGGCCCCACCAGTCGTTCGGCGTCCACGTCCCGCCGTGGCCGGTCGGACCGGTGCCGCTTTCGATTTTGTCGATGACATCGATGATGGCGCTCCGATCCGGCCGGTGGCGGCTCCAGTAGAACGACTCGAGGATGGTGTAGTTCGCGATCAGGATTTTCGGATTGAGCGCCTTGATTGCGCGCACCGCCGCGCGCATCGACGGCGGCCCGTCATGCCAGCCCTTGTAGAATCCGAGCAGCGTGAAATCGTTGCGCGCGATCATCGCCTGGTATTCCGGATCGTCGTAGTGTTTGTCGCCGATCTCGTGGCTCGCGAGCCTCGGGAAGGTCTGCTTGTAAACGCGGGGCGGCGTCGCGCAGGCCACGGCTGCGAACGCGCCGACGCCCGCGATCGACGCCAGCACCCGGCGCAACGCACCTCCGGGTTTTGGCGAGCCGCGGAAGCAGGCGCGGCTTTCGGCTTCGCAGGGGGTCATTCCCGGCCAGCTGGGCGGGGAAAACGGCGCAGCGTGCACCGCCAAACATTGAGGCGGCACCGGCAAAATGTGACCACGCCTCGCCGCGGGACGGCGCGGCGCCACGCTCCACCGGCGACCAAAAGCTTGCCGCCCGCCGGACAAAATGTGATTCCAGTCGGATGCCCTCCGACCCCTTCGCGTCCGTTCGCGCCGCTTCCGAGGAGGTAAACACCAGCACCTCCTATTTCTGGGACAACCGGCACCGCGCGCCCGACGTGCGGGAAGTGATCACGATCCAGCGCACGGTTTCCGGGGCCGGCTTCTACACCGATCCGAACGGCACCCGCCTCGTGCCGGCGGGCTACGCGATCGTGTTCTCCCATCGCGAGCCCACGAGCTACGGTTATCCCGAGGGCGCCAGCGAGCCGTATCGGTTGCGCTATGTGCAGGTGTGGCCGGCGCCCACCGTCTCCCCGCTGATCGCCCAGCTCCGTCACGAATTCGGTTCGCTTCTCCCGATGCCGGCGCGCGCCGAGTCCACCGGCTTGTTCAACGAGGTCTTCACGCGCTACAAGCAGCGGACGTTTCGCGACCGTTTCCACGAGTCCGAGCTGCTGCACCGCATGCTCATCGCGCTGTATCGCGAGCAGGTGCAGCAGACGCAAACGACCGATCCCGTGGAGTTCGGCTATCATTATCTGCGCAACCATTTTCGCTCCCCGATCAACCTGAAGACGGTCGCGCTCGAATGCGGCGTCAGCCGCGAGCATTTCATCCGGCAGTTCCGGCAGCGCTTCACCGAGGCGCCGGGCGCGATGCTGCGGCGGCTGCGGCTCGAGCACGCGGATGCGATGCTCGCCGCGACGAAGCAGACCGTCGAGGACGTCGCCCTCGCCAGCGGTTTCACCAGCGCCAACAGCTTCAGTCGCGCCTACCGGCAGAAATTCGGGCACAGCCCGCGGGCCGCCTCGACGGATTGACCGGGCGCCCGGCCGGCGGCGCGCGCTTGGCGGATCGCCATCACCGTTTGCAGCGACGACATCAGCGTTTTGTGCTTCACATCCCCGTCCCGGTGCGTGCGACCGTAGGCACGTTTTCACCGAGCCACCCATGACCCGCGACGCGCCCACTGAAATTTCATGCCCGCTGTTCGACTTTCAGGTCAATGGCTTCGGCGGCATCGATTTTCAACGCGACGACCTCACGCGCGGCCAGCTCTCCCAGGCCGTGGCCCGGCTGCGGCTTCATCGCACCGCCCGGATTTTTGCGACGCTCATCACCGACACCGTCGACCGCCTCTGCCGGCGCTTCGAGCGGCTCGAGCAGTGGTGCAACCTCGATGCCACGATCCGCGACGTGATCGTCGGCTATCACCTCGAAGGGCCGTGGCTCTCGCCCGAGCCGGGTTATCGCGGCGCGCATTCAGCCGCGCCGATGTGCGCCCCCAAGATCGCCGACTTCGATCGCCTGCAAAGCGCGGCGGGCGGGCGGATCCGGCTCGTCACGCTCGCCCCGGAATGGCCGGGCAGCGCGGAGTTCATTCAACACCTCGCGCAACAGGGGATAAATATTTCGCTCGGGCACACCAACGCCAGCGAACGCGAAATCGACGCCGCGATCGCCGCGGGCGCGCGGTTTTGCACCCATCTCGGCAACGGCACTCCCGGCGTCCTGCCGCGGCACGACAACATCGTCCAGCGGCTGCTCGCGCGCGACGAGCTCATCGCCTGCCTCATCCCCGACGGCGTGCATCTGCCGCGATTCGTGCTCCAGAATTTCTTCCGCGCCAAGCCCGCCGGCCGCGTGCTCTTCACCACGGACGCGATGGCCGGCGCCGGTTCTCCGCCCGGCCGCTACACGATCGGCGGATTGGAAATCGACATCGGCGCCGACAGGATCGCCCGGCAGCCCGGTTCGGATGGTTTCGCCGGCTCGACACTCACGCCGGACGACGGCGTGCGCCGGATCGTCGACTATCTCGGCCTTTCCCCCGCCGAGGCCGTCCGTCTTTGGTCCGTCGCGCCCGCGGAAGCCTTTGGCGTGTCCCTCGCGTGAGTCGCCGGCGGACGTTCGGCCCCACCCTGGTTCCATCCGCCAACACCCTGTGAATCCGCTCGCTGCACCCATCGAGATTCCGCTCGAGGCCGATGAGCAATGGTGGGGCGGCCGCGTGGTCGACAGCGCCGACATGCCCTTTTCGGCCCGGTCGCATTTCCGCCGCAGCCTGCACGCGTGGCCGCAATCCGGCGGAAACCAGGCCCAGCCGCTGCTCATCTCGAGCCATGGCCGCTCCGTTTGGAACGACTCGCCCTTCGAGTTCGAATTCGATCGCGGCGTGCTCCGGCTTTTTGGCGCCGCCGCACCGTGGAAGGTCGCACGGCACGGCGCCACCCTGCGCGAGGCGTTTCACGGCGCGGCGCAACGATTTTTTCCGCCCTCGGGCCGCATGCCTGCCGCGGCGATGTTCACCGCTCCGCAATACAACACGTGGATCGAGCTCGGTTACGATCAGACCCAGCCGAGGGTGCTGGCCTATGCCCGCGCAATCATCGCCGCCGGATATCCGCCGGGCGTCCTGATGATCGATGACAACTGGCAGGAAGACTACGGCGTGTGGGATTTTTCGCCGCGGCGTTTCGCGCAGCCCAGGGCGATGATCGACGAGCTGCACGCGCTCGGGTTCCAGGTCATGCTGTGGGTCTGCCCCTTCGTCAGCGCCGACAGCGAAACAAGCCGCGAACTCTCGCGGCGACGGTGGTTGCTGCGGGAAGATTCCCGCTCGCTCGAGACCGTCGGCAAGGACACGCCCAACGATGCGGCGATGATCCGCTGGTGGAACGGCGTCAGCGCGGTCCTCGACCTGAGCCATCCGGAGGCGGCCGCGTGGTTCAAGGGCCGGCTCGCCCGCCTCGTCAACGAGTTTGGCGTCGACGGATTCAAGTTCGACGCCGGCGACAGCCAGTTCTACGCGGCGCCCGACGGGAGCCGGCCGTTTTTTTCGCACGAGGCCCGCACGCCGGAGGAGCACACGATGGATTTCGCCCGCATCGGGCTCGATTTCCCGCTCAACGAGTATCGCGCGTGCTGGAAATTCGCCGGCCAGCCGCTCGGCCAGCGCCTGCGCGACAAGGATCATTCGTGGACCGCGCTGCGCGAATTGATTCCGGGCGCCATCGCCCAGGGCCTCATGGGACACTCCTTCGTCTGCCCCGATTTGATCGGCGGCGGGCTCGCCGGCGCATTCGAGCCGGGCAGCCACTTCGATCCGGAACTGGTGGTGCGCTCGGCCCAGGTGCACGCGTTGATGCCGATGATGCAGTTCTCGATCGCGCCCTGGCGGGCGCTCAAACCCGAATGGGCGGAAATTTGCCTCGCTGCCGCCCGCCTGCATGCCGCCCGCGGCGGCGACATCCTTCGCCTCGCGCGCGAGTCGGCCGCGAGCGGCGATCCCATCCTCCGGCCCCTCGCGTGGCAGTGGCCGAACCAGGGCTACGAGGATGTTCGCGATCA
>DASZPP010000094.1:0-21485 GCA_035549975.1 Opitutus sp.
CGCAAGCTGGCGTCCCATGTCGGCCCGCCGCAGCGTCGCCTCGGTCGTCGCGCCGTGAAACTGCGTCCAGCCCACGCGCCCCGAGAGCACGAGCACGCCGAGCACGATCGCCGTCACCCGGATCCACTGCGCGCCGCCGCCCAGCTCGAGCCAGTGGACCAGTTCCTGGAGGTTGCGCGGGCGCGCCATGGTTGCAGCGGCGGTCTATGACCGCCGCACGAATCGCGCCGCGTGCGTCCGGCGGTCGCAGAATGCCGCTGCATCAACCGCCTTCATCAGTCGGTGACATCGAGCTCCGGCCATTGCGCGAGCTTGCGATGGAGCGTCCGCCGGCTGATGCCCATCAGCTCCGCCGCCTTTGTGCGATTGCCGCGGGCCTTGATCAACGCCTCCCGCAACAGCCGTTTTTCGTTCTCCTCGACGGAGAGCGACGGCGATGGCGTCGACGCGAGCCCGCCCGCCCCGCCGGCGCCGGTCCCGCCGGCAGGCGCCGCATTTTGGCCGCGGTATTTCGGCTCGAGATCGTATTCGCTCAGGCTGCCGCCGCGGCGGAGCACCACGGCGTTCTCGCAGAAGTTGCGCAGCTCGCGGATGTTCCCCGGCCACGGGTAGGCCTGGAGCGTCTGCAGCGCGCCGGGCTCGACCGTGAGCGGCGGCACGCCGTTTTCGTCGGAAAAATTTTTGATGTAGTGCGCCAGCAGGAGCGGGATGTCCTCCGGGCGCTGGCGCAGCGGCGGCATCTCGATCCGCACCACGTTCAGCCGGAAAAAAAGGTCCTCGCGGAATTTTCCGTCGCGCACGAGCTGCTCCAGCGTGCGGTTGGTCGCCGCCACGAGGCGCACGTCGAGGTCGATCGGCTTCGAGCCGCCCACGCGCTCGATCGCCTTCGTCTCGAGGAAGCGCAGGAGCTTCACCTGCGTCGACGCGGAGATTTCGCCGATCTCGTCGAGGAAAAGCGTTCCGCCATCGGCCGATTCGAACCGCCCGATCCGCCGCTCGCTCGCGCCGGTGAACGCGCCGCGCTCGTGCCCGAACAGTTCGCTCTCGAGCAGATTCTCCGACAGCGCCGCGCAGTGCACCGCGATGAACGGCCCGCGCGACCGCGGGCTCGATTGGTGGATGGCCTGCGCGATCAGCTCCTTGCCCGTGCCCGACTCGCCTTCGAGGAGGATGGTCGCCCGCGATGGCGCAACGAGTTTCACGCGCTCGATGACGTCGTGCAGTTTCGGCGAGGTGCCGATGATGCCGGCGAAGCTGAACTTTTCGTCGAGGCGCTCGTGGAGCTGCTTCACCTCGACCTCGAGCGTCTTCGTCTTGAGCGCGCGCTGGAGCAGGACCTCGAGCCGCTCGATGTTCACCGGCTTGGTGAGAAAATCCACGGCCCCGCGCTTCATCGCCTCGACGGCGTTCTCGATGTTGCCGTAGGCGGTCATCATCAGGACCGCGGGCCGGTTCGGCAGCGCGAGCGCCTTGTCGATGATCTTCAGGCCGGATTTGCCGGGCATCCGGAGGTCCGTGACGACGGCGTCGAACGGCTGCGCGTCCATGAGGTTGAACGCCTCGTCGGCGTTCGCCGCCACCGAGACGTCGTAGTTTTCCGCGAGCGCCTGCTGCAACCCGTCGCGGGTATGCTTCTCGTCGTCGACGATCAAGACACTCGGCACCATGGACCTATTCACGCCGCGGTCGCGACGCCGGTCAAGCGCCGCCCGAGGCGGCGCAGAAGCCAGATGTCAGACGCCAGAAAACAGAGACCCGGAATCAAACGGCAGGAAACCGCATCGCCCCCCTCTGATTTCTGACCTCTGACCTCCGGCTTCCGGCCTCTGCTATTTCTTCTCGCCGATCCGCTCCGCCAGCGGCATCAGCCGGCTCAGGCGCAGCGTCGGCGGCGGTGACGAGTCGAGGAGGGTGAGAAACTTTTCGCGGCGGACGAGCAGGAGTTTTCGCGCCGCTTCCTGCTGCTCGTCGTCGAGGTTCAAGTCATGCACGAGCCATTCCAGTTTCAACGGCACCACGACCACGGCGAGCAGCTTGTAGAGCGGCCGCTGCTGGAGGTTCATGATCTGCTCGGGGGTGAGCAGGCCGTCCGCGGGAATCCCGGCCTCCTCCTGGGCGCGATAGACCACACGGTGCGCGACCATCTTGTCCCACAGCGGCTTTTGGTCCGGGTGCAGCAGCGCGAGCACGCCGGCGTCGAGTTCATCGTCGATCTCCTTCACGCTGGCCTGAAACTTGTCGATCTCGGGCCCGAGTTTCTGGAGCGCGGAGGAAATCTTGGCGGGATTCGGCAGCGGCTCCGGCGACGAGGCGGCGGCGGTGGTGTTCTGGCCGGACAGCTCGCCGAGCAATTTCGGCGCGGGCGGGACCTTGCAGGCGTGATGATCCGCCCAGACGCGCGCGCCGTAGCCGGCGGCAAACACCGCCACGGTCAGGAGTGCGATGAGGATGCGTGCCTTCACGGAAACTGGCCGAACTGCTGCGCCTCCGCGGCGAACTCCTGCCAGGCGGCGAGATTGCGCGCGGTTTCGTTGGCGACCCTCCGGTTGTGGACAAAGCAGACGACCGCGAGGCAGACAGCCGCGGTCGCCGCGCTCAGCGCAAACTGGCTGGCGAAGGTCGGCACCGCTTCACGCGCGGCGCGCAGGACGCGGTCGGCGAAGCCCGCGCGCAGCAGCGACGCGGCGCGATGGTTCAGGGCCAGCCAGGCATGGGATTCAGGTTTCATGGGGACCTTGGTAAAATTGCCGCAGCTTCTCGCGCGCCCGGTGCAGCCGGGCCTTGACGGCCATCACCGTCGTGCCGGTCGCCTCGGCCATCTCGACCTGGCTGCGGCCCTCCTGCGCGAGCGCGAGCAGCGCGCGATCCTTCGCCGGGAGCTGCTGCAAGGCGTGGCGCAGCGCATCCAGCTCCTCGCTGCCCACCGCGCCGGGCGGCTCGGGGATGTTTTCGTGCTCCGCGGCAAACGGCGTGAAGATGCGCCGCAGCTTCTGCCGGCGGAGATGATCGATGCAGGTGTTGCGCGCCAGCCGGAACAGCCAGGCCTCGAACTGCGACACCTCCTGCAACCGGCCGAGCGCGCGGATCATCTTGATGAACACCTGCTGCGCGAGATCCTCGACCGCATCCCCGCGCCCCGTGATCGCGTAAATGAACCCGGCGATCCGCCGCTGGTAATTGACCACGAGCGTGCGCTGGGCGGCTTCGTCGCCCTTTTGCGCCCGGCGGACGAGCTGGCCCAAGGCGGCCGCTGCAGACTGTTCCGTGGTCGAACATCGTTCTGCTTCGTCTGACGAGGGGGCTGTCGGGAAGTTGCGAATTTACCTTCTTCCCCAACCGCGCGTGATCGTGCAACCTTTCTTCTCGAAAAACGTCTCATGCCGCCGATGCAACGGGCCCATTTCCCGGTTCAGTTGAGTCTTATCGCCGCCGCGACGGCCTTCGCCCTGGGCGGCTGTTCGAGCGCCGGCCGGCGCGACCGCTTCAGCAACGAGGCCATCACGGCCCGCCCCGTCGTCGCCATGCGCGGCGACGGCATGTATTTCGACGGCAAGCTCAAGGCCGAGCTGACCGTCAGCCGCGGCCGCACCATGCCCTTCGGCGAAACCGCCGGCGGCGAGGGCCACGGCGGCGGGCGGTCCGGGGGCGGACACAGCCGCCGGCATCATCGCGACGAAAGCGAGATCAGCGATTCCGATTCCGGCTCGGATTCCGACGCCGATTCCGAGGTGCATCCGATCCACATGATGAACTCCGCGCTGGCCGTGACGCTCCGCCTCAAGCTGCAGAACGTTTCGAAGGAGGCCTTCGACGTGCAGATCCGCGACATCAAGTCCGACCTCGGCGATTTCGCCGTGCGCCCCGAGCGGATGCTGCTCGCTCCCGATCAATCCGGTGAACTCGACCCGATGGTCTCCGAGCTCGGCGTGACGTCCGACGAAATCCCCGTCACTGTCACCCTGCACGCCGCCGGCAAGACCGAGACGCAGGACATCCTCGTGAAGAACCTCTTCACCCCCGCCACCGAAAAGTAGCCCGGCGCCGTCACCGCCGATGGAGGCGGGGTGCCCCTACCCCGCTGCCTTTCCTGCGTTGCGCGTCCCTACTCCAGCATCCGCACGCGCCGGTCCTTCCGCGGAAACTGCAGCGTCACCAGCGTGCCGACGCCCTCCTTGCTCTCGATGCCGATCTGGCCGCCGTGATCGCGCATGATCCGCTGCACGATCGTCAATCCGAGCCCGTGCCCGCCCGGCTTCGTGGTGTGATAAGGCTGGAACAGCCGGCCCAGCTCCTGCGGCTTGATCCCCGATCCCGTGTCGCCGAACAGCAGGTAAACGTTGTCGTCGTCCGCGCGCGCCCGAATCCGCAGCTTTCCTATTCCCGGCTCCATCGCCTCCGCGGCATTCTTGATGAGGTTGAAAAAAACCTGCTTCACCTGGTTCCGATCCGCCATCACCGCCGGCAGATCGCCCGTCTCCGCCTCGACGGCGATGCCCCGATCCTCGAGCTCGCCATGCTGCACGCGCAACACGTCCGCCAGCACGTCCGCCAGATTCGTCTCAGCCAGGTCGGGCGGCTGCGGCCGGACCGCCTCGAGAAAATTCCGGATGATGCCGTCGAGCCGCTGCACTTCCGACTCGCAGATCGCAATCGAATCCGCCAGCGCCGCCGCGTCGCGGTCCTTCGCCGCCTTCATTTTCTTCAGCCGCCGCTCCATCAACTGCAGGTGGATCGTCAGCGAGTTGAGCGGGTTGCCCAGCTCGTGTGCCACGCCCGCGGCCAGCAGGAGGATCGACGACGTCCGCTCGTCCTCGATCCGCGCCTCGGTGGTCTGTTTCTCGCGCGTGATGTCCGACAGGATCACCGCGAACCGTCGCGGCGCCGCGCGCCCGTCGGTCCCGCGAAACGGCACCATGTAAAGCCGCACCGTCCGCGGCTCCGGATAAGTCAGCTCGAACTCGCGCGACACCACCGGCAGCGCCGCGTTCTCGTCGTCGCCCAGCGCCGGCTCCAGCGACGGCCGCAATCCCGGCACCAGCCGCCAGAGCGTCTGGCCCGACAGGTCGTCGTCGCCGAGCCCGATAATCGTCTGCGCCGCCGCATTCGCGTAATCGATCCGCCCATCCGCGCTGATCACCAGCACGCCTTCGTGCAGCGTGTTGAAAATCTCCTCGAACACCCCGCGTTCGCGTGCGAGCCGCTGCACGAGGTTGGCCAGGTTGACCGAATCGAGCGCCTCGACCCGGCCGAGCACGCGATCGAGCGAGGAATTTTTCTTGCCGGGCATCGGCGCAACTCTTGGAGGGCCGGCCGCCGCTTGGCAAGGTAGGGCGGGTTGTCCCTACCCCGCCGCCGGGCCGCATCCGGGTTTCAACCGGCGCCTTGGGGCGACGCGCCCTGCCCCATCAGCAGCTCCAGCTGTCCCGGGTCGATCCGTTGCGCGAAGAGCTTCCGCAAAAACAAATCCCGGTGCTGCACGCACCGCCCCAGCCGCAGCAGCGCCTCGCAATGCTCCGGCGTGCCGTAGCCCTTGTGCTGGGCGAAGCCGTAGCCGGGATGCGCCGCCTCGAGTTCCGCCATCAACTGGTCCCGCTTCACCTTCGCGATGATCGATGCCATCGCGATGCACAGCGAGCGCGCATCGCCCCCGATCACACTGTGGTGCGGATAGGGAAACCGGCGCAACCCCAGGCCGTCCACGATCACGCGGCACGAGACCGTCGGCTGAAACGCCGCGATCACCTCCGGCGGCGAAAACAGATCCGGCTCCTTCTGCTGCTGAAACACCCCCGGCGGATAGATGCCCTCGAGCGCCCGCCGCATCGCGAGCTTCGTCGCGCCGAGGATGTTGAACTGCTCGATCTCGACCACGTCGGCGACGCCGAAGTTCGCGTGAATCCTGCCCTCCGCAACCAGCGCCTCGAACTCCCGCCACAACTCGTCGCGCGCCTCCGCCGTGAGCTGCTTCGAATCGTTCACGCGCCCCGACTTCACCAGCGCCCAGCGCCCCTCCAGGAAATCCCGCGTCACCAGCACCGCCGCCGCCACCACCGGACCCGCGAGCGCCCCCCGGCCCGCTTCATCGACCCCGATCAAGCTCGCATAACCCTCCATCTGCTTGAGGTCGAATGCGCGCAACTGTCGCCGTTTTGGCATGCACGCGTTTTAGGAACGCCCCCGCCATCATGCAAGCCGCCCCCGCGGGCCTCGGCCGCGGCTTCCCGGTTTGGGCGCGCAATGCGTTGTTTTCGTAGGCCGCGAGCTTGCTCGCGCTCCGTCGCGCCAGCGAGCTCGCGGCCTACCGCTTACGTCATCAAATCGAAAGGCCGTGGGGCGGCGCCGCGCAATGGGTCGCTGCTTGACAGTCCGGTGTTTTGGTATATATATACCACTTAAATGAAACCATCCGCGAAATCCCCCCGCCCGGCGGTCGCCCGGCCCAAGCCGGTCGAGCGCATCCAAACCGGCATCCGCCTCGAAAAGCGCGTCCTCAAAGTCCTCAAGGGCATCGCCGAATACCATGACCTTTATGTCGGCGACCTGCTCGAGGGCATCTGCCTGCACGTCTTCGAAAACAAGCTGCCGTTCTCCGAAAAGACGCTGCAACGCATCAGGCTGCTGCGCGAGGTCTATCACCTCGACCTGACCGCCGCCGACAGCCACCAACTCGTCGACGCGGAGGCGGGCGACGCGTGAAGTCCGCCGCGCTGCCCGCCGGTCACGCCGCGATCCTCAGCGCTCCCACCCCATCCGCTCCTTCGGTTCCGGCAGCGGCAGCTCGTCGAGTTTGCCCGCAGCCTTCACCGCCTCGTAGGCCGTCCGGAAATGGAGCTTCGCAAAATCGCCCAGCGCCCGCGCGCCGAACTTCCGGATGATTTCCGCCGCTTGCTCCTTCACCAGCGGGCCGGCGCCTTTCTGCAACTTCGCGCCAAATCGCTTCGAGAGGGCGTGGATCTGTCGCACGAACTCCGCTCGCGCCACGATCGAGGCTGCCGCGACCACCGGGTCCTCCTCCGCTTTCGTCCGCATGCTCAGCTCGAAATCCTTGAGGCCCTTCCGCCCGAGTTCGCGTTGCACGAGGGGCGTCGTGCTGAATTGATCCAGCAACCCGCGCGGCACCCGCTTCACCGCGAGCGCCTGCTCCAGCGCGGTCGCGTGCTGCCACGCCAGCAACCGGTTCAGGTTCGCGCCGGCGCGGGACATCAGCTCGTTGTATTTCGGCATCCCGCAAAAACAGGTCCGGGCCACCGCGCCGTTCGTCTCGCGGATGAGTTTGTCCAGTTCGATGATCCGCGTCTCCGTGATCTTTTTCGAATCCTGCACGCCCGCCTTCCGCCAGGCCTCGATCGCCGGCTTGTCCGCGATCACGGTCGCCGCGACGACCGGCCCGAAGAAATCGCCCTTGCCGCTCTCGTCCAGCCCTGCGTGCGGCTCGAACCAGTCCGGGTGCAGCACCTCGTCGTAGCCGAGTTTGGCCGCGCCCGTGATCTCCGGCTCGATCGTCATCGTCACAAACTCCTCCGTGCCCTTCCCCGCCACCACGACCTTGCCGCTCGTGTAGGCGACGACGTTGATGCGCATCGGGTCGGACTTGAATGCAAACCGCGCGTAAGCCACCTCGAACGGAATGAAATGCCGCTCCTCGCAGATCGCGCGGAGCTTCTCCATCTGCCCATCGTCGAGCTTGACCGTGTAGGACGAGATCTTCTTCGGCTCCTCGTCGTCGGCGTTTCTTTTCGGCATGCGCACGATGGCCGCAAAAACCCGCCCCGAGCGCAAAGAAGAAAAAACCTTCCCCCGCCCGCCGGGCGCGCCGAACCATTGTCATACATTATATGACAACCTCATTTGTCATATAATGTATGACAATGGTTCGCGCCCGCTCGTCGCCCCGCGGCGCGCGCACGGAGAAGCGCAGCGGCGGCGGCCGCGGGGCGTGCGTCAAATTATCTTGCGCCTCCGGCGCCTCTTCGCGGCCAATCCCTGCGATGCCGCGCCCGCTGATCTCCCGCCGCTCCGAATTCCAGCGCGCGTTGCACGACTGGTATCTCGCCCACGCCCGCGCGCTGCCGTGGCGCACGGCACCGTCGCTCTACCGCACAGTCGTCAGCGAGTTCATGCTTCAGCAGACGCAGGTGAAAACAGTCCTGCCCTACTTCGCGCGCTGGCTCGATGCGTTGCCCGATTTCGCCGCGCTCGCCGCCGCACCCGAGTCGCGCGTCCTGAAGCTCTGGGAGGGCCTCGGCTACTACTCGCGCGCCCGCAACCTCCACAAGCTTGCCCGGCTCCTCGCCGCCCGCGCGGGGCCGCCGCGCACGCCCGCCGAGTGGCGCGAGCTGCCGGGCATCGGGCCCTACACCGCCGCCGCCATCACGAGCATTTCATTCGAGGCGCCGGCGGCATGCGTCGACGGCAACGTCGTTCGCATCCTCGCCCGGCTCACGGCCGACCCCACGCCCTTCCGCGACTCCGCGTCAGCCGCGAAATATTTCGCCCCGCTGGCCGGCTCGTTGCTCCCGCCCGACCGGCCCGGCGATCACAACCAGGCGATGATGGAGCTCGGCGCGACCGTCTGCTTTCGCCACAACCCGCTCTGCCTCACCTGCCCCGTCCGCGCCTTTTGCGCGGCGGCGCGCACGGGCGAACCCGCGGATTTTCCGAGGCTCGCGCCCAAACAAATCGAGCAGCGTGCCGTCAACCGCGTCTGGTGCGAGCGCGATGGCGCGCTCCTGCTTCATCGTGCGCAAGCAAACGCCCGTCGTCTCGCCGATCTCCACGAACTCCCGACCGCCGAAGCCGCCGGCGTCGGTGCAGCTTCCCTCACGCCCGCCAAGCTCCTCGCCACCCGTCGCCGCGGCATCACGCGTTTCCAGATCACCGAGTCGATCTACGCCGCGCGCCCGCCGCGCCGCGCTCTCGAAGACGGGCTCGTGTGGATTCCGCTCGCGAGCCTCGACGCCGTTGTTTTCTCCGGCCCGCATCGCCGGTGGGTGAACGAAATTCTCGCCGCCCGCCGCCGCTAACTCAAAATAATGCGGCTGTCTGTAGCGGCAGGCGTCTCTGCCTGCCGACGTTTACGCGCTAACACAGACCGGCAGGCACGGAGGCCTGCCGCTACAACTTCGCCTATTCTCCGAGCAACCGCGCCAGTTCCGTCTCGAGTGCCGGGCCGCGCAGGTCCTTCGCCACGATCTTGCCGTCGCGATCGAGCAGGTAGGTCGCCGGAATCGCCGTCACGCCGTAGCGTTTCGCGAGTTTGTTACCCCAGCCTTGCCCGTCGAAATACTGCCGCCAGGACATGCCTTTCGCGCCGGTGAAGCCCTCGAGCTTGCCCTGGTCGTCGTCGAGGCTGATGCCGACGATTTCGAAACCTTTCGGGTGATATTTCTGGTAGGCGGCAAGGACGTTCGGCAGTTCGCCGACGCACGGCCCGCACCACGTCGCCCAGAAATCGACGAGCACGACCTTCCCCCGATACTGCGCGAGCGACAGCGGCTTGCCGTCAACGTCCTGCTCCTTGAAGTCGGGAAACTCCGTGCCGGGCTTCAACGCCGCCGCGATGCGCTCGCTCTCCTGATGCTGGTTGATCGCCTCGACCAGTTGCGCCGCCTTGCCGGCCGGCAGCGATTTCGGAAACTCCGACACGATCCGCCGCAGTTCCACCGCGGCGCCCTTGTCGTCCTCGAAAAATTGCAGCCGGATGCGCGCTTCCATGAACAGCGCTTCCGCCGCCGTCTCCGGGTCATCCGACTTGTGCGCCGCCACGAGGGCATCGAGCGCCTTGAATTCATCCGCCAGCCCCGCCGCGTCGCGCGTGCCGCCTTCGATCTTGGTGGAAACCCGGTTCATCACCGCCGTCAATTCCTCCGCGCCGGCCGGTTTGGCCGGCGCCAGATCGGCGGCCTGAATCGCGCCCGCCAGCACCAGCGCGGCGACGGCCAAAAATGCAGTCTTCGTTTTCATTCGCGTAAAATCCGGCTCAACCGATCAGCGCCTCGATCCGCTGCTTCGATGCGCGCACGTCTTCGACCGCGACCCGCGGACTCAGTTCGAGCACCAGCAGGTGTTCCGGCCGCCAGAATTCGCTGACCATCCTGAAATCCACGTGCCCCGCGCCGATGGGTTGGTGATCCTGGTCCTGCGCATCCACGTCGTGCAGGTGAAACCCGATGAGATGCCCCGCGAGTTTCTCGAGGTGCGCGCGGTGGTCGATCATGCCCATCGTCGTCTTGATGTCGGCGTGGCCCGTGTCGTGCCAGTAGCCGACGGGCGATTCCGCCGGCAGGCCGCCAATGAAGGCGGGAAAATCGTCGTCCATCGGCAGCTCCTCGAACTTCTCGCGGTTTTCGAAGCCGAGGCGAACGCCCTTCTCCTTCGCGTGGGCCAGGACCGCGTTTACCCCCTGCTGCGTCTTTTCCCAATACGGCGGCATCCGCTTGCGCAGTTTCGCCCGCGCCTTCGCCAGCAGCGACTGGTAGCGCCCGTCCTGCGGGATCGCCGCGGTCGGATGCAGCCGCGCGTAGCTTTTCAGCTTCCGGCCGGGACTCATCCAGAAAAACTTCACGCTGCCCAGATGGCAGACGAGCACTGGCGCGCGCACCTGCGCCGCGAAGTCGATCGACCGCTTCGTATGCCGCAGCCATTGCTCGTGCTCGCGCGCGTCCAGCGACGACGGCTCGAAGAGGTTGGGCGCCGCCTGCACCACGCCCGTCGGCAGCGGGCAGAAATTGTGCGTCGAGCTGATTTTCACGACGCCCTCCTCGACCGCCCGCAGGATGCCCGGCACGAGCGTGATCCGGATGCCGTGGCTCAGCTCGATCCATTCGAACCCGAGGTCCGCCATCTCCCGCGCCATGACATAGCCGTCGCTGTGACGGTATGAACACCAACTCGTTGAGAGGGAAAAACGGCACTTCACGCTGGGAAAAAGCCCCAATTTTCTCGGGGTTGCACGAAAAAAGAAAACCGCGCCCCGGCGGCAGCCGGCGACGCGGTGAAAATGACAGCGCGCTGCCGCTCAGCTCTCGTAGCGGCGGCGCAGCATCTGGGTGAAGGCCTGCACCTTCTCCTTGCGGCGGCGGCGCTCGCAGGGCTTCTCGTAGTAGCGCTTGGCGCGGACACCCTTGATGATGTTCTCGCGGTCGAGCTTCTTCTTCATGCGACGGATCGCACGGTCGACGGGCTCGTTCTTGCGGATCTTGATTTCGATGGACATGTGGACTCTTCGGAAACGGACTTCGGTGAAAGGAAAAGCGGCCACTACGCCATCCCGCGAGCGGCGCGTCAATGGCGTTTTTGTGAGGGCCGTGATGTCTTTTGAATCCCCCTTTCAATCCCATCAAAGCTAGCTAGTTCCGCCGAATGAACACGCCGACGTTGTCTTCCGATAAGAAGATACCAATGGAACTAGCGCACGCTCGACTATCGCTCCTTTGCGTTCTGATTTTGTTCATTACGGGATGCGCAACGCCAATCGTAAAGAAACCGGATTATGTGGTTCAGCGTAGGTTTGGACGATACCGGGTAATCTCACCCGATCACAACGTCGTGGTTTTTTTAAGTCGCCGTGTTGGGAAATATCGCGGCGATTTGTCGTCGAAAGATGGAGCGATGTTCGTGAACCATGAGTTCCATGGTGATCTCTCCTACCTGGTCAGGGTCAGCTTTACAGCGAGCCAACTAAAAGAACTGCATCTCGCCCCAATGACTGAGGCAGAAATCGCGACAATGAAGAGCACCGACGGGCGGCAAAAGCACGTGGAGCACCAGCACGTCGGAGAGACTTCCCAGTGGGGACTCCAGTTCTATTCATATCCGATGGATTACGATTTCGAAGGTCGGCATTACGCTAGGACGATGCAGTGTTTGGAACTAGTTAGACTTGTCGCGGGAAAAATTGTGATGGTCGAAACCTCGCTCGCGTATGAGGGGGGTTACGACCCCAAATTTGAGAAAATAGCCACCTCGTTCATTAAAGACTATGCGCTAAAGCAAGAGAGGACCAACTAGAGGCCTGCACCATGTTCATTGAACAAACACCGAGGTGGTCCTGGGTATCGAGGCGGCGATCGGCTCCGTGCTCATAGGCTGACTCGTCTGAGGACCTTATCCCAACTTTAAGGTGCAACTCGGACAATCAATCGTTTCCCGCCGCTTTCCAACTTGCGTGAGTGCACCGCAAGTCTTGGTTCATGCGTCAGTGCCGTCCGCCGACAAGAATTTCGTCCACCTCCACGTCCACAGCGACTACAGCCTCCTCGACGGCTGCTGTCGGATCGACCGCCTGACCGACCGCGCCGTCTCGCTCGGGATGAAGTCCCTCGCGCTGACCGACCACGGCAATCTTTTCGGCGCGATCGAGTTCTATAACCAGGCGAAATCCAAAGGCCTCAAGCCCATCGTCGGTTGCGAGCTCTACCTCGTCGAAAAATCCCGCCTCGAAAAAACCGGCCGTTCCGACGAGGGCAAATCCATCTTCCACCTCGGCCTGCTCGCGAAAAACCTCACGGGCTACCAGAACCTGCTCAAGCTCGTCTCCGACGCCCATCTCCGCGGCTTCTATTACAAGCCGCGCACCGACCTCGAGACGCTCGCGAAATTCTCCGGCGGCCTGATCGGCTTCACCGGCTGCCTCGCCGCGCTCGTCCCGCAGCACCTGCTCTGGGACCGTTTCGACGAGGCCCGCTCGGCCTGCGCCCGCTTCGTCGAGATTTTCGGCCGCGAAAATTACTTCGTCGAAATCCAGGACCACGGCATCGCGGAACAGCGCAAGATCATCCCCGGCCTCCTCAAGCTCGCCGAGGAATTTCGCCTCAAGGTCATCTGCACAAACGACGTTCACTACGTGAACCACGGCGACGCCGGCCCGCACGACGCCATGCTCTGCATCCAGACCGGCGCGAAGATCGAGGACGAGAAGCGCATGCGCTTCGACGGCACGCAATTTTACCTGAAGACCCGCGACGAGATGGCGAAAATCTTCGGCGAAGTTCCCGACTCGCTGCTCAACACCGAGCTCGTCGCCGAGATGTGCGACCTCAAGATTCCGTTCCCGAAAGGTAGCGAACGCTACCCGAAGTTTCCGCTCCCGCCCGAGGTCAAAACCGACCGTGCCACCTATCTCAAGGACCTTTGCATCGCCGGCCTGAAGAAACGCTACGGCGTCGACTACGCCACATGCACCGCGATCGCCGACCCCCATAACCCAAAACCCATAACCCATGACCCGGATCGCATTCGCGAGCTGTGCGACCGCCTCGACTACGAGCTCGGCATCATCGAGCGCACCGGCTTCCTCGACTACTTTCTCGTCGTCTGGGATTTCATCGACTGGGCCAAACGCCAGGGCATCCCCGTCGGCCCCGGCCGCGGCTCCGGCGCCGGCTGCCTCGTCGCCTACGTCCTCGGCATCACCAATCTCGACCCGCTCCGCTTCAAGCTGCTCTTCGAGCGCTTCCTGAATCCCGAGCGCGTCTCGCCGCCCGACTTCGACATCGACTTCTGCATGCGCCGCCGCGGCGAGGTCATCGACTACGTCCGCCAGAAATATGGCAACGACTGCGTCGCGAACATCATCACCTACGGCACGCTCGGCGCGAAGATGGTCATCCGCGACGTCGCGCGCGTTCACAATCTTCCCTACGCCGAGGCCGACCGCCTCGCGAAGATGATCCCCGACGAGCTCAACATCTCGCTCACCGACTCGATCGCAAAGTCCGCCGAACTCGCCGGCGAGGTCGCCCGGAATCCGGTCGCCAAAAAAATCGTCGACCAGGCGCTCGTCCTCGAAGGCATGGTCCGCAACACCGGCAAGCACGCCGCCGGCATCATCATCACCGACCAGCCGCTCGACGAATTCGTCCCGCTCACGCTCCAGGAAGGCGACGTCACCGTGCAGTTCGACATGAGCGCCGTCACGAAGCTCGGCCTGCTCAAGATGGACTTCCTCGGCTTGAAGACGCTGACCGTCATCGCCGATGCCGTCGAAAACATCCGCCGCACCGCCGACCCGGATTTCGACATCGAGGCCGTCGGCTTCGACGACCCGAAAACCTACGCGCTCCTCAACTCCGGCCGCACCACCGGCGTGTTCCAGCTCGAATCCCCCGGCATGCAGGCGCTCTGCCGGCAGATCAGCCTGTCCTCGATCGACGAGATCGTCGCGCTCATCGCGCTCTACCGCCCCGGCCCGATGGAGTGGATTCCCGACTACGTCCGCGGCAAGCGCGACCCGAGCACCGTCACGTTCCCGCATCCGCTCCTCGAGGAAATCTGCCGCGAGACCTACGGCGTGATGGTCTATCAGGAGCAGGTCATGGAAGCCGCGAAGGTCGTCGCCGGCTACACGCTCGGCGGCGCCGACATGCTGCGCCGCGCCATGGGCAAGAAGGACGCCGAGGCGATGGCGAAGGAGCGAGCGAAGTTCGTCGAGGGTGCGAAGCGCGTGAACGCCATCGACGAGAAGACCGCCAACTCGATCTTCGACATCCTCAACAAATTCGCCGGCTACGGTTTCAACAAATCCCACTCCGCCGCCTACGCCGTCCTCAGCTACCAGACCGGCTACCTCAAGGCCAACTACCCGGTGCAGTTCATGGCCGCGATGCTCAGCTCCGAACTCGGCAACTCCGACAAGGTCTCCCACTTCATCGCCGAGTGCGAATCGATGGGCCTCAAGGTTCTCGGCCCCGACGTGAACGAGTCCCGCGAAAACTTCACGCCCGTGTTCCGGCGCGCCGGCGCCGAGGCCATGGGTCATCGGTCATCGGTGATCGGCAACCCATCACCCATCACCCCTAACCCATCACCCGATCGCGCCTCCGCCGCGATCCGCTTCGGCCTCGCCGGCGTCAAAGGCATCGGCGAGCTCGCCGCGAAAAAAATCATCGAGGAGCGCGATGCCCGCGGCCCGTTCGGCGACTTCGACGATTTCATCGCCCGCGTCGACGGCCGCGCGATCAACAAGCGCGTCCTCGAGCACCTCGCCAAGACCGGCGCCTTCGATTTCAGCGGCGCCTCGCGCAAGCAACTCTTCGACAACCTCGACGCCGCGATCTCCGCCACCGCCGCCGCCGCCCGCGACAAGGCCGCCGGCCAGCACAGCTTCCTCGACATGTTCGCGGAAGAAACCCCCGCACCCGCCGCGCCTCATTCGTCATCCGTCATTCGTCATTCCGGTTGGCTGCGCGAACCGGATTTTTCGCCGGCGGAACGCCTCGCCTTCGAAAAAGACCTGCTCGGCTTCTACGTCACCGGCCACCCGATGAACGCCTACGAGGCCCTCGCCGACGCGATCGACACCTTCACGCCCGACGAACTTCCGCAGCAGTCCGACCGCACCGAGTTCCGCCTCTGCGGCATCGCCTCGAACCTCCAGAAAAAGCTTTCGAAAAAGGACAACCGTCCCTGGGTCGCCTTCGTCATCGCGACGAAGCGCGCCTCGCTTCCGCTGAACATGTTCGCCGACGCCTACGCCGCCTACGGCGCGAACCTCGCCGAGAACGCCCCGGTGCTCGTCCAGGGGAACATCATCGGCGGCAACGACGGCGCGCGCATCAACGTGAAGGAGTGCTACCCGCTCGAGAATTTCGTCAGCGGCACGATCCGCAAGATCACCTGGCTTCTCCATCCCGCGCATCCGCAGCTCGCCGAATTTCTGCGCCTTCTCCGCGAGACGGTCACATCCGCCACCGGCGACACCCGCACCGAAATCGGTTTTCTCCTCGCCGACCGCGTCGCCCCGGTCGCGGAAACCGCGAGTTCGCTTTCGTGGAAACTCGACTCCGCCACCTTCCAGCGCCTCCGCGCCCACCCCGCGGTCGCCGGCGTCCAGCTCACCACCAAACCTCTCGAGCTGAAACAGGAGCGCCGCTGGAAAAGCAGGTCGGCCGGGTGAGCGCCCGTTCGATTCCGCCCGCCGGCGGCGCACTTCGCCGTGGCGTGCCGCGTTCCGGAATTCTGCAATCAATCTGTTTCAAGCCGGACAGAATCTCCGCCGATAGGCCGGAGTAATTCCACTAATCCGCCCCCGCAAGCCCGCCGGTTTCCCTCGTGCCCGCCTGTGTTGTCGCCGCTCGCGCCGAGCCTCGATGCCGCGGCAGGTGGTCGGGGCGATCCTTATTGGTTCAAGGCGCCGCCCCTTGAATCCGATGGAACTGGGAAGCCTTTGCGCTTTTGCCCGGCCGGATCGCGCCGCACCCCATTTCGCTCCACAGCGGGGCCCGCGGACCGGAACGGCCGGCAGACCAGCACCATCGTCAATGAAAGCATTCCGCCGCTCCTTCCCGCCGAAACTTTTCACGGTTCTCGGCGCCTGCCTGCTCGCGTTTATTTCCGACCTCCCGGCGCGGGCCGACGTCCCCGCACCCGGCCCGTCCGGCATTCGCGAGATGAGCCTCGAGGCCTGCCTCGACGCCGCGCTTCAGAACAACCACCGCCGGCCCGCGTCGCGCTTCGCCATCGCCGCCGCCGAAGCCCAGCACCGCCAGGCGCTTTCCGGCTACTGGCCGCAGGTCAAGCTCTCCGCCGCCTACCTGCACATGGACGAGGCGCCGACCTTCGTTTTTCCCGCATCGATGATGGGCATCCCGGCCCAGACAGTCACCACGCCCGCCGGCACTGCTGTTGTCACCGTCCCGCCCGGCGTGCTCGGGCCGACTGCGGTTCAGCTTCCCGTCAGCATCCCGAGTCAGACGATCACCACGCAGGCCCAGGTTTTCCCGGTGCCCGAACAACGGCTCAAGGTCGCCGATCCCGACTCCACGATCGGCTCCATCGACTTCACCTGGCTGCTTTACGACGGCGGCCTGCGCGCCGGACTCCGCAGCCAGACCGACGGCCTGGTCGAGGCGATGAAGCAGGCCTCGCGCCGCACCGACCTCGAGATCGCCGACAGCGTCACCCGGCTGTATTACGGCGCCGTCCTCGCCCGTCAGGTTCTCCAACTCGGCAACGACACGCTCGCCCGCCTCGAGATGACGCTCCGTCTGACCGAGACGATGTACAAGAACGGCGGCGGCAAGGTCACGAAGGCCGACTACCTCGACAACAAGGTCACCGTCGAGACGCTCCGCTCGATCGTCGCCCTGCTCGAGAAAAACGCCGCGATGGCCCGCGCCGCGCTCGCCAACACCATGGGCCTGCCGTGGCAGGCGGACGTCGCGCCGCAAGCCACCGAAATCCCCTTCGCGCCGGTCGCCGCCGATCTCGATGCGCTCGTCGGCAACGCCTACGAATTCAGCCCCGATTGGAAAAGCCTCGCCGCCGGCCTCCACGCGGGCGACGGCGCCGTGCAGGCCGCGCGCAGCGGCCACGCGCCGAAGATCGCGCTCACCGGCAATCTCCACAAATGGTGGAACCGCTACGACGCCGGCATGGCAAGCCGCGAAAACAAGCAGGGCTGGGTCGCCGGCATCGGTCTCGAGCTTCCGCTCTTCGACGGCTTTCTCACGCGCAACAAGGTCGCCGAGGCGCGCGCCCGTCTCTCGCAGCTCAAGGAACAGCAGTTTCTCCTCAAGGAAGGCCTCGGCCTCCAGATCAAGGACATCTTCCTCGGACTCGAGGCGACGCGCAAGGCCTACCAGGCCACGCTCGATGCGAAAACCGCCGCCGAGGAAAATCGCGACCTCAACATCCGCGCCTACCAGAACGAGCTCGTTGAAACGGAAAAAGTCATCCGCGCCCAGATCACCGAGGCGCTCATGACCGCGCAGCACCTCAAGACGCGCTACGACTACATCGCACTCCAGTCGCAGCTCGCCCTCGTCGTCGGTCGCGAAGTCACCCGCCAGCTCTCGTCCCCGCCCTGACCGCGGGTCGCCCGCCATGACCGGTCCGTCCTCGAGTCCCGTTGCCGGATTTTTCCGCTCATGCCTGCTCGCCGTCGCCGTGCTCGGCGGCGGCGCCCGGCTGCGCGCCGGCGACACGACCGGCCCGCCAGCGCCGCTCTTCCGGCTGGGTTTCTCCTTTGCGATGTTTGTTGGGATCAACGAAAACGACGCGAAGGCCTCGATCAAGGCCCTCGCGTCCGTGATTTCCACCGAACGCGGCATTCCCGCCGATCCCGAGCCGCATCTTTTGGAAGGCACCGACCAGATCGCCGCGGCCCTGCACGAGGATCGGATCGATTCCGTCGCCCTCACCACCGACGAATACTGGCTGCTCCGCCGCGAACTGCCGTTCGACGGATTTCTCATGGCCGAGCAGAACGGCGATCCGTTCGAGACCTACGTCGTCATCACCAATCGCGCCACCGACTTTGCCGAAATCCGCGACCTCAGGAATTCCCGGCTGGAAATCGTCGCCGGTCCGCACATGTCGCTCGCGCGCATCTGGCTCGACGTTGTCCTGACCCGCGCCGGGCTGCCGGTCACCAACGACTGCTTCGCCCGCGTCACGACTCAAATCAAGGCGTCACGCGCCGTGCTCGCCGTGTTTTTTCGCCAGGCCGATGCCGGCATCGTCAGCCGGCGGGCGTTCGACACGATGGTGGAGCTGAATCCGCAGGTCGCGAAACAGGTGCGGATCATCGCCGCCTCGCCGCCCTACGTGCCGTCGTTCTTTGCCTTCTGCACGTCGTTTCCAAATCCGTCCAAGGATCATGCCATGCACGAGTTCGGCCTGCTGCACACGTCGACCGCCGGCCAGCAGATGCTCACCATTTTCCAGACGGAGAGGATCACGGCGCGCCCCGAGTCCGACCTGCGCAGCGCGCTTGATCTCCTCGAGGAGCACGCCCGCCTCTGCCCGGCGGCGAGCGCCGCGCTCATCCTCGCGCTGCGCGGAGGAGGCCGGACGGTGAGGACCGCGCCATGAAAACCTCGGGCAACCTGCTTCGCGCGGTCCTCGCTCTCGCCGCCTTCGGCGTCGCGGCGGTTTTCACCTCCGCCGCGGACGAGCCGCCGGCGCTGCGCGAGGTGCCGCTGGTCGTCGGGCTCGCCCGGAGTTCGTTCACCGGCCTGAACGAAAACGACGCCGTCGCCGCCTACCGCTCGTTCGTCACGGCGATGGGCCGGAAACGCGGCTACGAAATTCATTCCGTCATCCGGATTTTCGACACCAACGAGGACTTCGCGCAGGCCCTCCACGGCGGCGAGCTCCAGTTCATCGTCGTGAGCACCTGGCAGTATCTCGAAATGAACATGCGCACCTACGCCGATCCGTCGTTCGTCCCGGTCATCTCCGGCTCATCCCAGCACCGCCTGCTGCTGCTCGCGCGCCGCGCCGCCGGCATCCGCACCGTCGCCGACCTCGCCGGCAAGCCCGTGCTCGTGGTCTGGAACGGCAACAACCACCTCGCCGAGCCGTGGCTCGATTCCCTCTGCCTCGACGCCGGCCTCGGCCTCGCCACGCACGCGTTCGGCAGCGTGCGATCGGTCGTCAAACCTTCCGCCGCTGTCCTGCCGGTCTTCTTCGGCCGGGTCCCGGCATGCGTGGTGGACGACTCCGCGTTCTCCGTCCTCAGCGAACTCAACCCCCAGATCGAGCGCGAGCTCGCCGTCATCGCCACGTCCGCGCCGATGCTCGACGCCGTGGCCTGCATCAGCCGCTCCGGCTGGCGATCGATCGAAGAACGGGAAAGCTTCCGCCACAGCCTCCTCGAGGCCCACGACGATACGGCCGGCCGCCAGATCCTGACGTTGTTCAAGGTCGACGGACTGCACCCGTTCGAGCCCGCACAGCTCGATTCCGTCGCCGCCCTCCACCTGCGCCTCCAGCGCGCCCGCGACGCGGCCCTGGCCGGCTCGCCGACGCCCCTCTCCTCCTCTTCGCCATGAACGATCCCGCCGCTCCTCTGGCCCCGGATGGCACCGCCCGTGCCAGCCGGTTCAGCATCACCGCGCGCACCGCGGGACTGGCCTGGCTCGTCGCCATCGCCACCTTGCTCATTTTCGCGCTCTCGATCCTCCCCGAGCAGAAACGCACGTTCATCGACAACCTCCGCTCGAAGGCCCACGGCGTCGCGGTCTCGCTCCGCGACGTGGCCGCCGGCGCCGTCGTCAACGAGGACTACAGCAGCGTCGTCGATCACTGCACCGAGATGCTGAAGGGTGACCGCGCCATCGACTACATCGTCCTCACGCGCAACGACGGCTTTTCGCTCGTCCACGACCGCACCGGCTGGCGCACCGCCGCGCTTTCCGGATCCTGGCGGCCCGAGCGTCGCGAGGTATCCGGCCGCATCGACCTCGTCCCGCTCTTCCAGCGGCGCGTCTTCCAGTATTCGCAGCCGTTCGATTACTCCGGCATCGAGTGGGGCTGGATTCACATCGGCCTCTCGCTCGAGAGCTATGACCTCAGCGTCGCCCGCGTCTACCGGCGCACGCTCTGGCTCTGCCTCGTTTCCATCCTGCTCGGCCTCGCCGCGTCCATTTTTTACGCGAAACACCTCGTTCGTCCGATTCTTCAGCTCCAGTCCGTCGTCCGTCGCGTCGCCGGTGGCGACCTGTCCGTCCGCGCCGGGGTCAACCGCACCGACGAGCTCGGCCAGCTCGCCGCCTCCGTCAACACCATGACGGACGCGCTCCTCCGCCGCGACCGCACGCTCAAGGAGGCGAACGAAACCCTCGAGCTGCGCGTCGCCGAGCGCACCCACCAACTCGAGCAGCAGATCGCCGAAAAGGAAAAAGCCCACCGCGAGCTCGCCGAGGCGCAACACCGCCTCATGGGCCTCTCGCGCGAAGCCGGCATGGCCGAGGTCGCCACCGGCGTCCTCCACAACGTCGGCAACGTCCTCAACAGCGTCAACGTCTCCGCCACCCTCGTCCAGGACCAGCTCGCCGGCTCGCAACTCGACAGTCTCCTCCAGGCCGCCCGGCTGCTCGAGCAGCACCGCGAGGATTTCGCCGACTTCATCCTCCGCGACACGCGCGGGCGCCACCTGCCGGACTTCATCATCGCCATCGCCGGCGCTCTCGCCACCGAGCACGCCACCTGGCGCGAGGAGCTCGGCGGCCTCGCGAAAAACATCGGCCACATCAAGGAAATCGTCGCGATGCAGCAAAGCTACGCCCGCGTCGCCGGCGTCATCGAGCGCCTCTCGCCGCGCGAGCTCGTCGAGGATGCCCTCCGCATCAACGAGGCCGCCTACGCCCGCCACGGCATCAGCCTCTGCCGCGACTACCAGCCGTCGCCCGACGTCTCCGTCGACAAGCACAAGGTCCTCCAGATCCTCATCAATCTCTTCGGCAACGCCAAATACGCCGTCGATCACCTGCCGGTCGGCTCCCGCCTGATCAAGGTCTCCATCGCCCCGACGGCGGAGGGCCGTGTCCGGATCGCCATCGCCGACAACGGCATCGGCATCCCGCCCGAAAACCTCGCGCGGATCTTCAGCCTCGGTTTCACGACGCGCAAAAACGGCCACGGCTTCGGCCTCCACACCGGCGCGCTCGCCGCCCGCGAAATCGGCGGCTCGCTCGTCGCCCACAGCGACGGCCCCGGCCGCGGCGCCCGCTTTGTCCTCGAACTTCCAGCCACCATCAGCC
>DASZPP010000095.1:0-7111 GCA_035549975.1 Opitutus sp.
GGGTAAAGTAGTCGATGGCCCGATAGCTGACGCCTGCCGTCGCTTGCAGTTCAGGTGCGAACTTCAGCTGCACGAGGCCATTGATCGAAAAGTTCTTCTGTTGCTGACCAAAGGCGTTTGCGCCAAAATCATTGCTGACGCCGAGTTGGGCGTTCACCTTCGGGGTAACCGCATATGTGAGATTGGAGTCGATTCCGAGAAGAGATTCGTTTCGCCCGACTCCAGCAATCTTAGGCGAGCTGTCAAAGTGGCGCTTAGTCACGCCGATATTTACGGAGCCCGAGAGCTTTGGCGTGAATTCGCCTCGTGACGAAAAATGAAAGAAGTGATCCTGACTGTCGGCACCGATCTGCTGCCAGTTGGAGCGATACTGGTAGCCGAAGCCCACATCGACCTTGGGCGTCAACTCATAGTAAAAGTTCATCGGGATCCAGAACGTCGTAAGGTCGCTGTATCCCGTCTTCCTGTAGTCCGTGTTATCGTATTGCATTCCAGCCTCCATACTGGTCTTCAAAGACAACGCGATCTCGCCGGTCCCGCCGAGATGAGTCAGGTTGCGGCGAACTAACTCATCCGCGTTGTGGATATCTACCGTATTTTGGTTGACTTCAGAGTAGCTGGCTCGAATTCCCAGCTTGGTCTTCCCGTCCTGATAATTCGTATTCAGCGCCGTATTCGCGAGGCTCGAATTCAGGTTTGTGTGGGTTGTATAGAAAGAAAAATCCTCTGCAGCCGTGAGCGATCCAGTCGTCGCCGAGTTTTTTCCGAAAGAGAGTTCAAGGCCCGGCGTCGCCTCGACAATCGTGTCGCTTGTCTTCCGGGAGGTCAGGAAGATGTTGCTATCGGCACGTGCACCAACATCGCCGGTGACAAAGATTTCTGCATTGTCACCCACCGGCAACGCCTGCGCCATTTCACCTCCCAAAGCAACAGTCGCGGCAAGGGTTAGGAATCGTTTGATAAGTTTCATCTCGGTATGCTCGTGTGTTAAAAATCCAATCGTTGGCGCGCTCAGCCCCCGATCGCCACTCGCTCGGTTGCATTCCACTTATAGCGTGGATGTCA
This sequence comes from Opitutus sp., assembly GCA_035549975.1. Classification (GTDB taxonomy): domain Bacteria; phylum Verrucomicrobiota; class Verrucomicrobiia; order Opitutales; family Opitutaceae; genus Opitutus. Next base: position 1,066 of record DASZPP010000095.1, read on the forward strand.
ACTTTTGAAGCAGGCAGAAGACAGGTGTAGCCAGCAAGCCCTAGGGGATATCAATCATGAACCCGCGACGTCACGCAAGGCCTATTTTCTCGCATAATTTACAGCGGGTGGCAGTTTGCTTCGAACCCGATGCCGGCGTCATCGCAAAAGCCGCCCGATTCACGCAGCCAATCGCGGCTGGCCGGCTGGCGGCGGCGACTCCCGTTCGTCTTGGAGCGGCGCGACAATTCTGCGTCGCTGCGAATCGCGTGGTCAGAACTCGCCGCGTGGATCGTCCTTTTGGGGATTGGCCTCTACGCGACTGGCGCAACGGCCCTGTGGCTGATTTTAAAATACGAGCGCGGCATCAGTGCGGCTTCGCTCAGCGACCTGCTGCTTCCGCATCGCTGGTCGCACCACCGCTACGTCGTCGGCGAACATTTTCTGGCGCTCGGTCGCGATCAGCTCGCCGCCGGTGATCCACGAGCCGCGCTGCGCAGTCTGGCGACCGGCGTCGCCAAATCCCCGGCCAACGTTTCCGGCCGCATCCTCCTTGCTCAGCTCGTCGCGGCCGGAGGCGACTCGGGACGCGCCGAACGCATCCTGCTCAGCGGCCTGCCGGGCCTTGCCCATGACCGCCCATTTCTTCAGGCGCTGTTTTCGTTTCTGCTCCGGCAACAGGCGGACGACGAGGTTCGCCGGATTGCGGGTCGACTGCTCGCCGATCCCCGGCTGCCGCGCGATTGCGCCGACCTTGCCACGCTGGCCGCCGCCACCGCGTGCTATTTCCGCGGCAATTACGATCAAGCCGAAGACATTCTCAATTCGTACGGGCTCACTCTCAAGCCCGACGGCCGGCTGCTCGCCATTCAGATCGATTGGGAACGTGGCTATCGCGACATCGCGCTCTTGCAGTTGCGCGCGCTGGCCGACGAATTCCCCGGCCAGGAGCCCGTCCGCCTGAAACTCGGCCAATGGCTCCGCGAAGCCGGCCGCACGGACGAGTTCCGCCGGCTCTGCGTCCTGCGCCAGCTCTCCGATCCTCGGAACCCGGGACCGCGCATCGATTTTCTCCACGCGCTGCACGACAGCGGCGACACCGAGCGTCTGAACCGCGAAACCCGCGACCTCCTGCGCGATTTTTCCGACGACGAGCACACGCTCGCGGCACTCGCGAAATTCGCTGCCACCACCGGCGACACCGCTCTCACCCGCCAGATCTACGAGCACTGCCGGAGCGCCGGGCTTTCGTGGCAGGCGCCCGCATTTCTCACCATCGAGGCGCTCATTGTCGTCGGTGACTACCGCGGGTCGCTCGATCTGATACGAAGGTTGCTCGACGAGAACCCAGACTGGACCGGCACCTATCGCAGCCTCCTCGACAGCTTTCAGGCCATCGCCCACTTCGGGCTCGGCGACGTCGCCGCTGGCCGACTTTATCTGACGAACTTTCTCAACCGACCGGATCTTCGCGCGGACAACCTGCTCGCCGTCGCGCAACGCCTCGATGACCTCGGCGCCCGTTCCGAGGCCCGCGAAACGCTTGCACGCGCGGTCGCCGTCGACCCGCTGAATCAAGCCGCGCTCACCCGCCTCGTGGAGCTCGAGCTCGACCTTGATCGCCTCGGCGCGCTTCCCGCCCACGTGCTCCGCCTGCTCGCCATGCGCAAACCGTCGCCCACCGTCCTGCGCGCCGCCTATCGCAAGCTGGCCAGCGACCTTTACCTCTTCTCGCGCGACCGCGAACCGACGCTCGCAGCCCTCGATCGCGCCCTCGTCGGCATGGCCGCAAAATAGGGGCCGGTTTACTTGGCCACGCTCGCCAGCTCCGCCAGCAGCCGCTCGTTCTGCCCCCGCGTTCCCACGGTCACACGCACCCACTCCGGCATCCCGTAGGATTTCACCGGCCGCACGATCACGCCGCGCCGCTGCAGCGCATCGAACACCCGCAGGCCGTCGCCCACGCGGACCAGGATGAAATTCGCCACGCTCGGCACGAATTCCAAACCCAATCCGCGCAGCCCCGCCTCGATCTGCGCCAGCCCGCTGCGATTCTCCCGCGCGCACTTTTCCGCGAACTCGACGTCGTCGAGGGCGGCCACCGCCGCCGCCTGCGCGATCGCGTTCACGTTGAACGGCTGTCTCACCCGGTTCAGCAACACGGCCATTTCCCGCGGCGCGTAGCCGAAGCCCGCGCGCAGCGAAGCCAGGCCGTAAATTTTCGAAAACGTCCGCAAGCCCACGACATTCCTTCCCTCCCGCACCAGCGGCCGGAGGTCCGGCGCGCGCTCCACGAATTCCGCATAAGCCTCGTCGAACGCGCCGACCACGTGTTCCGGCAACGCGCGCGCAAACGCCAGCAGTTCCGCCTCGGTGTTCGCCGTGCCCGTCGGATTGTTCGGGCTGCACACGAACACGAGTTTCGTCCGCGGCGTGATCGCCGCGGCCATCGCCGCCAGATCGTGCCGGTGATTCACGAGCGGAACCTCCACCGCCTTCGCCCCGAACAACCGCGTCACGAGCTTGTAAACGACAAACGCCGGCGCACCCATCACCACTTCGTCGCCGGGCTCGAGCAGCGCGTGGCCGAGCAGCTCGATGATCTCGTTCGACCCGTTGCCGATCACAAATTGTTCCGCGCCCAGCTCCCACCTCGCCGCGAGTTTCGCGCGCAACTCGAAACACCCGCCGTCCGGATAAAGCTGCCCCTGCTCGAGCGCCGCCCGCGCCGCCGCCACGGCGCGCGGCGACGGTCCGAATGGATTTTCGTTCGACGCGAGTTTGATGATGCCCGCCGGGTCGAGCCCGAGCTCGCGCGCGACATACTCGATCGGCTTGCCCGGCTCGTATACCGGCTGCGTCAACACCGCCGGCCTGACCAATGACTCGAATTTCACGCTCCCACGCATGACGACGATCCGGCGCGAAGAAAAGTTCGATTCGCGTCGCCGCTCCTTCGCCTCCGCCACCACCGCGCACAAAAAAGGCGAAGCTGTCACGCTTCGCCTCGAGGGTTTTTGCCGCGAAGGGCCGGCTAGTCGCCCAACTGCTTGCGCAGCTCTTCCGCCCGCGTGCGGTGTTCCTGCAACGTCGGGAGCGTCTTGCCCGCGAGCGTCGCGATGTCGGAATTGTCCGATTTCGCCGCCTTGCGGTAGGCGTCGATCGCGTCCTCATGGTCGTCGACCATCTGCTTGAGGTAGGCTTTGTCGAAATCGGTGCCCGATTCCTTCTTCTGCCATTTCTCCGTCAGCTTCGCATCGTGCTTTTCGAGACCATTCGACAGTTCCACGCCGTCCATGGTCGCGAGCTGCGTGAGCTGGCTGTTGGTGCTTTCGTGATCGGAGACGATCTTCTGCGCGAGCGCCTTCACCTCCGGGTTCGTCGAGCGCTCGGCGGCCACGCGGGAGATCGCGACCTCCTCCATGCCGGCCTTCGTCGCGTTGCTGAGGAAGTGTTTGTCGCCCCAGCCGAGCTTGGTCGCGTTCGAACTGGTTGGCGGAGTCGACATGTTCTGCGCCCATGCCCCGGTTGTCAGCGCGCCGGAAAAGAGAAGCGCCGCGAGAAGGGCGCTTCGCGTCTTTAAATAATGTAGTGTTTTCATGGCTTCTATTTGGTCCCGGCGGATTTCACGCAGTGCCTCGTCAGGCCCGCTCTGCAGCAATCATCCCCGGGGCCGCATGCGGCGATTTCCCCCGGGGAAACAACCCGGGACCGCCTCAGCGTCCCGCTCGTTTCCGGCTCGGGACGCGCACTACCTTCATGCCCGCGGCCAGCGCGCCCTTGATGCCGGGCTCCGCATCCTCAAACACGAGACACCGCTCTGGCGCCACGCCGAGCAGCTTCGCCGCGAGCAGGAACATGTCCGGCGCCGGCTTCCCGTGCACCACATCGTCCGCCGCCACGATGACCTTGAAGAGCGACGCCAGCCCCGTCACGTCCAGCGAGCGCCGCACGATGTCGTGCGTCCCGCCCGACGCGATCGCGAGCGGATGCGTTGCCGCCATCTTCCGCGCAAATTCCGCCACTGGCGCGATCACCTGCGCGTCCTTCTGCAATTCCAGGAACAGCCCTTCCTTCTCGTGAAACACCTTCTCCGCGTCGATCGTGAGCCCGTAGTGTTTGCCGATCAGCTCCGCCACCCGCCGCGTCGGCACCCCGCCGAGCGAATAAAACAAATCCTCGTCGAGCGTCACCTTCAGTCCCGCGCGCCGCATCGCCGCATCCCATGCGCGATAGTGCAGCGGCATCGTGTCGATGAGCGTCCCATCCAGGTCGAAGATGTAGCCGGCGAACTCCCCCGGCGGAATGTCGAGTTGCATGCGAGCTGTCCACGCTCGCAGGGCTCGCGCCACTTTCAACCTCCAACTCGCCGCAGGAGGATCCGTTCCTCGCCGCTCCGCTTCCGGCCGCGCAGTCCGGCGGCCCGGTTCCATTCTTCCGGGTCGCGCACCGTTTTCATCGCGCCACCAGCCGTCCCCGGCGCATCCGCCTCCGCCCTGTCAGCAGCGCACGAAAAGTTTTCTTTCGTCGTTCACTCCCGGGACCGTCCCGTCAATTTCCCGCCGGCACCAGTCGCCGCCACCGCAATGCCACGCTCACGAGCCCGATCAAGGCCGGCACTTCCACCAGCGGTCCCACCACCGCGGCGAACGCCGCGCCCGATTGCAAACCGAACACGCCCACCGCCACCGCGATCGCCAGCTCGAAATTGTTCCCCGACGCCGTGAACGCCAGCGTCGCCGCCCGCGCGTAGTCGGCGCCCGCCCGCACGCCGCTCCAGAACGTGATCCCGAACATCACCGCGAAGTACACGAGCAGCGGCACCGCCACGCGCAGCACGTCGAGCGGAATCCGCAGCACCGTATCGCCCTTCAGGCCGAACATCACGAAAATCGTGAACAGCAGCGCCGCCAGCGTCAGCGGGCTCACCGCCGGCAGAAATTTGTGGTCATACCACGCCGCGCCCGCGGGGCCGCGCCTCAGCCACCGCCGCCCGAGCCAGCCCGCCAGGAATGGAATCCCGAGATAGATGAAAACACTCCTCGCGACCGCCCCCATCGTCACCCCCGACAAATCCAGCCCCGGCAGCTCCACACCAATCAGCGGCGGCAGCACCTTCAGGAACAGCCACGCGAGCGGCGCATAGCAGAGCACCTGGAAAAGCGCATTCGCCGCCACGAGTCCCGCGCAGTATTCGCGGCTCCCCTCCGCGAGGTCGTTCCACACGATCACCATCGCGATGCACCGCGCCAGCCCGATCAGCACCAGCCCCGCGAAATACTCCGGCTGCTGCCGCAAAAAGACCGCCGCCAGCGCAAACATCAGCACCGGCCCGACGAGCCAGTTCTGCACGAGCGAAAGCCCGAGCACGCGTTTGTCGCGAAACACGTCGCCGAGCTCCTCGTAGTGCACCTTCGCCAGCGGCGGGTACATCATCACGATCAGCCCGATCGCGATCGGCACCGAGGTCGTTCCCATGCTCCACGCCGTCAGCATCCGCGGAATCTCCGGGAAAAAACGCCCCGCCAGCAGTCCCGCCGCCATCGCCAGGAAAATCCAGCCGGTGAGATAGCGGTCGAGAAACGACAGCTTCCCGAGCAATGGATGCGCCGCGCGATTCATCGCCGCATCCCCGCTTCGTTTTCCAGCCGGGCCGCCTCGCCGACGGCGCGCACCGCCGCCAGGTCGCGGAGCTTTTCATCCGGAAACGCGCAAAACAGCTCCACGCGCCGTGCGATCTGCGACGCCACGTTGGCGAACACGCGGAATTTCTCCTCCTCCGTGCCCTCCGCCAGCGCCGGATCCGGCGAACCCCAGTGCGCGATCATCGGCTGCCCCGGCCACACCGGGCACGTCTCCCGCGCGTGGTCGCACACCGTGATCACGAAATCGAATTTCACGCCGCGAAACTCGTCCCACGACTTCGAGCGCGCATCGCTCGCGTCGATCCCGTAGCGCTCGCGCAGCACCCGCACCGCGAGGGGATTCACCCGTCCCGTCGGTTTCGCACCCGCGCTGAACGTCTCGAACCGCCCGCGCCCTTTCGCTCGCAGAAGATACTCGCCGA
>DASZPP010000096.1:0-7537 GCA_035549975.1 Opitutus sp.
TTCGACAACGAACTCCACGACGCCGTTGCCAACGTCACGATCGCCGAGGGCCCGGCCAACGTTCCCGGGATCGGCGTCATTCCCGCCGGCGGCGAGGGGCGGCGCCGGCTCAACCTCGACCGCGTGCGCGTGCAAGGCCTCGCCGCCGATGCGCGCTGGCAGCTCGCGGCCGGGCTCGCGTTCACCGTCCGTTATCTCCTCGACGACACCGAAGTCCTCCGGGCCGCCGTCGCCCCGAATCTCCAGGGCTTGCAGCTCGCGCAGGTGCCGCGGCAGAGCGCGACCGCCGGCCTGTCGTGGCGCCGCGGTCACTGGACGTTCGCGCCCAGCCTGCGCTGGACCGGAGCGCAATTCGAGGACGACCAGAACACCCTCCGGCTCGCGCCCGCCAGGGTGTTCGACGTCGCCGCGGGTTACACGCTCCGCGCGGGCGCGGAGATTTTCGCCAGCGCCGAAAATCTCTTCGACGAACGGATCGAAACCGGCCGCTCCGCCGACGGCCTCGTCAACACCGGCACGCCGCGGCTGTTGCTCGTGGGTGTCCGGTTGTCGCGCTAGCATCGTGTCCCGGAATGAACTTCAAAGCGTGTCGTGCGCTTTGCCCCGCGAACGGTGGTGCGCTTCGAGTGGCGACAGGCGTCCCTGCCTGTCGGGTTCGCCTCGCGCGAGCCGGCAGGCCCAGACGCCCGCCGTTACACCGGCGATGTGCAGAAGATGAGACGCGCCGGACCGCTCTCCTCCGCCCGTGAAGGATTGACCAGGGGAAGCAATCGGTTGCCAATCGCCGCATGCTGCCTCGCTCCCATCGCTCCGCGCCGACGCGCCAGCTGCGTCTTCTGTTTGGTGTCGCCGCCAGCCTCGCGTTCGTCGGCGTGATCGCCGCCGCGCCGCCGGCGCTGAAGGTCGTCGGCAACCGCCTGCTCACCGCCGATGGCGCGCCCGTGCGGCTCCGCGGCATGAATTGCGCCGGCCTGGAATGGTCGGCCGATGGCGCGGGCCACATCGCGAAGACCGTCGAGGTCGCCGTGTCCCAATGGCATGCGAACCTGATCCGTCTCCCGCTCTCGCAGGATCGCTGGTTCGGCCACACGTCCCAGCAGCTCGACGGCGGCGCGGCCTACCGCACGCTCGTGCAGCAGCTCGTGGAATATTGCTCTGCGCACGACGCCTACATCCTGCTCGACTTGCACTGGTCCGATGCCGGCGCCTGGGGCCGGAACATCGGCCAGCACCACCTGCCCGACCGGAACAGCCTCGCGTTCTGGCAGGACGTCGCGGCGCGCTACGCCAATCGTCCCGCCGTGCTCTTCGATCTCTACAACGAGCCCGCGCGCATCAACTGGGAGCAGTGGGCCGCCGGCGGCCCGATGAAGGAAACGGACGAGAAGACGAGGGAAAAACTCGCCTACGATGCCGTCGGCCTGCCCGCCCTCGCCGCCGCGATCCGATCGGCCGGCGCGAAAAACGTGCTCGTCGCGAGCGGCCTCAACTGGGCCTACGAGCTCGACGGCATTCCCGGCCAGCGCGAGATCGCCGATCCCGACGGCCACGGGGTGATCTACGCCCTGCACCCCTATCCGCACGCCTTCGAGCACGTCGGCCGCGAAACGATCGCCCAGTGGGCTGCGCGCACCGCGATGATCGCGGAGCACGTGCCGGTCATCGTCACCGAATTCGGTTCGGACGAACGCATGTGGAAGTTTCCCGAAAAATCCGGCTACAACGACGAGAAATGGAATCGCGAGATGCTCGCGACGCTCGAAGCGCACGGGTGGAACTGGACGGCGTGGGATTTCCACCCGGAAGCCGGCCCGACCCTGGTCGCTGACTGGGACTACACGCCGACGCCCGCCTTCGGCGCCTGGGTGAAGCAGGCGCTCGAGAAAAACCTGAACTAGCCGATGCGGCGCCGGTCGCGGCCGGCGAAACGCGGCGACATCCGGACGCACCGCTCACGGGGCGCGGCGCGCGAGCCGGGCCCGCAGGTCCGCCAGCGGGTGCAGGTAGCCATCGCTGGCGCCGAGCTGCGTCGCTTTCTCGACGAGCGCGCGCGCCTCGTCGTTCCGCCCGAGCTCCAGATAAATTTTCGCGGTGCGGCAGGCGAGCTCGGCCGAGCGCGGAAACGCCGCCGCGCCGCCCGCCAGGAAAGCGAGGTCGGCCGGTTGCGGCGGCGCGGCACTGTGTTCCCGAATTTCGAGGGCCAGTTGATATGTTTCCAGGATCTGCGGCGACTGCGCGCGGGCCGACGCGAGAAGCTGCGTGAGGGCGGCGGTTTGCACGGGCGCAAGTTTTCCGTCGCGATCGGGGTCGCCGAGAAATTCCGCGAGTTTCAGGCGCGCGAGCTCAAGATAGGCCTTTGGGCGAACGATCCCCGCGCGGGTGGCTCGCGTGAGCAACTCCTCCGCCTGCCCGGTGTCGCCGCCGTCGAGCTCGCACAAGCCAAGCACCGCCAGCAGCGCCGGATCCCGCTCGCCGTGGTCGTAGGCCTGCTCGAGCGTATTGCGGGCTTTCGCGCGATATGTCTCCACGAACTCCGGCTTCGCCTCGCGCACGTAGGCCGCCTGCAGCCGCTCCCAATCGCCGCGGATGCGGGCGCTGTCCGCCCGCGACGCATCGGCGAATTTCATCGCCGGCCGGTCTCCACGACTCGCATTCCATGTGACCGGCTGCCGGATCGCCTTCCGCAGGTAGCGGGCGAGGTTCGCGGCGACCTCCTGCGACGACGCCCCGAACGCCGCCTGAAAAAGTTGTTCGCTGACCGGCTCGTTGCAGGCGCGCTCGAGAAACCCCCAAAACGCCTCGCGGCGCTTTTCGTCCGCCGGGTCGAGGGCCCAGCGAAGAAACAGCCGGAGTTGCGCGGCGGCCATTGCCGCGGTTCCGGTCGAACACCGGGTAGCCGCGCTCGAGTCTTCACTCAACAGCTCCACCAGCGGCAGCCATGTGCGCACGACGGCGGCGGGGTCGTGCTTCGCGGCCTCGGTGTGTTCCGGGTCGAGCCAGACGAAGGGTTTCAGCGTGATCGTGTCGCCCGCGAACTCGAGTCGCTCGTATAAATCCAGGAATCCGGCGACGAACCACGAGGGCAGCGACGGCGTGCGGGCCGCGAGCAACTGGGCAACGAAGGTCGGCTTGAGAAATGTTTTGTAGTAACCGGAGTTTTCCGCCGGGGCGACGGTGAAGATGACGATCGCGTCGTCGTCGGTAAGCCGCATGTCCTCGAAGAAAACCGGTTTCGGGCCAAAGGTGGTCGCGGACACTTCGCCCGGCGGCGGACCGTAGATCTGGCGCGAGATGAGCGGGTCCGGCGCGAGGATCGCATCGAACGGCGTGGGCGCGCCCGGCGGCGGGCGCGGCTTGATGTCGAGGAGCAGCGGCCCCGACCGCAGGATTTCGGCGGCGGACTCCTCCAGCGCGGCGGGCCAGAGGCTTTGGCTGTAGAAGATCAGTTTCGTCGGCACATCGAACCGCCCGAAAAACCTTCGGGGCAGGACCGCCGCAGCCAGCCGATACGCGTCGTCGTAGGACCACGCGAGCGCGCGGGATTTGCTGTCGGCACAGCGGGAGAGGACCTCGAAACCCGGGAATCGCGCATAGCGCCACGGCCGCCCCTGCAGTTTTCCCTCCACGATGTAAGGCGGCAGGCGGACGATCTCCTCGCCGCGCGAGGCCACCGCGCCTCCTCCGGCCAACCAGCCGGCGACGCCGAGCGCGATGAGCAAACGTTGGCCGGTGGGGAGCCGCATGGGTTTGCCGGCCCGATACACGAGGGCTGTTCCGGTTCAGTCAACCGGCAACCGCGGGAACGGCGGCGCGCGGGAGTTGACAGTGTGGTGTTGCGGCGCGCTCCAGCCGCAGTCCGCCGAATGAGCACGCCGAACCACGACCTCGCCTCGCTCGCCCGCACGCTGGTCGCTCCCGGCCGGGGCTTGCTGGCGGCGGACGAAAGCACCGGGACGATCGAGAAGCGCCTGCGCAGCGTCGGCGTCGAGTCGACCGCGGAAACGCGGCGCGCCTATCGCGAGCTGCTGTGCTCCGCTCCGGGCCTCGGCGAATTCATCAGCGGCGTGATTCTCTTCGACGAAACACTGCGGCAGAAGGCCGCCGACGGCATGCCGCTCGTCGAGGTCCTGTGCCGCCAGGGCATCGTGCCCGGCATCAAGGTCGACCAGGGCGCGAAACCGCTCGCCGGTTTTCCGGGCGACAAAGTCACCGAGGGGCTCGATGGCCTGTGCGAGCGCCTCGCGGAGTATCGCGGGCTCGGCGCGCGGTTCACAAAATGGCGCGCGGTGATCGCGATCGGTCCCGGCCGGCCAACGCCGACGGGGCTCGAGGCCAACGCCCACGCGCTCGCGCGGTTCGCCGCACTGAGCCAGGAGGCCGGCCTCGTGCCGATCGTCGAGCCGGAGGTGCTGATGGACGGCGATCATTCGATCGAGCGGCACTACGACGTGACCGAGGCGATGCTGCAGGCGACGTTTCGCGCGTTGTTCGCCCACCGGGTTGCGCCGGAAGCGATGCTGCTGAAGCCGAACATGGTCTTGTCCGGCTCCGATGCGGCGCACCAGGCGGACACCGAACAAGTCGCCGCGCTGACGTTGCGCGTCCTGCGCGGCGCCGTGCCGCCGGCTGTTCCCGGCATCGTCTTCTTGTCCGGCGGCCAGGACGAAGTGACCGCAACGCGGCATCTCGATGCGATCAACCGGCTGGGCGGCGCGCCGTGGGCGCTGAGTTTTTCCTTTGGCCGCGCGCTGCAGGCGACGGCGCTCAAGACTTGGGCCGGCCGCGCGGCGAACGTCGCGGCTGCGCAGGCCGCATTGCTCCACCGCGCGCGCTGCAACGGCGCGGCGCGCGCCGGGCACTACGGCTACGCGATGGAAACCGGCGCCGGACGGGATTATCATTGAGCAACCCCCAACCAAGGAGATTCACCATGGCGATCAACGTAACTGAAAGTGCCGGCGGCAAAATCATCGAGGTGCAGGTGAGCGGAAAGCTCATGCACGACGACTACGCGGACTTCGTGCCGCGGGTGGAGAAACGCATCAAGGAGCTGGGCAAGGTCCGTGTGCTGTTCGACATGGTCGACTTCCACGGCTGGGATGCGTCCGCCCTATGGGACGAGGTGAAGTTCGACGTGAAGCATTTCTCCGACGTCGAGCGCTTCGCGGTGGTCGGCGACAAGCAGTGGGAAAAAACGCTGACGGCGCTCAGCCACCCGTTCACGGCCGCGCAGGTCCGCTATTTCGAGCGACCCCAGATCGACACGGCGCGCGCGTGGCTCGCGGCGCCGTAGTTCGCGGTTCGCTCAAACCTGCACCTGCGGCCGGCCCGGCTCGGGCCAGTCGACGTGGAAGAACTTCCCGCGCGGCGCGTCGACACGCTCGTAGGTGTGCGCACCGAAGAAGTCGCGCTGCGCCTGCAGCAGGTTCGCCGGCAGCCGCGCGGCGCGGTAGCTGTCGTAGTAGGCGAGCGCGGAGCTGAACGTCGGCGCCGGCACCCCGCACTCGGCGGCGAGCGAGACGACCTTGCGCCAGTTGGCCTGCGCGGCCTTCACGGTCTTGTTGAAATACGGGTCGAGGAGCAGGTTCGCGAGGTCGGGCTTCCGCGCGTAGGCCTCGGTGATTTTTTGGAGAAATGCCGCGCGGATGATGCAGCCGCCGCGCCAGATCTGCGCGATCGCGCCGAAGTCGAGCTTCCAGAAATACTCGCGCTCGGCCTCGCGCATGAGCTGAAAGCCCTGCGCGTAGGAACAGATTTTCGAGCAGTAGAGCGCGTCGTGGATCGCGGCGACGAGCGCCTTCTTCGAGCCGCGATATTTCTTGCCCGGGCCTTTGAGGATTTTCGAGGCGGCGACGCGCTCCTCCTTGATCGCGCTGATGCAGCGCGCGAACACCGCCTCGGCGATCGTCGGCGCGGGGACGCCCATGTCGAGCGCGCTGGTCGAGGTCCACTTGCCCGTGCCCTTCTGGCCGGCGGTGTCGAGGACCACGTCGACGAACGCCTTCCGCTTCGTCTGCGGGTCTTTCTGTTTTAGGATGTCGGCGGTGATTTCGATCAGGAAGCTGTCGAGGATGCCCTTGTTCCACTCGGTGAAAATCTCGCCCATCTCGGCGGCCTTCAGGCCGAGAAGACCGCTCATCAGCGCGTAGGCCTCACAGATCATCTGCATGTCGCCATACTCGATCCCGTTGTGGACCATCTTCACGTAGTGGCCCGCGCCGTTCTCGCCGATATAGGTCGTGCACGGCACGCCGCCCACCACGGGCTGGCCGGGCGCGGCACCGAGGAGCGGCTTGCCGGTTTTCGCATCGACCTTCGCGGCGACGGCCTCCCAGACCGGCTGCAATTCCTGCCACGCGGCGAATTCGCCGCCGGGCATCAGCGAGGGGCCGAACCGCGCACCCTCCTCGCCGCCGGACACGCCGGAGCCGATGAAGCGCAGTTTCTTTTCGCGCAGCGATTTTTCGCGGCGGATCGTGTCGTTCCAGTTCGCATTGCCGCCATCGATGATGATGTCGCCCGCCTCGAGCAGCGGCACGAGGCCGTCGATCACGGCGTCGGTGGCCTTGCCGGCCTGGACGAGGATCACGATCTTGCGCGGCTTCGCGAGCGAGCCGACGAATTCCTCGAGGGTTTTCGTGCCGACGACGCCGCCCGGCGTGTTCGGGTTGTCGGCCACGAACTTCCCGGTCTTTTCCGTCGTGCGGTTGAAGACCGAAATCTGGAAGCCGTGGTCGGCGATATTGAGGGCGAGGTTCTGGCCCATGACGGCCAGACCAACGAGTCCGATGTCAGAAAGTGGTTTTGGCATAAGCGAACCCTCTTTGTAGATTCGCGCGGACGCAAAAACCAACCTGTTTTTCCGGCGCATCGTGGACCGGCTGCGCCCGGCTGGGCGTCAATGCGTCGGCGTCTCGGTCTGCTTCGTCGCGTAAGCGCCCTTGGTCGGGAAAAAGCCGGCGAGCTTCTCCACCACGGGCGTGGCCCAGGCGGGCTCGTTGCGCTGGTAGATCCAGTTGAACCCGATCGTGCTGAGCACGATCAGGACGATGATCGTCAGGACGACCTTGTTCATCCGCGCGACCTTTCGCAAAAGGATGACCGCCACCACGAAGATCGCGATCGCCAGCCCCATTTTCCACCAGAACGCGAGGGGGATTTGCTTCAGTTTCTCGATCGCGGGCGCCGGCGCCGCTGCGAATAGGCTCGTGGTCATGCTCCCATCCTGTCCCCGCGGCCCCGGCAAGACGAGGATCGATTTCCCCCGGGCGGAACTTTCGCGATTTTTTTGAGCCGGGCGTGTTCAGACCGTGAACACCCGCAACACGAACGAGGGGAAAAGTCCCAGCAGCAACAGCAGCAGCGCACAAATCACCAGCACGAAGGCCACATCCTTCGGCACCGTGATCCGTCCCGCGGTCCGCGCGGGCGGCGCCACCAGCGCCTGCTTGAGCACGACGAGGTAGTAATACAAGCCCACCGCGCTCAGCGCGATCGCCGCCACCGCCAGCCAGCCCACCGGCGCGGACAACCCGTC
>DASZPP010000097.1:0-8124 GCA_035549975.1 Opitutus sp.
GCTGAGAGCCGGGCTGGGCGTTGAGAGTCGAGAGCCGGAGAGGGCGGCGAGTTCGCGGGCGATCGTCTCGGCGTAGGCGTAGCTGGGAAAAAAGACGGCGACGCAGGGGGTCGCTGGATGCGGAGAAGGGAGGAGGGAGGAAGGAGAAGGAGCGGAGGTGCGGGCGGCGGCGCAGAGCGCGGCGATCGTGGCGGCGGTGACGGTGTAGGATTGCGAACGGTGCTGGAAGGTGGTGTCGACGCGGACGTCGACCGCGATGTCGTAGGCGCTGTCGCGCCACGGCGTTTCGGCGCGAAGGTGGGCCGGGCTCGCGGCGTCGCGGGCCTCCTCGACGCGCAGGAGGTCGGCCGCGGAGGTGAGCTGGGTGTAGAGTTTTTTCGTCGCGCGCTTCGTGAGCGTGCCGAGGCGGTCGGGGGCGGGAGGAGGCTGAGAGTCGAGAGTTGAAGATTGAGAGAGCGGGAGAACGTCGAGGCCGCAGGCGGCGGCGAAGGCGTCGGTCGGAGAAAGCGTCGCGCTGGCGAAGACGGCGCCGCCGAATTCGCGGAGGGTGGCGCCGATCGCGGGCGCAGCGTCGAGGCAGGTGAGGGACAACTCGGCGGCGCGAGGAGACCAAAAAAGGTAGTTGAGAGTCGAAAGGCGAGAGTTGAGCGCCGGAACCTGGGAACTGAGCGCTTCGGAGATGGAGGGGATTTGCCAGAGGAGGTCGGCGGCGCCGGGGGCGAGCGCGGCGTAGTCGAGCGGCGTGGTTGCGATCAGGCGGGCGAGTTCGGCGAGGAGGTGGCGGGCGTCGTCTTCGTCGGCGGCGGGAAGCGCGCCGGTTTTGGGAAGATGTTGAAGGAAATGGCACCAATGGTCCCAGGCGGTGACGAGTGGGGCGAGGGCGTGGAGGCGGTGGAGTTCGTCGCGGACGGCGTAGGCGTCGGCGGCGGTGAAGGCGTGCGAGTAGGCGTCGGCGACGCGCGACGGGAGATTGTGGGCTTCGTCGAGGAGGAGAAGCGTGCGGGCGGGATCAAAGCCGGGCTGCTCGAAGAAAAGGCCGCGGTTGCGCGGGGCGAAGACGTAATTGTAGTCGCCGATCCAGACGTCGTTGAAGGCGAGGGCGGCGCGGGTGATTTCGTAGGGGCAGATGCGCGCGTCGCGTCCGGCGGCGCGGAGGGTGTCGAGGTCGCGCGGGTGGCGTTCGTCGAGGTAGAAGCGCGCGAGGCCGCTCGCGGGCCAGCGGGTTTCGAGCTGGTCGAGGTAAAGGCAATTCTCCCGGACGCAGTGGAAAGTGTGGTTGACGCAGTGCTCGGCCTTCGCGCGCACTTGCCAGACGGCGAGCGCGCGGGACGGCCGAGCAGTTGAAAGTTGAGAGTTGAAGGCTGAAAGTTCGGAAGAGGCGGAGGCGGGATTCGTGGCGGGGCTTTTACCTTTCAACTTTTCACTTTCAACTGCGGCGCACGGCGACGGGGTCGTCATCGCTGCCAGGGTGCGGACGACCTGGAGCTGGCCGGTGGATTTGCTGGTGAGGTAGAGCGCGCGGTCGAAGTGCCCGGAGTGGAGCTGGCCGAGGGCGAATTCGAGGAGGACGCCGGTTTTGCCGAAGCCGGTGGGAGCTTCGAAGAACACGAGCGGGTGGCGGGCGAAGAGCGCGGTGAGCTCGGCCTGCGTGGTTTCCTGGCCGGGGCGCGGCGCGGCGAAGGCGGGACGGTAGCGAAGGTGGCGGAGGCGTTCGCGGGCGCGGAGGCGGAGGTCGAGGAATTCGGCGACGCGCGCGAGCTGGATTTCGAGGAAGGCGTCGTCGGCGGGCGAGAGCGCGACGGTTTGGGAGAGGCCGGAGTCGGTCTCGACGAAAACGAGTTGAGGGCTGAGAGTTGAGAGTTGAGAGCCCAACGCCCCGAGGCGGGCGAGCGCGAGATAGGTGGCGAGTTGGGCGAAGTATTCGGGGTAGTCGGCCCGGAGCTCGGCTTCGTCGGCGGGAAGCGGGCGGGTGACGGTCTTGATTTCACGGAGAATGGTGGCTTGGGAAGTGTCACGTATTACGTGACACTTCCCGGCGGGCGTTTCGGCGGAAACGAGGCGGCCGGGGGCGGCGGTGCGGTCGTGGGGGCGGAGGAGCTGGTCGATGCGGCCGGTGAGGACGAGGGTCCAGCCGTGGTGAACGAGGCGGCCGGTGATGGGGATTTCGAATTCGGCCGCGGGAGACTCGGCGAGCGTGCGGGCGCGCAGCTCGTTGTGCCAGTGCGTGCCGAGCTGGGCGCGCCAGACGCCGGCGGCGGCGCCGGCGCCGGCATCGCGCGGGCCGATCGCGAACGCGGCGAATTCGCCGACGCTCAGCGCCGCGGTGCGTTGGTCGAGGTCGAAGACCATGGGATAGTGACGAGTGACAGGTGACGAGGGACGAGCGCGGAAAACAAGCGCCGGTTTCCCTTCTTGTCACTTGTCACTGGCCATTGGTCACTCGACCAGGATTTCCGTGTGGCCAGTGAGGTATTCGGCGAGGCGGGCGGTGAGGCGGGCGACGGCGGCGGGGCGGGCGGTCTGGGCGGAGAGCGGCTGGTTGAGGAGCGTGGCGACGGCGGCGCGGTCGGCGGCGGGAAGCGTGGGAAACCATTGTTCGCGGACCGGGTGGCCTTCGTTGCGGGCGAAGCGGTAGAGGCTTTTGAACCAGACGATGTCGGGGCGCGCGCCCGCGGCGAGGGAGGCGAACGCCTGGCGGAGGAGCTCCGCGACGGGCGCGCGGCTTTCCGCGGGCACGGGATTGCGGGCGACGAGTGCGGCGAGCGCGGACGCGAGGCGGAGCGCATCGTAGCTGCGACCGAGGTCGGCGTGACGCGTGAGCAGGCGCGCCTCACGCACGAACCAGGTGCGGCCCTGGTTTGTGCTTTCGAGCTGGAGCGAGGCCTCGTCGAAGAGATCGAGCGGCGGCGAGGCGGCGGGTTTTTTCGAGAGCCGCTGGAGGACGGCGAGGAGGCCGTGCTCGGGCGAAAACGCGGTGAACGATTGAAACGCATCGGCCGGCGGGCGTTTCAGGAGGACAAAGCCGGTGGTGCTGAGCGGGAGAGCAGGCACGGAAATGACGAATGGCGAAGGACGAATGACGAATCCCGGCGGAGGGATGCGATCGCGGCACGCGATTTCATCGGCGGCGCTCCGCGCCGAACGGCGCGATTATTTTGCGAGGTCGGAGACCTTGGCGGCGGGCCAGGGGGGGAGGACGGCGCCGCCGGAGATGATCAGCTTCATGCCGTCGCCGACGGACAGGTCGAGTTCGGTGATTTTTTCCCGCGGCAGCATGAGAAGGAATCCGCTGGTGGGGTTCGGCGTCGTGGGCACGAAGACCGTCCAGGTGTCGGCGCCGATGCGGTGCTGCGGTTCGCCTTGTTCCTTGCTGGTGAGAAAGCCGAGCGTCCAAACGCCGGGGTGAGGAAACTCGACGAGGACGACCTTGCTGAAGAGGTTGCGTTTTTGGGAGCCGAAGGTGTCGACGATCTGCTTGACGGTGTTGTAGACGGGGCCGACGCCGGGGATGCCGTGGATGATGCGCTCGCCGACTTCGAGGAAGAAACGGCCGAAGACGTAGCGGGAGAGATAACCAAGCAGCGTGACGAGCGCGAAGACGACGAGCGTGGCGAGGGCGTCCCAGACGACGTTGAGGCTGGGGCGATCGCGCAGCGACGCGGGCAGGTAGAAGAAAAAGAACGGCCGGAAGGTGCCGCCGACCATGTCGACGATCTTGCTGAACGCCCACACGGTGACGACCAGGGGGGCGAGCAGCAGCAGGCCCGAGAAGAAGGCGGTGCGCAGCGAGACGATCGAAGGCGATGGTTGCTCGGGCATGTGGATGGGACGTGGGACCAAGGACCGTGAGATTGGAGCGGAAAGGAGGCGAGACAGAAGCGGGGCGTGGCGCGGGCGGTCAGGTGCGGAGCGAGAACGCGGGGATGTGATTGCGGGTGCGGAGGAGGCGGAGAGCGCGGGCCTCGGCGCGGCGCATGACGCGTTTTTTCGCGGGGACGAGGTCGTCGTAGCCGGCGAGGTGGAGCCAGCCGTGGACGAGGTAGAGAGCGAGCTCGGCGGAGAAAGAGTTGAGAGTTGAGGGTTGAGGGTTGAGAGCCGGATTGAGGCCGAGGTGGCGGAGGGCGGCGTCGACGGAGATGCAGATTTCGCCGGCGGTGCCGAGGGCGGGATCGCCGGGGAAGGTGATCACGTCGGTGATGGACGGATCCTGGAGGAAGTCCGCGTGGAGCCGGGCGAGGGCGGTGTCGGTGAGGAAGACGAGGGAGATTTCGCCGGACGGAATTGCCGAATGCCGAATGCCGATTGCCGAATGATTGGAATCAAGCATGCGGATCGCGCGGATGATCGCGCGGCGGTCGAGGCGGAGGCGCGGGTGGCGATTGGCGATGGCGATCGGGCGGGGCGGCATTGGCGGCGATTCGAGGGCGGCGGGGCGGAGGGGCAAGGCGTAAAGGCGCCCGGCGTGGAGTGGAGGGACAGGCGTGCCGGATGAGCCAAACGCGAGGGTAACGCGGTCGACGGGTCGGGCCGTCGAGCCGGTCCGTCGAAAGCGGCGTCGAGCCGCCGCACTCCAAAGTCAGGCGTTGGCCTTGGCGGGCTCGGCGGCGGCGGGCGCGGGCGGATAGGCGACGCGGCCGTGGAGCATGTTGAGAAGAGTGAACTGGAAGCTTTCCTTCACGCGGGCGATCTCGATGAAGGTGAGCGGAGCCTCGTCGAGCTGGCTGTCATCGATGCGGGCGCGCACGAGGCGCTCGATCAGCTCGCTGAGCTGGCCGGGCGTCGTCTGGCGAAGCGAGCGCGAGGCGGCTTCGACGCAATCGGCGAGGGAGATGATCGCGCATTCCTTGAACTGCGGGCGCGGACCGTCGTAGCGGAAAGCCGCTTCGCTCGGCGAAGCGGCGGGAGAAGGGAGGAGGGAGGAGGGAGAAAGGTCAGAAGGTGAAACGCTTTCTCCCTTCTCCCTTCTCCTTTCTCCTGGTTTTTCTTCTCCTGCCGGAGGCGGGAACGGGGCGCGCGATTGGGCGACGGCGCGCTGGTAGAAATAGCGGACGAGCGTCGTGCCATGGTGCTGCTGGATCACGTCCAGGACGGCGCGGGGCAGGTGGAATTTGCGGGCGAGCTCGACGCCCTCGCTGACGTGCTGCTTGATGATGCGCGCCGAGGCGAGCGGATCCTGGTGCGCGTGTGGGTCGACGCCGTCGCGCTGGTTTTCGGAGAAATAGGGCGCGTTGGCGGTCTTGCCGACGTCGTGGAAGAGCGAGCAGACGCGGGCGAGGAGCGGGTTGGCGCCGATGGCGTTGGCGGCGTTTTCGGAAAGCTGGGCGACGACCAGCGAATGGTGATAGGTGCCGGGCGCCTCGAGCTGCATGCGGCGGAGGAGCGGGTGATTGTAGTCGGTGAGCTCGAGGAGCGTGATGTCGGTCGTGCGCTTGAAGAGCGACTCGAGGATCGGGAGCAGGCCGACGACGACGACGCCGGTGAGCAGGCCGGTGACGAGGCCGGCGGTGATCTGGCGGACGATGGTTTCGATGGCGGTCTGGTTGGCGAAGCCGATGAGCGCGGCGAAGGCGGCGACGGTGAGGCCGCCGGCGCCGGCGGCGCGGACGACCTTGCCGCGCTGGCGGGCGTCGCGGCAGAAGAAGATCGCGACGAGCGAGGAGAGGAAGGTGAGGACGAGGAGATCGAGGCGGTTGCCGTAGATGATGCCGGTGAAGATGGCGATGAACAGCGCCATGAAGATGGCGGAGCCGGCGTCGATCAGGATCGCGACGATGAGCGGGGCGAAGGCGGTGGGCGCGACGTAGGGGAGCGTCGAGGCCCAGGAGCCGTCGCGCAGGAAGAATTCGGCGCCGCCGAGCTGGTAGATGATGCGGACGAGCCCGAGGTTGATGATGACGACGAGCGCGAGGAGGCCGAGGCGGACGTTGCTGAGGAGGGTTTCCGGATCCTCGATGCGGATGTAGATGATCGAGGCGAGGACCATCGCGAGCACGAGGAGGACGCGGCCGAAGAGCGTGAGGTTCTCGTCGAGCTTGGCGTCGGTGTGCTCCTGCATGTAGTGGCGGTTGGCCTGGAGCATTTCGTATTGCTCGGGGGAAACGCGGTCGCCGGGCTCGATGATGGTCTGGCCGCGGACGACGCCGACGGAAACGGGGCGGATGCGGCTGGCGGCGATCTCCTGGCGCCTGCGCGAGGCGTCGGGATCGAAGACGACGTTGGCGACGAGGCCGTTGCGGAAAAGGCGGAAGAGCGCGAGGGCGGAGGAGCGCGAAACGCCCTCGGAGGCGAGGTTGACGCGGAGGAACGTGAGCGCGTCCTCCATCGACTGGACGGGGCGCTGGGAGACTTCGCCATTGGGGCGGGCGATCTGGAAAACGGTGACGCCGCCGCTCGAGCCGGCGCCGGAGAGCGAGCCGTCCTGCACGCCCTGGGCGTAGAGGTCGCGGAGGGCGGCGAGGCCGTTGTCGAAGAGGGCGGCGCGGGTCTTGGCGTCGCCGGCGGAGAGGACGGAGGCGATGTCCTCGACGCTGGCGCGGTAGGGGCCGCGGGCATTGAAGGCCTCGGTGATCGAGACAAGCTCGGCCCGGGCGCTGGGCAGGGTGAGGATCGGGGCGGAGGCGGCGATCGGGTGACGTTCCTCGTAGGCGTCGAGCTGGGCCAGGAGATTGCGGGCGGCGCCTTCGAAGCGCTGGAGCGGCTCGGTCTCGAGGTGGTAAACGGGCGGGATGCGGTCGAGCATCTGTTCGCGGGCGATGCGGGTGCGCTCGGCGCTCTCGTAGGTGAACGAGCCGGCGGCGACGACGCGGACGGTGGCGAGCTGGTTGACCTGGACCGGGAGATTGGCGGTCGTGACGCCGGCGGAACTGATCAAGACGATGGCGGCGACAGTGATGACGAAGATCGCGGCGGAAACGAAGCGGTTGCGATCGAGGAACTGGCGGGCGGCGGCGGGAATCGCGGGCGGCGGCTGGTGGCGGCGATGATGGAGGTCGCCGAGGAGAAGCTTGAATTGATCGCGGACGGACATGAATGAAATGCCGATTGCCGAATGAGGAATGCCGGGTGGCCGCAGTGGGAAGGAAACGAATGCGGTTCTTAGGAGATTTTTTGGTGCTGGCCGAAATTGCCGTCGAGCAGTCCGCGGAAAGACAGATCCTCGTCCAAGTCCGGCCAATGGAGGCCGAACGGCGACAGCTCGATGCGGTTGAGCTGTTCGGGCGTGGCGCGCGAAAGCCGCGGATTCCTTGCCGCAGGGAAGCGAATCTCGACGCCGCTCTCGAATT
This sequence comes from Opitutus sp., assembly GCA_035549975.1. Taxonomy (GTDB): domain Bacteria; phylum Verrucomicrobiota; class Verrucomicrobiia; order Opitutales; family Opitutaceae; genus Opitutus. The sequence goes on from DASZPP010000097.1 coordinate 7,284, forward strand.
GAACGACAATCATGCCGGAGTCGTGAAAGGCGCAGCGTGCAGTATCAGCCAAGGTGTTCATGCCATTTGTCGATGATCAGTTTCTTGTTTTGTTCGGCGAGTTGCTGGGCCCGGGACAGCTCATTCACGCGAAGGCCGTGTGATTCCCGCAGCTCGATCATAGGGCCGATGTTGAAGACGGCCTCGCCTCCGGCGTAACGCACGTGGACATGCATCGGGGGGTGTTCATTGCTGTAGAAGAAGAATCGGTAACCGTCCTGTTCAAAGATTCGAGGCATAAGGTTGGACGGCGCAATCAGTGTTTTTCTTCGGTGTCGGCGGATTCGGTGATCGGGTTGCGATAGTTGTCGTAGGCTTCGATGATCCGCTGCACGAGCGGGTGGCGGACGACGTCGGCGCCGCTGAAGGTGTGGAAGTCGATGCCGGGGACGTCGGCGAGGATGTCGCGGACCTCGATGAGGCCGGATTGCTTGGAACGGGGCAGGTCGATCTGGGTGATGTCGCCGGTCACGACCATGCGCGAGTCTTCGCCGAGGCGGGTGAGAAACATCATCATCTGCTCGGGCGTGGTGTTCTGCGCCTCGTCGAGGATGACGAAGGCGTGCGAGAGCGTGCGGCCGCGCATGTAGGCGAGCGGCGCGATCTCGATCACGCCTTTTTCGGTGAGGCGGGCGACATCCTCGGCGTCGAGCATGTCGTGGAGCGCGTCGTAGAGCGGGCGGAGGTAGGGCAGGATTTTTTCGCGAAGGTCGCCGGGGAGGAAGCCGAGGGCTTCGCCGGCCTCGACGGCGGGGCGGGTGAGGATGACGCGCTGGACCTGGTTCTTGAGCAGCGCCGAAAC
>DASZPP010000098.1:0-12165 GCA_035549975.1 Opitutus sp.
GTGCGTTCCGCGAGCGCGGCGGCGGATTTGCCGGGGCCGCCGCGGCAGATGAGCGTGGAGCGGGCGGCGGGATTTTGAGCGAGCAGGCCGTCGATGAGCGCGGCGGCGATGTTGCCCGCGCCGAGGAAGGCGATCCTAGTCATTGGACGACTTGCGCGGCTTGCGGGCCTCGAGCGGGTGCGTGAGGATCGTGCTCGCGCCGCCGCCCTCGCGATCAATCACGACCGCTTCGCCGCCGAGGTTGCGCAGTGCGTGGCGCGCGATGGTCAGGCCCATGCCGACGCCGACGGTGTGCTTGGAGCTGATGAACGGCTCGAAGATGTGGTCGCGGATTTCCTCGTCGATGCCGTGGCCGTGGTCGTCGATGCGAATCTCGAGCAGCTTGTCCTCCTCGGGCTTTTCGACGAGGCGGGTGTGAATCGAGATCGGGCGCGGCTCGGTGGGGCGGTTGTCGTAGGCTTCCCACGCGTTGATGAGGACCTTGGAGACGACCTCCTCGAAGACCTCGTAGTTGGTGTCGAAGACGAGCTCGCCGAGGGGATTGTCGATGGCGACCGGCGCGGAGACCTTGTATTCCGTCCGGAAGCGGGCGATGGCGCTCTCGATGAGCCGCTGGAGATTGCCGCGGGAGAGCGGCGGGCGGGATTTCACGACGAGCGAGCTGAGCTGCTTGATGATCGAGACGATCCGGTGCACGGCCTCCTCGACGTGGAGGGCGTTTTTCTTCACCTGCTCGGGCTTGTCGTAGTAGGCCTTGATGAGGTCGAGGTAGCCGATGACGACGCCGAGGAGATTGTTGAGGTTGTGCGCGATGCCCTGGGTCACCGCGCCGATCGTGGCGGCGCGGCGGGACTCGACCAGGCGGCGCTGGAGCTCGACCATCTCGCGGTTGATGGTGACGAAGCGGAGCTGCGTCTGGACGCGGGCGAGGGTTTCGTCGAGATCGATCGGCTTGGTGATGTAATCGACCGCGCCGACGCTGAGGCCCTCGATCTTGCCCTCCTTCGAGGTGCGCGCGGTGATGAACATGATCGGGATCGAGCGCGTCTGCTCGTCGGCCTGGAGGCGCTGGCAGACCTCGATGCCGTCCATGTCGGGCATCATGACGTCGAGCAGGATCAGGTCGGGCTTGTCCTTCTGGACGAGGTCGAGGGCCTCGAGGCCGTTGTAGGCGGCGGTTACGCGGATGCCTTCGCGTTCGAGCTTGCGCTTGAGCAGCTGAACGTTGATCGGCTGGTCGTCAACGACGAGGATGGACGGCGCGGGCATTCAACCGAGAAAAAGGGCTCGGCGCTCCGGAAGCAAGCTAGCGCGGCGCCCGACGGAAGGCTTTTACCGTGTTCCTCATCAACATGGCCACGGTCATCGGGCCGACGCCGCCGGGGACGGGCGTGATCTGGCTGGCGATCGGGGATACGGTCGGGAAATGGACGTCGCCAACGAGGCGATAGCCGGACTTTTTCGTGGCGTCGGGTATGCGGTTGATTCCGACATCGATGACAACGACGCCGGGTTTGACCATGTCGGCGGTGACAAATTCGGCGCGGCCGATCGCGGCGATGAGCACGTCGGCTTGGCGAGTGAGCGCGGGCAGGTTGGCGGTGGCGGAATGGCAGATGGTGACGGTGCCGTTGGCGCCGGCTTTTTTCTGAAGGGCGAGCAGGGCGACGGGTTTGCCGACGAGAAGGCTGCGGCCGACGACCACGACATGTTTGCCCTTCAGGTCGACGCCGCTGCGCGCGAGCAGCTCCATGATGCCGGCGGGCGTGCACGAGGTGAAACCGGTGTCGTCGTCCTGCGCGACTTTGCCGAGGTTCATTGTTCCGAGGCCGTCGACGTCCTTGCCCGGGGCGATGCGGCGGAAAACGTGAAGTTCGTCGAGGTGCTTGGGCAGCGGCGACTGGACGAGGATGCCGTCGACTTCGGGGTCGGCGTTGAGCTGGTCGATCAGCGCGTGGAGTTCGTCCGGCGAGATCGTGACGGGCGGAAGGATGACGCGGCTGGTGAGGCCGATTTCGGCGGCGGTCTTTTCCTTTTTCCTGACGTAGGAAACGGAGGCGGGGTCTTCGCCGACGCGGACGAGGGCGATGCAGGGCTTGCGGCCGGTGATCGCGGCGACTTCGGTCTTGAGCTCCGCGATGATGGCGGAGGCGATTTGGTTACCGTCGATAAGAGTCATGAAAGGAAGAGATTTTTAGCGGACCGTTCGGAGAGCGGTCCCCACCGGCGCTGCCGCGCCGTGCCTCGTGCAGGTGGCCGAACTTATTTCAACCGCAGGTTCTCGGCGTCGATCACGAGGTCCTTGCCGCTGTTGATGGCTTTCGGCGCGCCGTAAATGACGACGGTGTGGCCAACATAGCTGTCGATTTGTTCGGTCAGGAGCAGCTTGCTGACGTCGAGGTAGGCGATGCGCTTGCCGGTGTCGTCGACGAGCGCCCAGTCGAACGGCCGCCGCGGATGGAATGGGCTGCGCGTGGACACGAGCTTGCCTTCGAACGGCCGTGGCATCGCGCCGCCGGCGTCGACGACCGGAACCGGTTTGCCGTCGGCTGTGGAATTGGCGCTGGGAGCGGCGGGTGGGTTGGTCGGGTTCCCGCGGGATTCGGCCGGGGGCGAAGTCACGGCCGAGCCGGAAGGCACCGCGGCCTCATTGGCAGGCGTGGCACCGGTGCGGATGTAGCCGGTGAGTTTCTTGTCGAGGCTGATCTGCGTCCACCGCCCGAGGAGGCCGGTGATCTTGACCTTGTCGCCGGCTTCCATCGTCGCGAGGGCGCCGGCTCCTTCCTTCGGTTCGAGATAGATTTGAGCGCCGGGACGTACCTCGAGGTCCTTGAGGATGTCGCCGTTCTTGACGTAGGCTTGAAAAGGTCCCGGGAGTCCCACGGCCATCCAGCCGGTGGGTGCCGCGGCGGAATCAGGCACGGCGACGGGCTCGGTGCCGGCCTTGAGGATCGAGACGACGGGGGCGGCGTCATCGGGTTTGGTGTGGACCGCGGTCGTCGCGGTGAGGGGCGCGCCGGAGAGGGCGGCGGCGGAGGCGAAAAGGACGGCGGCGAAGAACGGGAGTTTAATCTTCATGGGTGAAATCGGGAGTGGCGGCGGTGACCTGAAACTCGGCGCGGGGCGTGGCGGGCGCCCGGAAAAGCGATTCGATTTCGGCGGACGCCAGCTTCTTCATGGCGCGCAGCGGGATTCCTTTCAAGCGGAAGCCGCCGATTTGGTAACGGCGGAGGCGTTTCACGTCGTAGCCCAAGGTCGTGAAGAGCGCCCGGATCTCGCGCTTCTTGCCGTGGTGCATGTGGACGTCGAGCGCGGTGGACTCCCCGGCGGCGCTGGCGTTGACCAGCGCGGCGCGCTCGACCTTCAGCCGCTCGCCTTCGACGAGCACGCCCTTGACCAGCAGCGGCAGGCGGCGGGCGGGGAATGGTTTTTCGAGAATCACGTGGTAACGCTTCACGACGACGTTCGACGGATGCATCAACCGATGCGCGAGGTCGCCGTCGGTCGTGAGGATGACGAGGCCCTCGCTGTCCTTGTCGAGGCGGCCGGCGCAGAAGAAGCGAAGTTTCGAAAATTCGCGCGGGAGGACGCTGAAGATCGTTTCCGGGTTGTGCGGGTCGTCGTTCGAGCAGACCAGGCCGCGCGGCTTGTGCACCGCGAGCGTGACGCGCGGCTGGGGCGTGGAGCGCACGGAGCGTCCGCCAGTCGTGATGCGATCGATGCCGGGGGTGACCTTCTGGCCGAGGGTGGCGGGTTCACCGTTGACCCAGACCTCGCCGCGCGCGATGGCCGCCTCGGCGGCGCGGCGCGAGCAGACGCCGGCGTCGGCGAGGTATTTTTGGAGGCGGACGGGTTCGGCGGGCATTCGACGACAAGTGGGCGGCAATTCCCCCGGGGCTGCAAGCCCGCGAGACGCGAATGCCGCTTGCAGGGATGGGCGCGGCATTTTGACTGATGGCATGGGCCCCCTCCCGACCGAAACGGCTGTTTTTTCAAAAGACCGCCCGTTTCCGGCGATCATCACCGAGAGCCGGCTGCTGACGAAGCCGGGATCGGGCAAGGAGACGCGGCATTTTGTCATCAACCTCACCGGCAGCGGGCTGCGCTACGAGGCGGGCGACTCGCTGGCGATTTTCCCGACGAACCGCGCGGCGGAGGTGGACGAGATTCTCGAGCGGCTGGGAGCGAAGGAGGATGAATCCGTTTCGCCGGCGGCGCTGAGGCTGGCGGAGCCGATTCCGTTGCGCGCGGCGCTGACGGAACGGCTGTCGCTGGCAAAACCGCTGCCGAAATTTTTGGGCTGGCTGGCGACGAAGGTGACCGCGCCGGCGGAGCAGGCGAAGCTCGCGGGCCTGCTGGCGCCGGAGTCGAAGGAGGTTTTTTCGAGCTATCTCGAGCAACGGGAATACGTGGACGTGCTCGCGGAGTTTCCGAGCGCGCGGATCACGCCGCAGGAGTTGGTCGACCAGATGCGCCGACTCGTGCCGCGGCTCTATTCGATCGCGTCGTCGCCGCGGCTTTATCCGACGGAGGCGCACCTGACGATCGCGGTCGTGCGCTACGAAACCAACGGGCGCGACCGGTTCGGCGTGTGCTCGACCTTTGTGGCGGACCGCGTGCGCGTCGGCGCGACGGCGGTGCCGGTGTTCGTGACGCATTCGCCCTTCAAGCCGCCGGCGGATGGCGACCGGGACGCGATCATGGTCGGGCCGGGCACGGGCATCGCGCCGTTCCGCGCGTTCGTGCAGGACCGGGCGGCGAGCGGCGCGACGGGGCGCAACTGGGTGTTCTTCGGCGAACAGCACCGCGCGACGGATTTTCTCTACGAGCAGGAATGGACCGAGTGGCTCGCGAGCGGACGGCTCGCGCGATTGGACACGGCGTTCTCGCGCGATCAGGTTCACAAGATTTATGTGCAGGATCGCCTGCGGGAAAACGCCGCGGAGGTGTGGGCGTGGCTCCGCGGCGGGGCGCATTTTTATGTGTGCGGCGACGCGAAGCGGATGGCGAAGGACGTGGACACGGCGTTGCACGACATCGTCGCCGAGCAGGGCGCAATGGGGACGAGCGCGGCGGCGGACTACGTGAACCAGATGAAGAAGGACAAGCGGTATCAGCGGGACGTGTATTGAGAGGGAGCGAGGACGTGGGGAGTGAGGGGAGACGAGGGCGGAAGCTTGTCCTTGCGCCGGTTCCTTCAATCCCTCAGTCCCTTACTCCCTTACTTTTTTTCGCCATGCTGACTTTCACCAATCGCACCGCACTCGTGACCGGCGCCGGCCGCGGGATCGGCCGGGCCATCGCGGAAACACTCGCGCGGCACGGCGTGACGGTGATCTGCGTTTCGAAATCGCCGGATTCCTGCGGCACGGCGGCGGCGGCGATCACGGCGGCGGGTGGCAAGGCGAAGGCGTGCGCGGTCGATGTGGCCGACGGCGCGGCGATCGCGAGCGCGGCGGCCGAGTTGCTGAAGGAGTTTCCGGCGATCGACATCCTGGTGAACAACGCCGGCATCACGCGGGACGGGCTGCTGTTTCGCATGAGCGACGCGGATTGGAACGACGTGATCGCGACGAATCTCTCGAGTGCGTTTCACTGGGCCAAGCACCTCGCGCGGCCGATGACGCGCGCCCGCTGGGGCCGCATCGTGAACATCACCTCGGTGAGCGGCATCCTCGGCAATGCCGGACAGGCGAATTACTCGGCGGCGAAGGCGGGGATGATCGGGCTGACGAAGACGCTGGCGCGGGAGTTCGCGAGCCGGAACGTGACGGTAAACGCGGTGGCGCCCGGTTTTATCAAAACGGACATGACGGCGGAATTCGTCGGCAATCCGGAAATCTCGGCGAAGATTCTGGAGCAGGTGCCGTTGAAGCGATTCGGCGAAGCGGCGGACATCGCGAACATCGTCGCTTATCTGTGTTCCGAGGAGTCAGGCTACGTCACCGGGCAAGTTTTTGCCGTTGACGGCGGCATGGCGATGTGAACCCTCCAAAACACCCCAGCGCCTCCCTCTTTCACCAAACATGGCTGATCAAAAAACCATCGAACAACGCGTTAAGGAGATCATCGTCAACCAGCTCAATGTAAACGAAGAGCAGGTGACGCCGACCGCATCTTTTCTCGATGACCTCGGCGCCGATTCACTCGATACCGTCGAGCTGATCATGGCGTTCGAGGAGGAGTTCAAAGACGAAATCAAGGGCGAGATCCCGGAGGCGGATGCAGAAAAGCTGCAGACCGTCGGCCAGGTCATCGACTACATCAAGGCGAAGGCCGGGCAATCCTGAGGCCCGGCGCATCTCTTCTGGCGTTCTGCCTTTTTCCGTGCCGCGGAAATTTCTGGCAGAACGCCTTTTTGTTTTCTGAAATCGCGGCGTCCATCGCTCCATGGTTACTCCTGCTTCCTCCCGCCGGGTCGTGATCACCGGGCTCGGCGTGGTCACGTCGATCGGGCATGACGTCGCGGCCTTCTGGTCGAGTCTCCTTGCCGGGCACGGCGGCGTGCGGCGCGTGACGCTGTTCGACCCGACCGATTACGCCTGCCAGATTGGCGCCGAGGTGCGCGACTGGGAGGCGACGCTGCACATGGACCCGAAGGAGGCGCGCCGCAACGACCGCTACACGCATTTCGGGTTCGTCGCGGCGAAACAGGCGGTGCGGGACGCGGGCCTTGATTGCGCGCGCGAGGATGGCGATCGCATTGGCGTGATGATCGGTTCGGGGATCGGCGGGATGCACACGTATGAGACGCAACTGCGGAACCTCTTCGAACGCGGACCGCGCAAGGTCTCGCCGTTCACCATTCCCTCGCTGATCGGCAACATGTGCGCGGGATTGTTTGCGATCGAGATCGGGGCGCGCGGACCGAATTTCGGCCTCGTGTCCGCGTGCGCGACCGGTTCGCACGCGATCGGCGAGGCGGCGCATGCGATTGCGCGCGGCGATGCGGACGTGATGGTGGCGGGCGGGAGCGAGGCGGCGATCACGCCGTTCGCATATGCGAGCTTCTGCGCGATGAAGGCGATGAGCACGCGCAACGATTCGCCCGCGACGGCGAGCCGGCCCTTCGACCGGAGCCGCGATGGTTTCGTGATGGGCGAGGGCGCCGGCGTGCTGGTGCTGGAATCGCTCGAACACGCGCAGGCGCGCGGCGCGCGGATCTATTGCGAACTGGCGGGCTACGCGGCGACCTGCGACGCATTTCACATCACGCAACCCGACCCGGAGGGGAAGGGGCTTTCGATGGCGATGAAGCGGGCGCTGGCGAGTGCGGCGGTTGCGCCGGAGTCGGTCGACTACATCAACGCCCACGGCACCAGCACGCCCTACAACGACAAATACGAGACGCTCGCCATCAAGAAGATCTTTGGCGACCACGCGCGGAAGCTGGCGGTGAGCTCGACGAAGTCGATGACCGGGCATCTGCTCGGTGCGGCGGGTGGAATCGAGTCGGTGATTTGCGTGAAAACCATCGAGGCCGGCAAAATTGCGCCGACGATCAACCTCGAGGAGCCGGACCCGGACTGCGACCTCGACTACGTGCCGAACCAGGCGCGCGAGGCGAAGGTGCGGACGGTGCTCAGCAACAATCTCGGCTTCGGCGGGCAGAACGCGACGGTGGTGTTCAAGGCGCTTTGAACGCGTTCAGAACAGGTCGGCCCAAACGGCACGGCCGGGTTTTCCGCCGGAGGAGAGCAAACATGATTTGCTGTTTGCCCGTTCGCCGGATCTCGAGCACGTGTCCGCCCACACGGCCGTTGTCATACATTATATGACAACCTCGCATTGTCATATAATGTATGACAAATGCGCGCGACGGGGCAGGCGTCAGGGTTGGTGAGGCGCGGTGAGTGAGGCGTGGAGCGAGCGGAGGGGAGTGAGGTCGACTTCAGGGTCACCGGCGAGGCGACGGCTGGCGGCGAGCCATGCGCGGGTTTCCGTCGCGACGCGAGTCTTGCAGTCGGGAGCGGCGGAAGAACGCATGAACTCGGCGTCGCGTGCGTCAGACGCGGCGAGGTAACGCGAGTGGGCGCTGACGCCGTAGGCGAGAACGTCATCGAGATCGGCGAAGTGGTGCGTGTAATGGAAGCCGGGTTGAAAAAAACCGAACACCAGCGGATGGATGCGCTTGGAATGCGGCGGAACGACGAAGTGAAACGCGGAGGCCCGGCCGATTTTGGCGCCGAACAACTCGTGGTCGCGGCGTAGCGAGACTTCGGAGGAGGCGGTCGTGGCGAAGCCGTGGGAGCCGGCGAACCCGAAGCCGGCGAGGCTGGGACCGTTGATCGGCTCGCCTGCGCCGCTGACACCGAAAACCAGCTCGGCGGAAGCCGGGCTGTGCGTGTTGTCGTATTCGAGGTAGCCGCAGACGACGGGAGCGTAACGGAACCGATCGTCGTCGTCCGGCTTGAGAAAGAAAGGGGTGCAGAGCTTGAAGACAAGGGGGCCGATCATCCATTTGTCGCCAGCCCATGCGAGAAAGCGGCCATAGCGGCCCTTCGGCAACGGTGGCGGGCCGCCAGGCGAGGGATTGAAGCAAGGCAGCAGGTTCCACGAGGCATCCGGATCGGCGCGGCAGCCGACGTAGACGTCTTGGGAAGGCGGATGTCCGGTGGGAACGGCGAAGCCGGCGAGCTCGCCGGGCGGGCCGAAGTCGAAGCTCGCGTTGGCGCCCAGCGGCGAGTGGGAAAGGCGCGAAGATGCCACGGACAAAAAAGCCCGCGGCGACAAACCGCGGGCTGAAATTCGATGCGAGGCGCGCTCAGGCCTTCACGACGAGGCCGGCCTTGATTGCCTTGACGGAGACGAGGATGCGCTTCGTGCCGCCATTGGGCAGCTTCACGCGAACACGCTGCAGGTTGGGGCGAAACTTGCGCGGCGTGATGCTGGTCACGTGCGTGCCGATGCCGCCGCTCTTTTTGGACTGACCCTTGCGGTTGATGATCGAGCCCTTGACGGGACGGCGACCGGTGATTGCACAGATTCTGGCCATGGCGGTTTTGAGTTGGTTAAAGGGTCGCGAGTAAAGGTTTGGCGCACAGCGAAGCAAGCGGTTTTTCGGCGGAATTGCTGGCATCGTAATAGCAGGAGGTGATGTCAGTGACTTTGCCTGCGGTGATTGGGCGTAGCGGCAGGCCTCCGCGCCTGCCGAACATGGACCACGCGATCACGGCAGGCAGGGACGCCTGCCGCTACGTCGGAGGGCGTGGAGCACTTGAAACTTGCTGCCGAGGTGCGCGGGGTGAAGCAGTTGCAGAAGGGACTGCTTGCGGCGGCTGAATCCGGCGGCTTCGGCGGCGACGGTGCGCGCGAGGAAATCGGCGGCATGATGGACGAAAAACGCTTCCTGCGATTCGAGTTGGGGAGCGGCGAAACTGTGGTCGCGCAAGGAGTCGACGAGCCAGTCCCAACAGATGTGGCAGGTCAGGTCCTGTTCGCCGGGATGGGCGAGCAGGTCGTTGGACTGTTGATGGCGAAAATAGGCGCGGGCGGTGCCGGCGGGGCAGGCTTCGGCGATCTCCCGCCACGATTTGCCGTAGTCGCAGGCGAGGAAAAGGCCGGACCACGGCTGGGCGGCGAGGCTGCAGGCCAGCTCGGCGGCGGCGAGTGGCGCGTCGATGATGTAGCCGTCCGGGGCGCGGGTGGGGAGCAGCGGCGGCGAGGGCGCGTCGAGCTCGGTTTCGACGAGCGCGCCGTTGGCCAGTGCAACACCGAGCTCGCGCCAGCGCGTGCCACGAAACACGAAACGGCGGAACGGCTGGGCATCGAAGAGTTCGTTGGAGAAAACGACGCAGGGTCCGGACAGCTCGATCGGTTCCCCGATCCGGATGACGCGGGTGCCGGCAAACGGGTGGGCGACGCCGCGCAGGATTCCGGCGCCGGGTTCCGCGCCGATCTCGACGAAGGTGAAACCGGCGGGATCGGCCGGCGCGAGCAGCGAGATGCAGGCGGCGGCGACCAGTTCGCCGAAAAGAGGAGCGCTGGTTGCGGCGGTGAAAAAATCCGTGCCCGGACCGTAGCCGACGCGCCGGCGTGTGCGGCGATAGTAGCCGACGACGGAATCGTAGAGCGCGAGGTCCATGAAGCGGGCGAACGGCATCGCGCCGCCGGCATCGGCGTGGCGGCGGAAGACAGCGACAAATTCAGGTGAAAGGACGGGGCGCGGCGACGAACCCATTTACAAAACGATGCGGATGGACACAGTCGCGGGGATGTTCAAACGGATTCTCATCCTCGCCACCGGCGTGACGCTTGGATTCGCGCTGACGGTCGGCGCCGCGCGGCTCGCGAGTGCATGGGGACTGTTCCCGAGCCGCGAACTCAGCCGCTCGACGGATTACCTGCGCGACGTTCTGCAGATGGTGAACGACAACTACGTCGATGCGTCAGCGGCGGGCTACGACCAGCTCACCAAATCGGCGATGCACGGGATGGTGGAGTCGCTCGATCCCCATTCGGAGTTCCTGGAGGCGCGCGACTACAGCGACCTCCAGGAGGAGCTGAGCGGGGATTTCAGCGGGATCGGGATCCAGGTCGAGATGCGCAAAAACCATGTGACGGTCATCGCGCCGATCGCGGGTTCGCCGGGGGAGCGGGCGGGCATCGAGCACGGGGACGAACTGGTGGGGGTGAACGGCAAGGCGTTCGAGAAAGGGATCACGCTCGACACCGTGGTGGACCGGTTGCGCGGCAAGGCGCGCACGAAGGTGACGGTGGATCTGTTGCGGCCCCGGACCGGGCGGAAGTTTTCCGTGACGATCGTGCGCGGCATGATCGAGCTGACGAGCGTCGAGGACGTTCATGTGCTGTCCAATCACACGGGCTACATCCGGATCAGCGATTTCTCGGATCACACGGGCGAGGAGTTCGGCAAGGCGCTCGACAAGCTCCTGGATGAAAACATCGACAGCCTGATCATCGACCTGCGGAACAATCCGGGCGGGTTGCTCGACGCGGCGGTCGATGTGGCGAATCCGTTTTTCCGCAAGGGCGAGCTGATCGTTTACACCCGGGGGCGGAAACCGGATGATTCGGAGGATTATCGCGCGGAAGGCGACGGCGATCCGCTGGAGCTGCCGATGGCGGTGCTGATCAACGCGGGCACGGCGAGCGCGGCGGAAGTCGTCACCGGCGCGCTGAAGGACACCGGTCGCGCCGTCGTCGTGGGGGAACGGTCATTCGGCAAGGGATCGGTGCAGTCGATTTTCAAGCTGAAGAACGGCGAAGGCATGCGGCTGACGACGGCGCGATATTACACGCCGGGCGGCGTCAGCATTCACGAGAAGGGCATCACGCCGCAGGTCGAGGTGGTGCTGGCGGCTGACGAGGACAGCAAGCTCCGGCTGCAGATGGCGCGCTCGGACATCACCGATCCGAAGGAATTCAAGGAGCGGTTTGGTTTCACCCCGATCGCAGACCGCCAGCTCGCGGCGGCGCTCGACGTGCTGAAAAGCGCGGAGCTGCTCGATGGCCGGCGCGCGGCGGTGGCGGCGGCGCACTGAGCGGGCGGCGACGACGTGATCCTGGGGCTCGAAAGTTCCTGCGACGAGACGGCCGTGGCGCTGTTCGATCCGGCGCGTGGTCTCGCCGGCGAATGGGTGCACAGCCAGATCGCGTTGCACGAGCGGCATGGAGGCGTGGTGCCGGACCTCGCGACCCGCGAGCACCTGCGGAATTTCGCGCCGCTGCTCGAACGGGCGAAGGCGGCGGTGGATCTGCGGCAGGTGCGCGAGATCGCGGTGACAAACGGGCCGGGACTCGCGGCCTGTCTCGCCATCGGCGTCGCGGCGGCCAAGGCGCTGGCGCTGGCGTGGCGGGTGCCGGCGGTCGGCGTGAACCATTTGCGCGGGCACGTGTGGTCGCCGTTCATCGCGTTGCACGGGAATGCGCCGGAAGAATTCGATGCGAAGCTGGACGAACTGCTGCCGCACCTCGGGCTCGTGGTCTCGGGCGGAAACACGCTGCTGATTTCACTCGATGCGGCGCGCCGCGTGACGGTGCGGTCGTCGACGCGGGACGACGCCGCGGGCGAGGCGCTCGACAAGGGCGCGAAATTGCTCGGCCTCGGTTATCCCGGCGGGCCGCTGATCGAGCGGCTGGCGCGAGAGGGGAAGAGCGATGCGTTCGATTTTCCGCGCGGGATCGGGCGGCGGGATGAGATCG
>DASZPP010000099.1:0-17116 GCA_035549975.1 Opitutus sp.
TCAAATGAAACAGATGGCGGACCAGATGGCCGTGGGCGCGCTGCCCGCCCAGGCCACGCCCGAGCAACGCCAGAAATTCGAAACCTTCCAGAACGAGGTCATGGAGCTGTCGATGAACTCCGCCAAAGCACTCATCGCGCAGATGGACCAGATCTACGCCGATGTCTTCAGCGAAGCGGAATTGAAAGCGATCAAGGCATTTTACCTCTCGCCCGAGGGCCAGTCGATGATCGCGAAACAACCGCAGGTCATGCAGCACCTCATGCCCTACGTTCAGCAGATGCAGCGCGACCTCATGCCGAAAATCCAGCAGCTCGCGCGGGAGATGAAGGCCGAGGCGGCGCCGCCCGCCGCCGCCACCCCCGGTAAATAACTCCGGGCCGCATCTCTCGACCGCAAACCTTCCGCCCGCCGCCCACCTGCGGCGGGTTTTTTTGCGTCTTTCCGCACCGCCTTCCGTCCCGCTGAGCCTTCCGTCCCGGCTTGGAAACCACCGCTCTGCCGGCACCTCCTCGTCCTCGAAGAAACTCCGTATTACGGAGTTTTGTTCCGCCGGGGTGCCGCCGGCAGCGGTGCGTGCCGTTGACGTTCCAGCCAGAGCAACAGAAAGAGCGTCCGTTCAGCGTCGGGCATGGCGGTTCGGGTGTCGAAATATTCCCTGACGCGCGACTGATGCAGTCCCAGCTCGCGCGCCAGCAGCGCACGCGCTCCCCGCTTGCCGAGATGCGGCTTCGCCGCCGCCGCGAGCGCCAGCCACAACGGCGTTTCCGCCCCCGGTCGCAGGGTCGCGCCCCGTGGCCGGCGCCGGAAGGCACGCCACTCGCGTTCCGCATGCCGCATCAGCTCGCGTGCCGGAATCTCCAGTGCTGCCGCCAGCATCGAGAACGTTCGCCAATACCCCGATTCATATGCCGCACTCATAAAACTCCGTATTACGGAGTTTTGTCCCGGGCACAAGGCTGCAGGTCACGGTGCGTGGCGGGCCGCCGGGCTTGCGCCGGCGCGCAACCCCGGTTTGCGTCGCGCGGCGAAATCCGTTTCAACTCCCGCCGCTCGTGGCTTCTCCCGTCTCTCCGCAATCGTCGCTCACCGGCGTCGTCGAACGCATCATCTTTCTCAACGAGGAGAATCACTACACGATCGCCGAGCTGCGGCCCGAGCCGCGACCCGACGATCCGCCGAAATCCCGCCCCGAACCCGTCACCATCGTCGGCCCGCTGCCCGGCGTCGAATGCGGCGAAACGCTCCATCTCACCGGCGAGTGGACGCGCCACGCCCAGCACGGCGCCCAGTTCAAGGTCACCGCCTTCAAGAGCGAGCTGCCCTCGAGTGTGCACGGCATCCGCCGCTACCTCGGCAGCGGGCTCGTGCCCGGCATCGGCAAGGTTTACGCCAACAAGATCGTCGACGCCTTCGGCACCGACACGTTCCGCATCCTCAGCGAGGAATCCGCGCGGCTGCGCGATGTCGAGGGCATCGGCCGCAAGCGCGCCACGGCGATCAAGGCCGCCTGGGACGCCAAGCGCACCGAGCGCGAGCTCTACATTTTCCTCCAAACCTACGGCGTCACGCCCGGCCAGTGCGTGAAGATCGCACAACACTTCGGTCCGTCCGCCAAAACCATCCTCACCACCGAGCCCTACCGGCTCGCCCGCGAAATCCAGGGCATCGGTTTCAAGACCGCCGACCGCCTCGCGATCAACCTCGGCTTCGCCAACGACGCTCCGCCCCGCCTCGACGCCGGCATCCTCTACGCCCTCGAGACGCTGCAGGAGGACGGCCACACCGCCGCGCCCGAAGCCGACTTCATCGCCCACGCCGCGAACCTCCTCGACACGTCGACCGACCACATCGCCGCCCGTCTCGCCGCCCTCGTCGAACGCAAGGACCTCATCCGTCACCCGCCTCCCGGCTCTCAACTCTCAACTCCCGGCTCCCAGCCCGCGGCGCCCGCCGCCGCGCTCCTCCAGCTTCCCGCCCTCTCCCGCGCCGAGCAAAAAATCGCCGACGTCATCGCCCGCCTCACCCGCGTCGCCAGCGGCCTGCCCCCGATCAAGGCCGGCGCCGCCGTCGAGTGGGCCGCGCAAAAAGCCGGCTTCGCCTTTCACGACCTCCAGCGCGTCGCGCTCCAGCACGCGCTCACGCACAAGGTCTCCATCCTCACCGGCGGCCCGGGCACCGGCAAGACCACGATCCTTCGCGCCCTCGTCGAAATCCTCCGCGCGAAAAAAGTCCGCGTCCACCTCGCCGCCCCCACCGGCCGCGCCGCCCAGCGCCTCGCCGAAACCACCGGCGGCTTCGCCTCCACGATTCACCGCCTCCTCAAATACGATCCCGCCGGCGGCGGCTTCGTCGCCAACGAATCCGCTCCGCTCGCCACCGACTTCCTCGTCGTCGACGAGGCTTCGATGCTCGACACGCGCCTCGCCGCCGCGCTGCTGCAAGCCGTCCCGTCGCGCGCGCACCTCCTGCTCGTCGGCGACACCGACCAGCTCCCGAGCGTCGGCGCCGGCAACGTCCTGAAAGATCTGATCGCATCCGCCCTCCCGCCTCTCGCCTCGCACCCCTCGCCCGCCGCGACACCGGCCCTGCCGGTGACGCGGCTTTCCGTCATCTACCGCCAGTCCGGCCAGAGCTCGATCGTCACCACCGCCCACGCCATCAACGCCGGCGACGCCTCGCTCCCGCCGACCGTTCCCGACCTCGCGAACGCCGAGGCGTGGAGCGATCTCACCTTCATCGCCGCCACCGACGCCGACGACTGCGTCCGAAAAGTTCTCGCACTCTGCACCGAGTTCGTGCCGCGACACTGGAAATGGTTCGATCCGGTGAACGACGTCCAGGTCCTCGCCCCGATGCACAAGGGCGTCGCCGGCGTCGCCAACCTCAACGCCCAACTCCAGTCCGCGCTCAACCCCCACGCCCGTGGCCTCCGCACCGCCGCCGCCGAGTTCCGCCCCGGCGACAAGGTCATCCAGCTCCGCAACAACTACGAAAAAAACCTCTTCAACGGCGACATCGGCAGCGTCACCGCCGTCGATGCCGCCGCGGGCATGCTCGAGGCGGAGTTCGACCGGGAACGCCACCCCTTCGAGCGCGGCGATTTCGGTGACCTCGCGCTCGCCTACG
The DNA here is from genome assembly GCA_035549975.1 of Opitutus sp. Classification (GTDB taxonomy): domain Bacteria; phylum Verrucomicrobiota; class Verrucomicrobiia; order Opitutales; family Opitutaceae; genus Opitutus. The sequence continues at coordinate 3,130 of DASZPP010000099.1, forward strand.
CCATCAGCATTCACAAATCGCAGGGCAGCGAATACCCCGTCGTCATCGTCCCGCTGCTGAAGGCGCATTTCGTGATGCTCCAGCGCAACCTCATCTACACGGCCATCACGCGCGGCCGGAAAAAAGTTTTCCTCGTCGGCGAACCCGCCGCCTACGCGATGGCCGTGCGCAATTCCGAATCGAAGCTCCGCGTCACGCACCTCCGCGAAAAAATCGGCGAGGCCGCGACCCGCCCAACCGCAGCCCCGCGCCCGTAGCCGGAATTCCATGGGGAGGCGGCGCCCTCGCCGCGTATGACGCCGACCTCCGCGTTGCCTCTTGCCCCGGCGGGGCCGTCCGGCTTTCCTCACGCCGCACTTTGATGCCGACGCGGCCCCGCATTTCCAGCCTGCACGCCTGTCTGCTTTACCTCGTCGCGCACGCCGGCCTCGATGCGGCGGCGCGGATGTTTCTCACGCCGCCCGGCATCTGCCTCTGGTATCCGCCGGTGGGGCTGGCCCTCGCCCTCGCGACGATCTACGGCGTCCGGACGCTGCCGGTCATCTACCTGGCGAATATCTATTCGGCGCTGATTACGAGCCACTTTTCGATCACGTGGGTCCAACTCGTCGTGCCGGTCGCCGTCACCCTCGTTTATGGGGGGACGGGCAGTTATCTTCGCCGGCGATTCGGCCCGGTGCCCACGCCGCTGCGGCCGGTCGAGACCGGCGTGCTCGTGTCGCTGGTCCTCGGTGCGCCGGTGGTTGTCTCGATCCTCACCTCCCTCGTCTTTCTCGCCGCCGGCGGCATCGCGGCGGGCGGCGGTTTTCCCCGCTTCGTGTTCAACTGGTGGATCGGCGATCTCACCGGCGTCCTCACGATTTTCCCGCTTTGTCTCGTTCATCTCGCCCCCCGCCTCGTCGGTCTTCCGCCGCCGCGCCGCCCCCAATGGACCGGCCGCGCCGTCCTCGAGGTCGCCGGCCAGGCGCTCGCCTTGATCGCGTGCACGGGCCTCGCCCACGGGCTCGGCTTCATCCAGGACTATCACGCCCGCTACCTCTCGTTCGCGCCGCTCGTGTGGATCTGCCTGCGTCACGGGCTGCCCGGCGCGACCATCGCCACCTCGGCGCTCACGATGGGCAGCCTCGTGGCGGCGAAATTCTACGGCGGCACCGGCAACACGATCGTCGACCTCGTGCTGTTCACCATCGCGGTCGCCGCCGTCGGCCTCGGGCTCGGCCTGGTCGTCACGAACCGCCGCGTCGTCGAGCGCGAACGCGAGCGGCTCTTTGCCATCCTCGAAAACACGCCGGACTTCATCGGCACCGTCGACCTCGAGGGTCGTTCGCTCTATAAAAACGCCGCGTTCCTGAAACTGTGCGGCCACGCCACCGCGGCCGACGCCCATGGCGAACGCCTCGGCGATCACCACGCGCCGTGGTCCCGCGAGAAGGTTTTGCGCGAAGGCGTGCCCACGGCGCTCGCCCGCGGCGCCTGGCACGGCGAGACGCTCTTCATCGATCCGGCCGGGCGCGAGGTTCCGGTGCTCCAGTTGCTGTTCACCCACCGCAACGAGGCCGGCGAGCCCATCATGCTCTCGACGGTCGCGCGCGACATCACCGACCAGAAGGAAGCCGAGCGCGCCCGCCTCGAGGCCGAGCGCAATCTTCTCCAGGCCCAGAAGCTCGAGAGCCTCGGCGTCCTCGCCGGCGGCATCGCGCACGATTTCAACAACCTCCTCACCACGATGCTCGGCAACGCCACGCTCGCGCGCCTCGACACGCCGGCCGGCAGCGACGCCGAACGCTCCATCCACCAGATCGAGCTCGCCGCCCTCCGCGCCGCGGAGCTCTGCCGCCAGATGCTCGCCTACTCCGGCAAGGGCAAGCTCACCTCCGCCCTCGTCGACCTCAACGCGCTGGTCCGCGACACCACGCACCTCCTGCACGCCTCCATCTCCAAGAAATCCACGATCAGCTTCGAGCTCGCGCCGGCGCTCCCGTCCGTCCACGGCGACTCCACCCAGCTCAGCCAGATCATCATGAACCTCGTGATGAACGCCTCCGATGCCATCGGCGACCGCGCCGGCCACATCGGCGTGCACACCGGCGTCATGCACGTCGACCGCGCCTACCTCGCCAGCGCCTACCTCGCCCCGACGCTCGACCCGGGCGACTACGTTTTTCTCGAGGTCTGCGATGACGGCTGCGGCATGACGCCGGAGGTCCAGGCGCGCATCTTCGAGCCATTCTTCACCACGAAATTCACCGGCCACGGCCTCGGGCTCTCCGCCGTGCTCGGCATCACGCGCACGCACCAGGGCGCGATCAAGGTCGACAGCGCGCCGGGACGCGGCACGACCTTCCGCCTCCTGCTGCCCGCGATCAACCAGGCCGCGCGCGAAGACCGCGCCGGCATCGCCCCCGATGCCTCCTGGCGCGGCTCGGGCCGCGTGCTCATCGCCGACGACGAGGACGGCGTCCGCGAACTCGCCGTGCGCATCCTCGAGCGCTCCGGTTTCGTCACGCAATCCGTCGCCGACGGCCGCGCCGCGGTCGACGCGTTTCGCCGCCAGCCCGGCGCGTTCCGCCTCGTCCTGCTCGATCTCGCGATGCCCGAGCTCGACGGCGCCGAGGCGCTCATCGCCATCCAGGACATCAACTCCGCCGTCCCGATCATCCTGATGAGCGGCTACACCGAACGCCATTCGACGAGCCGCGTCGGCCACAATCGCGCCGCCGCCTTCGTCCAGAAACCCTTCACCACGTCGACGCTCATTGCGGCGGTTCGCACCGCCCTCGAACCCGCCGGCGGTTTCGCGCCGCACGCCTGACCCCGCCGCGCCCGGCCGGAATGTCGTTCAACCCGGCCGCCGGCCGGACCGGAAATCCGACGCGCGGGCACGCACCTCGCAAAGCGCGGTCCAAGGCCCGGCGCATGAAACCCAAGTCCTCCGCGTCGTGGTTCACCCGGTTCGCGCGGCAAACCGCGCTCATTTCGGGCCGGCCTTTCGCCTTCATCCTCGCGACCTTGATCGTCCTCGCCTGGGCCGTCACCGGCCCGATGTTCCACTACAGCAACACCTGGCAGCTCGTCATCAACACCGGCACCACCATCGCGACGTTCCTGATGGTTTTCCTCATTCAAAACACCCAGAACCGCGACTCGCAGGCGATCCACGTGAAGCTCGACGAGCTCATCCGCGCGAGCCACGGCGCGCGCAACGAACTGCTCGACCTCGACAATCTCAGCGACGAGCAGCTCGAGCAAATCCGCATCTACTTTGCCCAGCTCGCCAACCAGTCCCGCGCCCCCGCCCCACCTCACAACTCCGGCGGGCCCGCGGTCATCTCGAAGCGATAGCGTCTGCGATCCCGGCCGCGGGGCGGAAAAAGGTTCTGCGCGGGCGCGGTTTGCATTCCGCGCGTTCTTGTCCACGCTCTCGGGAGCTGTTCGCAGCGTTCAACCTGAAACCCAATCCGTCATGAAGCATACCCTATCCCGATTCGCTTCCCTCCTCGCCGCCAGCGCGGCTTTTGCCCTCCTGCCCCTCGCCGCCCGCGCGGCCGACGGCTCGGCGCCCGCCAAAAGCGGCGACGTCACCGTCACCGGTGAAGTCCTCGACATGGCCTGTTACCTCGATCACGGCGCGCACGGCGCGAAGCACGCCGACTGCGCCAACACCTGCATCTCGAAAGGTCTCCCGGTTGGCCTCAAGAGCGCGGACGGCACCGTCTATCTCCTCATCGGCGAGCACAAGCCGATCAACGAGGCGCTCACCGGCTCCGGCGGAAAAACCGTCACGATCAAGGGCAAGCTCGTCACGCGCGACGGCATCAAGCTGATCGAAAACGCCGAGGTCGCGACGATGTAGCCGCGCGTTCGCGCCGGAGTGGCGCAGGCGTCCCCGCCTGCCTCTCCCCTCGCATCTCCGGCTTCCGCCCGCCGCCCTCCGCCCGTCCTCCTTCATGTCGCTCTGGACGGAATTCTTTCGCAGCCTGTCGCAGCCGGAATACGTCCACATCCTTCTCAACCCGCTGCCGGTCTACGGACTGGCCGCGGGTCTTTTTGCGCTCCTCGTCGCCGCGCTCGCCCGCAGCCGGCCCGGGCAGTCGCTCGCACTGGTCCTGATTCTCCTCGGCGCCGTGTCCGCGTGGCCGGTGATGAAATACGGGCACGCCGGCTACGACCGCGTCTATTCGATGTCGAACGACACCGCGCAGAAATGGCTGAACTGGCACATGCACCTCGGTGAAACGCTCGTGTGGATCGACGCCGCCGCCGCGGCGCTCGCCGCCATCGCGCTGCTCGCCACGTGGCGATTCGAGCGTTTCCGCCGTCTCGCGGTCGTGCTCACCGCCATCGTCGCGCTCGCCGGCCTCGGCTTCGGCGGCTTCGTCGGTTTCGTCGGCGGCAAGATCCGCCACTCCGAATTTCGCTCCGGTCCGCCGCCCGCCTGGGCCAACACCAAGTCCGACGACGACGAGGATTGAAGCAACCGGCGCGCGGCGCGGGCGATTCGCCGCCACGGCCGCACCGCCCATCCCGCTTCCCGGCCGCTGGTCGCGCCCGCGGTGAATTCATCGCTAACAGCTTGGCGGCGGCGCGCATTTGGTTCACGTTGGCCGCCGGTTTTTTCTCATCGCATGAAATTCCCCCCGTTGCCCGTTCTTGCGCTCGCCGCGTTCCTCCCGCTCGCCGCTTCCGGCGCCGAGCCCGCGTCCCCGGCCGCCGCCAACGTCGATGGCTTCACCTTCGTCAAGACGATCGACGCCATCTCCGAATACACGCTCGACGCCAACGGCCTCGACGTCCTGCTGATGCCCGACCACTCGAGCCCCACGCTGACGTTCATGGTCACCTACCACGTCGGCGCGCGCAACGAAGTCACCGGCACGACCGGCGCCACCCACCTCCTCGAGCACCTCATGTTCAAGGGCTCGCCGGAGTACAACGACGCGAAGGGCAACTCCGTGAAGCAGTTCCTCGAAAGCATCGGCGGCAACTACAACGCCACCACCTGGCTCGACCGCACGAACTACTACGCGACGATCGGCAGCGAGCATCTCGAGGGTTACATGGCGATCGAGGCTGACCGCATGCGCCACCTCTGGCTGCACGAGTCGGACCGCGCGAAGGAGATGACCGTCGTCCGCAACGAATTCGAGCGCGGCGAGAACTCGCCCTTCCAGGCCCTCATCAAGGGTATTTTCGAAACCGCCTTCGTCGCCCATCCCTACCATCACCCGACGATCGGCTGGCGCAGCGACATCGAGCGCGTGCCGATCGAAAAACTCCGCGCGTTCTACGATACCTTCTACTGGCCCAACAACGCGACCGTGTCCGTGATCGGCGATTTCGATCCCGCCGCCGCGCTCGCCCTCGTGAAGAAATACTACGGCGGCTACCCGCGCTCGCCCGCCCCGATCCCCGAGCTCTACACCGTCGAGCCGGAACAGGACGGCCCGCGCCACCTCACCATCAAGCGCGCCGGCCAGCTCGGCGTCGTCGCCGTCGGCCACAAGGTCACCGCCGCGTCCAATCCCGACTACGCCGCGATCCAGGTGCTCAGCACCATCCTGACCGACGGCAAGAACAGCCGCCTCTACAAGGCGCTCACCGACAAAAATCTCACCCTCAGCGTCCAGGCGTTCCTCGGCTTCAACCACGATCCGTCGCTGCACATCATCTTCGCGCCGCTCGCGCCGGGCGCCACGCATGAGCAGGTCGAAAAGATCATCTTCGAGGAGATCGAGAAACTGAAGCAAAACGGTGTGACGGACGAGGAAGTCCAGGCCGCCACCGCCAAGCTCCTCGCCAGCTCCGCCTACCAGCGCGACGGCTCCTTCGCGATCGCCGGCAACCTCAACGAGTGCATCGCCGCCGGCGACTGGTCGCTCTATTACACGCTCGACGACGCGACCAGGAAGGTCACGACCGCCGACGTCCAGCGCGTCGCCAACAAATACCTCGACGTCGATCAAAGCACGACCGGCTGGTTCGTGCCGATCGTCCCCGGCGAACAATCCGCCGCGAAATAAACCCACCAGCGAACGCACCCGCGGAATCTTCGCTGCGCCCGGAATGACAAACCAAGGAAATCTTCTCCCATGAAACGCCACTTTCTCCGTCTCCTTCTCCTTTCGCCCTTCGCCCTTCTCCTCGCCGCCGCCTCCGCCCAAATCGCGGACCATGTCACGCGCGCCAAAATCGACGGCATCGACGTCATCGCCTATCCGACGGGCGTGAAGGACGTCGTCACCATCCACGGCGCGCTGCCCGCGGGCGACGCCTACGCCGGCGATGGCAACGTCGCGATCCCCACGCTCGTCGGCATGATGCTCGACAAGGGCACCACCACCGAGGACAAGTTCGCGATCACCGAAAAACTCGAGCGCGTCGGCGCCAGCATCGCGTTCGACGTCGACACGGAGACGGCCAACATCGAGGCGAAATGCCTGAAGAAGGACGTGCCGCTCGTCGTCGGCCTGATCGCCGAGCAGTTGCGCTCGCCCGCGTTCTCCGCCGCGGAATTCGACAAGGCGAAAAAACAATTCGTCGGCGGCATGAAGCGCCAGCTCGAGAGCACCGACTTCCGCGCCGGCGACGCCTTCACCCGCGCCGTCTATCCCGTGGGCCACCCGAACCGCCAGCCGCCGCCCGAGGAGCTCATCGCCGCCGCCGAAAAGGCGACCCTCGACGAGGCGAAGGCGTTTCACGCGAAATACTACGGGCCGGCGCATTTCACGCTCGTGATCGTCGGCGACCTCGACGTCCCGCAGCTTCAGGCGGAAATCACGAAGAGTTTCGCCGGCTGGACCGGCGGCGTTGATTTGATGCATCCGGCCAAGGCCACCGCGACCGACGCACCGCAGGACCAGAACATCTTCATGGCCGACAAGACCAGCGTCACCGTCGTCTTCGGCCAGGCCACGGGACTGCGCTACAGCGATCCCGGCGCGCAGGCCCTGCGCGTCGGCACCGCGATTCTCGGCAGCGGCTTCACCGGCCGGCTCATGTCGAACGTGCGCGACAAGGAAGGCCTCACCTACGGCATCGGCTCGGTCGTCGCGCATGACACCTTCACCGACGGCGACTGGCATATCAGCGCCACCTTCGCGCCGGCGCTGCTCGACAAAGGCATCGACTCGACGAAGCACCAGCTCGACCACTGGTATCAGGACGGCGTCACCGACGACGAGCTCGCCCGCCGCAAGACCGACCTGATCGGCAGCTTCAAGGTCGGCCTCGCCACGACCGACGGCATGGCCGGCACCATCCTCACCGCGATCGAGCGCGGCTACAATGTCGACTGGCTCGACAACTACCCAAAGACCATCAACGCGCTCACGACGCCCGAGGTGAATTCCGCGATCAAGAAATACCTCGACCCGGAGAAGATGTATATCGTCAAAGCCGGCACGATCCCCGGCGCGAAATAGCCCCGGGATTTCGGCCGCGCTAAACCTGCAAGCCGGCAGGGCGGGTCTTCGACCCGCCATGAACGTTTCATCCCAACGCCGGCCTCAGGTTGCGAAAATATTCGATCAGCGTCGCGCAATTGAAACAGCTCGAGCGCGAGCTGCTTGCCTGCAAGCAAGCGGGCACCGCGGCTGCGCAAGACAGGACGACGCGACCGGAATCAGGCAGGCCGTTGATGCTGGACAAAGCGAACGAGAGCCGGATCGGCAGTCCCGACGAGCGTCGTCCAGGGCATGACGTTGGCCCACTGCGCACCCCACAGAGCATCGAAGTGCCGGGCGTTTCTCGAACGCAACACCTCCAGCGCGATGTTGAGATAGAAGATCGCGTTACGACCCGTCAGCTCGTGCATCACCACCACTTTCGCGAGATCCTTGAAAAAGCAACGGCAACACGGGGCAAGGATTTCCACGTGCTTTGCGTCCTGCCGCCCGGCCTGGTTGGCTTCCACCGCCAGCGATACCTTTTCGCGAAGCATGCTGGCGGGGTTGAGGACGCGCACCGTCTGGCCGTCCCAGCTTCCCTCCACCGCCTCGCGTTCGATCCGATCAGCGATCGCAGTGCGAATGCCCGCGAGGATTTCGATGGTCGCTCCCGATGCATCCACCAATCGACCGAGAATCTGACCGACACCTTCCGTAGGCACAAACCGCCAACCGACTTCGCGGGCCAACGCCTCGGGTTCATGGCCTGCCCGCCGACCAGCACCCCGGCTTTCAGCGCGGGGAGGAAGTCGTGGAGTCGGAATCGGCGTGGATCTTGGCCAGGTGCTTCCGCCATGCGGGAAAATTGAATTTGAAGCGGACGATTTCCTCGCGCGTGAATAGCGAATTGCGGCGTTGCAGCTCTTCCGCGGTGACGGCTCCGGACTCCAAAAGCGCGCGATCCGCCAGCCGCGAGCGAATCTTCTCCTCGCGGATGCGTTCCTCGGTCAGGGGCTCCTCGTCGTGCTTCACGGCCCAAAACCTACGCCTTGCATCGATCGACTTCAAGGCTGCCGTTGAAGCACCGAGTGCGGAGAAAATGCCTGCATTTCGCGAGACGCGCCGCTCCCCAACTGTGGGAGGGGCTTTACGCCCCAACCGTTCGCGCCGCGCCCCCCCCGTCGCGGCATAAAGCCGCTCCCACAGCCTACGGCTGCGGCAGCACGTAAACCTCCACCCCCGAGGCCTGCGCGCCGCCGCGATACACGCGCTCCGTCGCCGCCCGGAAATCCTCCGGCTTCGCCTTCGGGATGTCCTCGAACACCTGCGGATTCAAATCCACCAGCGGAAACCACGAGCTCTGCACCTGCACCATGATCCGGTGTCCGCGGCGGAACGTGTGATTCACGTCCGGCATGTCGAAGTTCACCGGTGTCACCCGCCCCGGCACCATTGCCTCGGGTTGCTCGAAGCCGTTGCGGAACTTCACGCGGAACGGTTCGCCGCGCACGAGCTGCTGGTAGCCGGCGAGCGTGATCGCCGGCGGCGGCACGTCGCCCGGTCTTGCCTTCCCGCCGTCGTTCTCCGGTGTCGAGCGCTCCGGCGGATAAACGTCGATCAGCTTCACGACGAAATCGGAATCCGTGCCGGTCGTGGAGACGAAGAGCTTCGGCGCCACCGGCCCGGCCAGCGTCACGTCCTCTTCGAGCGGCTCCGTCTCATACACGAGCACGTCCGGTCGCGTCGCCGCGAACCGCTGGTCCGCGACCAGGTATTCCTGCGGCATGCCCGTGGCCGTGTAGCCGATGAACGGCACCGGCTTCGCCGGGTCGCTCACATACGAATCACTCACGCCACCCCCATGCAGGGAGGGGTCTCCCGACCCCGCCGTTTCCGACCCCGCCGCCGCTCCCTCCGTCGGCGCATCCCACGACAGCCCGCCTTTCGCGCGGAAATACAGCATCTGCTTCTTCGCGTTCGGCGGCGGCCATGACGGATATTGCCGCCAGACGTTCGTGCCCGTCTCGAACATCGTCGCCTCGGCGAGCCTCGCGTCCGGCTGGTCCTTCAGATACTGCTCGAAGAACGGGAACAGGATTTTTTCGTTGTAATACTTCGCCGTGTCCGCGTCGAAATCCACGCTGCCCAGCCGGTGCCCGTCGAAGTGCGCCCAGCCGCCGTGCACCCACGGCCCGTAGACGATCGCGTTGAAGATCCCCGGATCGTCCCGCTCGATCGCCCGGTAAACCCGCATCGGTCCGCGGATGTCCTCCGCATCGAACCAGCCGCCGACATTCAGCACCGCGCAATGGATGTTCTTCAAGTGGTGCCACAACGCGCGCGCCTTCCAGTAATCGTCGTAGTTCGGGTGCTCGACCACTTCCGACCACGTCGGGTTCGGGTCGCCGAGCGCCCGCGTCGCGTTCGCGATCGTCCTGAGTTTCAGGAAAAACTCGTAGCCGTCCTCCGTGCCATAGTCGAACGGCGGCCGCACCTTCGGCGGCAGCACGCCCTGCTGGCGGTGATTGAAGCCCGTCGCGAAATCGAAATTCGCCGCGAGCATGAACGCCCCGCCGTGATAGCAGTCGTCGCCGAGATATTCGTCCGGCATCGGCGCCTGCGGCGACGCCGCCTTGATCGCCGGGTGCGAGTCGATGATGCTCGCCGCGGTGTAGAACCCGAGATAGGAAATGCCCCAGAGGCCGACGCGCCCGTTGTTGTTCGGCACATGCTTGAGCAGCCAGTCGACCGTGTCGTGGGTGTCGGTGCTTTCGTCGATGGCTTTCGCCCCGTGCGGCCGGCCCTCGAGCGACGGCGTCTCCTCGATGAATTTCCCCTCCGACTGCCACCGCCCGCGCACGTCCTGCAGCACGAAGATGTAGCCGGCCTTCGCGAACTCCTCGTTCGGCGCCACGCGGTTGCCGAACTCGTCCTCACCGTACGGCCCGACGTCGTAGGGCGTTCGCAGCATCAGGAACGGATAGCTCTTCGACGCGTCCTTCGGCACATACACCGCGGTGAAGAGCCTCACGCCGTCGCGCATCGGGATGCGGTATTCGTATTTCGTGTAATGCGCCCGCAGATCGAATGCCGGATCCTTCGCCCCGGCGCGCGCGCAAATGACAACACCGGCGCACGCGAACGTCGCGGCCAGCAGGCCGCCGCGGAATTTCGAAAGCAGGGTGATCATGAGAAAACGCGTTCTATGATCTCTGCCCGACCCGCGGTCCGGTTTCAATGTTTCCCACGAATCCCCCGGGCTCGCGACCACTCCCCGCCTGCCGAAACGATCTTTGCGCCGGCCGGCCTGCTGCTAATGTTCCCTCATGCCAGCCGCCCATGTCCTGTTCCGCGTCTCGCTCGCCGCGGCGTTCGCGTTCGTGGTTCTGCCCGGCGCTCGCGCCGCCTCCGGGCTCCCGTCCCCCGGCCTCTGGTCCGTCTACGAACAAACGCTCAAGCACGCCAAATACGTCGACCTCACCCACACCATCACGCCGTCGATTCCGGTGTGGAGTGGCTTCGGGCCGTCGCAGTTCGAACCGACCATCAATCCCGAGACGGGAAAACCCTACGACTACGCCGCCGATGGCTTTGAAGCCACCCGCTACGTCCTCAGCACCGACCAGCTCGGCACCCAGCTCGATCCGCCCGCGCATTGGGCGCCGGAATATCCGTCGATCGACGAATTGCCGCCGACGTTCGCCGTTCGCCCGCTCGTCGTGATCTCGATCGTCGACCAGGTCGCCAAGGATCCCGGCTACGCGCTGCAGGTTTCCGATATTGAAAAATGGGAGGCCCGGCACGGCCGGATTCCTGCCGGGTCGGTCGTCATGGTGCGTTCCGACTGGTCGAAGGAATGGCCCGACCCGTCACTCGCCACGCGCAAAGTCTTTCCCGGCGTGTCGCTCGCCGCGCTCAAGTTCCTCCACCTGCAACGGCACATTCTTTTTCACGGCCACGAGCCGCTCGACACCGACGCGACGCCGACCCTCGAGGGCGAGCACTGGCTCATGCATCACGGCTACACCCAGGCCGAGGGCGTCGCGCACCTCGACCAGGTCCCGGAGACCGGCGCGCTCGTGACCATCGGGTTTCCCAAGTTCAAGGGAGGTCTCGGCGGCTACGCCCGCTACATCGCGATCTGCCCGCCCGACTGGCCGCACGGTATCGCCGTCGGCGAAGTCCCGGACGCCCCGCTGCCGAAAAGCGACAAGCTTCTCCGGTGGGACAAGGCCGAGGGCGTTCGCGAGCGTCGCTAACCCCGAAATTTCCCGAGCCCGGCGGCGCGGTGTTCGCGCCCGTTCCTTTCCTTCGCAGCAATTTCGAGTTGGACGCGTTCAGTCCGGCTGACGTTGCATAAGCCATGATCACCTATCGGCAGGCGACCCGCGCGGAGCTGGACACTGCCGTGAACTGGGCCGCCGCCGAAGGCTGGAATCCCGGCCTCGGCGACGCCGAAGCGTTTTGGGCGACCGATCCGGACGGCTTTGTCTGCGCCGAGCAAAATGGCGAAGTGATCGCGACCGGCTCGATCGTTTCCTACGCCGGCGCGTTCGGCTTCATGGGCTTCTTCATCGTGCGCCCGGATCTGCGCGGCCGCGGGATCGGCCGGGCGTTCTGGCAATGGCGGCGGGACACGCTGCGCGCGCGGCTCCGGCCCGGCGCCGCGATCGGCATGGACGGCGTCTTCGCGATGCAGCCGTTCTACGCCCGCGGCGGATTCGCCTTCACGCACCGCAACCTCCGCATGGCCGGCACCGGCCATGCCGCGCGCGCCGACCGCTCGCTGCGCGAGCTCTCCACGCTGCCGTTCGCCGGCATCGCCGAATTCGACCGTCGTCACTTCGGCTTCGCGCGCGAGGAATTCCTGCGCCGCTGGATCGCGCCCGTCGGCGGCCTCGGCCTCGCCGCACTCGACGGCGAAACCATTCGCGGCCTCGGCGTGATTCGCCCGTGTCGCAGCGGCTTCAAGATTGGCCCGCTCTTCGCGGAACACGCCGCCGTCGCCGAAAAGCTTTTCACCGCGTTCTCCGCCCACGCCGCCGGCCAGCCGCTCTTTCTCGACACGCCGGAAACCAATCCCGCCGCCCTCGCGCTCGCCGCGCGCCACGGCCTCGCCGAAGTCTTCGGCTGCGCCCGCATGTATCACGGCCCCGCGCCGGCGCTGCCGTGGAATCGGATCTACGGCGTCACGACCTTCGAGCTCGGCTGAGCCGGCGGTCGCCAATTACAACGGCTTCGCGCCCTCGGGCAGATAATCGCGCAGGAGTTTTTCGAAGCGCGGGTCGCCGCGCAGGAAATCCGCCTCCGGGCTGAAGCGCAGCTCGGCGTGCAGGATCTGCCACAGCGGTTGCTTCGTGCGGAAGTATTCCTCCGCGCCGGCCAGCACCGCCGCCTTTTTCCGCAGCTTCAGCAAGACCGGGTAGTTCACGAAGTCCAGGGTGTCGCCCTCGAGGCCGGCGAGCGCCTGGCTTCGCGCGAAGATCGTTTCGGCGGTCCCCGCGTCCTGGAGTGCCGCGTGCAGCCACGCAGCCGAAAGCAGGAGTTGGCGGTCGTCCGGGGCCGAGCTCAGCATCGATTCAACCACGGTGAGCCCCGCGCGCCATTCCGCCTCCGCCTGCGCCGGCTGACCGGCCATCGCGTGCGCCAGCCCCGTGAAGTAGGCGCGCGGACCGCGAAACCCGTGCGCATCGAGATAGTCGCGACTCAAGCCCTTCGCGAGTTCGAGCACGCGGGCCGGATCGCGCCGATACAGCGCGACTCGCATCGCGACGGTCGCCGGCATCTCGGCCAGCAGTTCCGAGGGCTCCAGCCGGTCGAGGGCCGACTGGGCGGCGGCCAAATCCTCGTTTCCGGTGTATTCCAGCGTCGCCGTGAGCTGCAGCGCCGTGACCGAACGCGGTGCGCGGCGCACGGCCGCGAGCCCGGCGCGCGGTTCGCTGCCTTGGAAGTAGCTCCAGCCGGCGATCTCGAACTCACCGACAGACTCGAACAATTTCGCCGCCTCGTCGTAGCGCCGCTGGTCGCGCAGGACTTCGGCAAGCTCCACCACGAGCCGGTGATCGCCGGAATGTTCCGTCAACAGCTCGCGGAACATTTTCTCCGCCTCGGCCATCGACGCGGTCGTGCCGACCGCGTGGGCGAGAACCTTGGCCCGCACCACCCGCACGTCGAACTGCTCGGGATCGAGGCTGGCGCCGCGGGCGATTCGCTCCTGCACCCGCCGGCGCCGCTCGTCAGACATGTCGTAGCCATAGGGGTAAACGTAGTAGAGCTCGACGTCCGCCGCGATGGCCCACACCACCGCGTCGGTGGCATCGAGTTTCAGCGCCTGTTCACAGAGCTCTTCCGCGGTGTCGAGCTGGACACGCGTGAGGCTCGGCCGCCGGGCGATGGCGCGCGCCCGCTCGGCCAGCTCGCGTGCCGGCGAAAGTTTTTCCGTCGGCGCCGTGGCCGTTGGCGGCCCGGCCGGCGGTCTGGCGGATTCGGGTTTGTTCGCGCGTTGCCACAGTGCGATGCCGAGCGCGAGCACGACGAGCCCCGCGCTGGCGAGCACCGGCTTGATCCAGCGCGGAGAACGCGAAGTCGCTTGTCGGGCGGGG
>DASZPP010000100.1:0-2999 GCA_035549975.1 Opitutus sp.
CGCGGCGAGGGCGCCGCGGTTCCATGAAATCTATAGGCGAAGCCATTTCGCCGTGTTGTTCAGCCTGCTCTGCGTTTCGCGTCTCGCCGTCGCGGCGGGCAACCAAATCCCGCTCGATTTTTCCTCGGCCGGCTACGAGCAGGGCGGAAAGGCGATTCCGTCGGTGCCGGCGCGATTTCGCGCGGCGATTTCGTCGGGCGGAGACGACACGGCGGCGATCCAGTCGGCGCTGGACGCGGCGGCCGCGCTGCCGATGGGCGCAGATGGCTTTCGCGGCGCGGTCGCGTTGCAGCCCGGCACTTATCACGTCGCCGGGCAGCTCGTGATCAAAGCGTCAGGCGTTGTTTTGCGCGGGAATGGTTCGACTCTCGTCGCGACCGGACATTCGCGTCGCACGCTGATCGTGGTGCAGGGGCGCGACGATCGCGCGCTCGGCGAAGCCCACGCGGTGACGGATGAGCGCGTGCCGGTCGGCGCCGTCGCGTTGCACGTGGAGAGCGTCGAAGGACTGGCGCCGGGCCGCCGCGTCGTCGTGCAGCGGCCGAGCACGCAGGCGTGGATTTCCGCGCTCAGCATGAACCAGTTCATCGGACCGAGCACGCGCTGGACAAATTTCAAAAAGCAACGGCTCGATTGGTGGCCGGGAACGCGCGACATCGAGTGGGAGCGCACGATCGTCGCGATCGATCCGGCGACGCACACGCTCACGCTGGACGCGCCGCTGACGACCGCGCTGGAGAAACGCTACGGCGGCGGCACGGTGCGCACCATCGCCTGGCCCGGGCGGTTGAATCACGTCGGCGTGGAGAATCTCGCGTGCGTGAGCGAGTTTGCCGGACCGATCGACGAGGAGCACGCGTGGATGGGCGTGTCGCTCGATCACGTCGAAAACGCCTGGGTGCGCAACGTCACGGCGCGGCATTTCGTCTGCTCGGTGGTATGGATCGGAGCGGGAGCGCGGGCGGTCACGGTGGAGGATTGCGTGAGCCGAGAACCGGTTTCCGCCCTGGGTGGGTGGCGGCGCGTGAGTTTTTTTGTCGGCGGGCAACAAGTCCTGGTGCAGCGCTGCACGGCGGACGAGGGTCGCTGCGATTTTGTCATGGGCCACTGCGCGGCGGGGCCGAACGTGTTTCTCGATTGCCGGGCGACGCGCAGCCACGGCGACAGCGGGTCGTTCGAGAGCTGGGCGAGCGGCACGCTTTACGACAACGTGATCGTGGACGGGGCCGCGCTCGGGCTCGTCAATCTCGGCGAGGCGCGGCAGGGCGCGGGCTGGGCGGCGGCGAACAGCGTCGCGTGGAACTGCTTTGCGACCGGCGGCGTGATCGCCGAGGAGCCACCCGACGCGCCCAACTTCGCGGTGACGAATGTGACGGAGCGCTCGCTTTATTGTGCGCAGTTGAGCGAGCGCCTGGGCCCGGCGAGCCTGACCGCGCTGAGCGCGGCCGACTTTGCGGCGGACCGGCTCGCCGCGCTGCCGGTCGCACCCGTCGCGCCGCCGGCGGCCGCGACCGCGGTCGCACCGCTGGCGATCGTCGGCGGGCGTTTCACGGCGGGCGGGCGCGTGATTTTCGGCGATGCGCTCGAGAGCGCGTTGTGGCAGGGCCAGCTCATGCCCGCGCGCGCGAGCAAGATGGAGCCGAATCCGATCCGCTGGGCGCCGGGCCGGACAGGGCCGGGTTTGACCGAGGATCTCGATGAGCTGACCGACCGGATGCGGGCGCAAGGCGAGCCGCTCTTCCTGATGGCGCCGGGACTTTGGTATGACCGGCGGCGCGACAGCCACTTCACGGGGCCGCAGGCGGACGACGACGTGTGGGCGCCGTTCCTAGAAATGCCGTGGGCGCGGAGCGGGCAGGGTCGTGCGTGGGACGGGTTGAGCAAATGGGACCTGACGAAATTCAACCCGTGGTATTGGGACCGGATCCGGGAGTTCGCAGACCTTTGCGCGAGGAAGGGGCTGATCGTTGTGCACCATTTTTATCACAATCACAACCTCGAGGAGACGCCGGCGCACTGGACGGACTACCCGTGGTGCGAAATGAACTGCGTGCAGCAAACCGGCATTCCCGACCCGCCGCCGCGGCACGAGCGGACGGAATACACGACGAGCGTCGCGGAACGGTTCTACGACGTGACCAACGTGGAGGCGCGCGAATGGCACCGGCTGCTGTTCCAGCACGGTTTCGACGTGCTGCAGGACGAGCCGAACGTCATTCACACGGTGAGCTGCGAATTCGCGGGCCCGCTCGAATTCCAGCAGTTTTTCCTCGACACCGCGGCGGAGTGGGAACGCGCCCATCGTCGCCGGCTGCACCTCGCGCTGATCACGAGCAAGGCGGTGACCGATGCGATTCTCGCGGATCCTGTGCGGGCCCAGCTGGTGGACGTGATCGACATGACCTACTGGCAATACCTGCCCGACGGCCGGCTCTTCGCGTCGAACGGCGAAGGGCGGCTGGCGTTCCGCGAACTGCGGACAAACTATTTCGGAAAATATGATGCGCCCGTGCCGCGCGGCACGCCGGAGCTCGTGTACCGGCAGGTGCGCGAATATCGCGACCGCTTTCCCGACAAGGCGATCGTCTGTGGCGACGCCGGGCAGGGGCCGATCCCGGTGCTGATGGCGGGCGGCGCCGCGGCGCTGATTTCGCATGACTGGCCCGCGGAAGGGCGCGATGACCGGGCTTTCCTTCGCTTCATCGAAGCGAACCTCGCCGAAGCGCTGCCGCACATGACGCCGCGCGACGACCTTGCGACGGGCGGCACGTGGTGCCTGGCGGACAACGGTCACAACGCGCTTTTTTATTCGCCGCACGGCGCAACGATGCACGTCAAGCGACCGGCTGCATCCGCCGGGGCGACGAGCAGCTGGTTCAATCCGCGGAGCGGTGAAACCTCGCCGGCGGTGCCGGGCGGCGGGCTGACGATCGCGAAGCCATCGGCGGAGGCGTGGTTGTTGTTCGTGAAATCGGGAACTTCCCGCTAAGGTGACGACA
>DASZPP010000101.1:0-2630 GCA_035549975.1 Opitutus sp.
TGCCTGCCGGAAGCCGATGCCGATCCCGGCAGGCAGGGACGCCTGCCGCTACGCTGAAGCCGCGAGCAAAACGCTGACCTCGCCGCCGGTTACACCCCGGCGCGGTCAAGTGTTGGCGCGGCGACGGGATGGACGACGGGAAGAGGCGGCGGTTTAAGCGAGGCGGCCCTGCGTTCCATGGAGAAACATCATGCCGACTCGATTCGGAATCTGGTCAGCGAGTTTGAAAAGGATTCGTCGGTCCGCGCGCTCGTGCTCGGCGGATCGATCGCGCACGGGTTTGCGCGGACGGATTCGGACATCGATGTCTCGATCGTCGTCGACGCGGAGGAATACCGACGGCGGCAGCGCGAGCACCGGCTGCATTACAACAACCGGACGTTGTGCACGTATGACGGCTACATCGACGGGAAGTATGTTGATCTGGATTTCCTGCGGTTGGTCGCGGAGCGGGGCAGCGAGCCGGCGCGGTTCGCCTATGACGGCGCGCAGGTTTTGTTTTCACGGATCGACGGACTGGAGGCGTTGCTGGCGGAGATCGTGCGCTATCCGGTGGAGGGAAAGCGCGAGCGGATCGAGCGGTTCGGGGCGCAGCTGCTGGCGTGGCGGTGGTTTTTCAGCGAGGGCGTGCGACAGGAGAACGCGTATCTGCGGACGCTCGCGATTTCAAAGCTGGTGCTGTTCGGGTGTCGGGCAGTGCTGGCGGAAAACGAGCGGCTGTTTCCATTTCACAAGTGGATGCTGCGCGTGACGGCGTCGGCGAAGCGGCGGCCGGCGGGCTTGATGGGTGCGATCGACGGGCTGCTGACGGCGCCGACGGGGGAAAAGGTGGACGGATATGTGCGCGGAGTGCTGGCGTTTGCCGGGATCGATCATGACGTGGCGAATGCGGCGTGGCCGACGACGTTCATGAAGGACACGGAGCTGACGTGGGTGCGGGAAAAGGCCGGGATCGACGAGATTTGAGGCGGGAGAAGGCGGCGCGGACCTGGAGCGAACGCTGCCATTTCTCTTTCATGAACTCAAGCAGGTCGCCTGGCGGAGCGGACATTTATGTCGCTCAGTCGGTGGTCTTGACGACGAAGTAGAGGAAAGGGCCGTTTACCTCCGTGAACCAGTGCGGAATGCCTTTGGGAATGACGATCACATCGCCTTTGACCAGGTGATGCGGCACGCCGCCCGTGATCGCCTTGGCGCGAATTTCGCCGGGCTCGACGGTCTTTGGTTCGACCGTAGTGCCGTTGGTCACGAACGTCGCGGAGCCTTCCAAAATGTAGAGGATGTCCGTATCGTGGTCGTGAATCTCGACCGCGCCCGGCGCCTCGCGATGGCCGGCCATGATCTTGAAGCGGGCGTTCGCGAGCAACGAGCCGCCCTTGACGAAGGCGGCGTCCAGCTTGGCGTGATCGAGCAAAACGACATCGGTCGGCGGCGGGGGCGACGCGGCCAGACTGACAGAGGCGAAAACGAAGGAGGCGAGAAGCGCGGCGATTTTCATAGAGCGATTTTTGGGTTTGGGTTCGTGAAGCAGATGCTCTCGATCGCGACGAAATCAACCCACATCGGCCGACATTTTATTTAGTTTTCCGTCGGTCGACGACGCGTGGCGTTTGACTGGAGGCGATTCGGTCGAGCGTGTTTGGGTGGTGGTGAGCGGGCGCCGCGATCGGCCTCCATGTCCGGGACGAACTCTCAGCGAGGTTGCACAACGGGAACGGTCCCGACAGCTTCGCCGGCCATGCCCAAGGCCGACGAAGCTCCCACGATCATCTTTTCGATGCTTGGCGTCTCGAAGAAGATCGAACGCAAGGAAATCCTCCGCGACATCTCGCTGTCGTTTTTCTACGGGGCGAAGATCGGCGTGCTGGGGTTGAACGGCTCGGGGAAGTCGTCGCTGCTGCGGATTCTCGCGGGGCGGGACACGGAGATCGACGGGCGGATGCATTTCGAGGCGGGTTACTCGGTCGGGCTGCTCGAGCAGGAGCCGCAGCTCACGGCGGGGAAGACCGTGCGCGAGTGCGTCGAGGAAGGCGTGAAGCATTTGACCGACCTGACGGCGGCCTACGACGCGACGTGGGACGAACTCGGCGCGACGGACGACGAGGCGGAGAAGGAAAAGGTCATGGCGCGGCAGGGCGAGCTGCAGGAGAAGATCGATGCGCTCGGCGCGTGGGACACGGCGCCGCAGGTGGAGATGGCGATGGACGCGCTGCGATGTCCGCCGGGCGAGCAGGTGGTCGACAAGCTGTCGGGCGGCGAGCGGCGGCGCGTGGCGCTGGCGCGGCTGCTGTTGCTCCAGCCGTCGATTTTGCTGCTCGACGAGCCGACGAATCACCTCGACGCGGAAAGCGTGCAATGGCTGGAACAGCACCTCGCGCGCTACGAGGGGACGGTGATCGCGGTGACGCACGACCGGTATTTTTTGGACAACGTGGCGCAGTGGATTCTCGAGCTGGATCGCGGGCACGGAATCCCGTGGAAGGGGAATTATTCGTCGTGGCTCGAGCAGAAGCAGCGCCGGCAGGCGGCCGAGCAGCGCACGGAGGATCGCCGGCAGAAGGCGATGGCGCGCGAACTCGAGTGGATCCGCTCCGGTGCGAAGGCGCGGCAGGCGAAAGGCCAGGCGCGCA
>DASZPP010000102.1:0-1958 GCA_035549975.1 Opitutus sp.
GATGAAGGCGCCGCCCGGCGCGCCGCGGCTCGTCGTCCGGTTGAGATCCGAACGCCTCACCGCGCTCGGCTTCGATCCTGTCGACGTGCTCGACACGATCCAAACCGCCTACCAGGGCGCCGTCGCCGCGCAGGTTTACCGGCAAAACCAGACGACCACCGTCGCGGTGATCCTCGACGAAGCGAGCCGCCGCGATCCCCGCGCCGTCGGTCAGCTCATGTTGAGCAGCGCGACCGGGCTCCGCGTGCCGCTCCGCGAGCTCGCGGACGTGTTTCTCACCAGCGGCCGTTATTCGATCCTGCACGAGGGCGCGCGCCGCCGGCAGACGGTCACCTGCCACGTCGACGGACGCGACGTGCAGTCCTTCGTCGCCGACGCCCGCCGCGCGATCGCCGCGCAGGTCAGCCTCCCGGCCGGCATGTATGTCGAATACGCCGGCGCCGCCCAGGCGCAGCGCGCCGCCACACGCGAGCTGCTCCTCCACAGCGCCATCGCCGCCGTCGGGATCCTGCTGCTGCTCTTCGTCGTGCTCGGCAACTGGCCCAACCTCCTCCTCGTCCTCGTCAACGTGCCCCTCGCGCTCGCCGGCGGGGTGCTGATGGTTTATCTCGTCAACCTTTTCGGCGCGCCCGGCGCCGGCACGCTCACGATGGGCGCGCTCGTCGGCTTCGTCACGCTCTTCGGCATCACCACGCGCAACGCGATCATGCTCGTCTCGCACTACGACCATCTCGTCACGCGCGAAGGCCAGCCGTGGAATCTCGCCACCGCGATCCGCGGCGCCTCCGAACGGCTCGTGCCCATCCTGATGACCGCCGCCGTCACCGCGCTCGGCCTGCTGCCGCTCGCGCTCGGCAGCGGCGAGGCCGGCCGCGAGATCGAAGGCCCGATGGCCCGCGTGATCCTCGGCGGGCTCGTGACCTCGACGCTCCTGAACCTCCTCGTCCTCCCGCTCCTCGCCCTGCGCTGGGGCCGCTGGCGCGCCCGCGAGTAAGGCCCGAACCGGGCTCGTCCGCCACCGGCGCGGCATTCATCGCCGCAGCGCATCGTGCGCACCGGTCCGCCCAACCGCCCGGTGACTAGGGAAACCCTTTAGCGAGTTCGCGCCGCGGCCCCAATTTCGCCGCCCGCCTTCGTGCCGTAGACTCGGGGCGTGAACACATTTCCCCCCAAGGACTCGCGCGCGCTCGCACGCCGGTATCGGCCGACACGAGTCGCCGTGCTCCGGCGCATTCACCTGGCGCGGGTTCAGGCGACATCCCGCCACCGCAACCGATAGGCCCCGGCATGTCGTTCCTCGCTCACTCAGCCGTGTCGCCGCGCCTTTACTGGCGCCATGTGGTTCTGCCCAAGGAACACGGGAGCTGGTCGCTCGCGCTCGAGCCGATCGCGCTGGGCTTGCTTGCCGCGCCATCCGGTGCCGGCGCGTGGCTCGCGACAGCGGCGCTCGCGGCGTTCCTGGCGCGGCGTCCGCTGAAGCTCACGATGCGCGAAAAGGATTTTGCCAGCGCCTCGGCCGCCACCACGGCCTTTGTCGCTCTGCTGTTTGTCGCCGTCGCCTCGACCATCGGCGCGCTCATCGCCGCCAACGTCACCTGGTTCGCCTGGCTGCTTCCGGCCGTGCTTGCCGGTTCCGTCTTCATCTTTTTTGACGCGCGCAACGCCGCTCGCGAAGCCGCCGGCGAAATCGTCGGCGCCGCCGCGTTCGCCGCGCTCACGCCCGCCTTCGCCGCCGCCGCCGGCTGGTCCGCGATCGCGTCGGTCGCTCTCGGTTTCGCGATGCTCGCGCGCGCGGTGCCCACCGTGATGTTCGTCCGCGCCTACGTCCGCGGGAGCAAGACCGGCCGGTATCGCGTCACCTCGTCGCTCCTCGCCGCCATCGTGGCTCTCGGCGGCGCGGTCGCCCTCACCGCCGCCGGCCAGGCTCCGCTCGCTCTTCCGCTGGCGCTCGCGGTGCT
>DASZPP010000103.1:0-20351 GCA_035549975.1 Opitutus sp.
TGCCCGGCAGGCCCGCCGGCAGCGCGGTCAGCACTTCCCGCAACGCCTCGGTGCCACCCGTCGATGCGCCCAGCAGAATCAGCGACCGCGGATCGCGCTGGCCGGCCACGGCGGGAAGCCGCGCCGGGGCCATCGGCGCCCGCGAGCCCGTGCCGCCCGGACGCACCCGGGCCACGGCGGCAGCCTTGACCTTGGCCACGAGTTGCCGGCCGATGTGGCCGAACGATTCGGAATCGCCCGGTTTGCCGATGACGTCCACCGCGCCCAGTCGCAACGCCTCCAAAGCGTAGGCCGACGCGGTCTGCGACAACGAGCTCATCACGACGACCGGCAGCGGATGTCGCTCCATCATGAGCCCGAGGAAAGTCAGCCCGTCCATGCGCGGCATCTCGAGGTCCAGCGTCAGCACGTCCGGCTTGAGCTTGAAGATCAGGTCGCGCGCCTCGTAGGGATCCGCCGCTTCCCCGACCACCTCGATCGACGGGTCCGCGCTCAGCGCC
Source organism: Opitutus sp. (assembly GCA_035549975.1). Taxonomy (GTDB): domain Bacteria; phylum Verrucomicrobiota; class Verrucomicrobiia; order Opitutales; family Opitutaceae; genus Opitutus. The sequence goes on from DASZPP010000103.1 coordinate 501, forward strand.
GCGTGCGCGAGTTTGCGCACGACGGCCGAGTCGTCCACGATCAGCACGCGGACGCGGGCAGGCGGGGCGGAGGAATTCGTCATGGAGTATGCTCGGGAAGACGGTAGACGGCGGGGCGGATCGTTTGCAGGGAGTGCTTGATGCCGGTGAGACTTTCGGAGTGGCCGACCAAAAGATAGCCGCCGGGCACGAGGTGCCGGGCGAGTTTGTTGACCAGTTGCTGCTGCGTGGGCCGGTCGAAATAGATCATGACATTCCGGCAGAAGATCACCTGAAACGGCTCCGGACTCGCCGGCTGGCCCTCGAGGAGGTTGAGCTGCCCGAACGCGACCGCGTTGCGCAGCGCGGGCTTGACGCGCTGGTTGCCCTCCTGCGGACCGAAGCCGCGTTGAAAATACCGTTGCGCGTAGCCGGCGGGCAGCTTCTGCACGACGTCGTCGCGATAAATTCCCGCCGTCGCCCGGGCGAGCACGCGGTGCGAGATATCGGTCGCCTCGACTCGCCAGGGCCAGCCGGTGGCGCCCAGGTTTTCGTCGAGGATCATCGCGATCGAATAAGGCTCCTCGCCACTGGAACAGGCTGCGCTCCAGACGTTGAGCCGGGCCCACCGCCGCGCCTGGCGCTTGGCGAGCAATTCCGGCAGCGCCACCTCGCGCAGGAAGTCGAAGTGCGCGTTCTCGCGGAAGAAAAACGTGTGGTTCGTGGAAATCGCGTCGATGAGGTGCGAAATCTCCTCATCCGCCCCCGGCGAACGCAGCAGCTCGCAATATTCGCCAACGGTCGCCAGCCGGGCCGCGCGCAGGCGCTTGCCCAGCCGCGCACTCACCAGTTCGCGCTTCTCGGGGCCCAGGTGGATGCGGCTGCGGTCATAGACGAGCGTCCGGATGAACTCGAATTCGTTGTCCCTCATGAAGCGTTGGGATGTACATCGACCTGCCCGCGGACGAGTGAAGTTCGCGGCCGTTTTTTGCGCACGGACCCGCGGGAAATTGTTGCCGCCATCGTCCGGTCATCGCCGAAACACCGGGTCGGACCGCGTGATTCGATTTTTATATCGCTGGTGGCACGTGACATGAAACCCATCTGATCATCGCTGGCACCGGCCTTGCTCAAACGCGGCGAATGGTCACTCCCGTCTCCCAGCCGGACAACTACGAGGTAGCGCGCAAATTTCTCGACGCCGCCGTGCTGCGCCAGCAGGCGATCGCCGCGAATATTGCGAACTCGGAGACGCCCGGCTACCGCCGCGTGGACCTCGCGCCGGACTTCGAGACACAGCTCAGCGCGCGGATTCGCGCCGGCGATTCGGCTTCCTCGCTGGCCGGCGTCCAACCCCGTCTCGCGGTCGATACGATGGCCCGCACCACGCGGCCCGACGGCAACACGGTTGAGCTCGAGCACGAGCTCGTCGCGATGAACCGCAACGCCGTTCAATACGAATTCCTGACCAACATCGTCTCGAACCACCTGAAGGAGCTCAAGCTCGCCATCACCGGCCACTCCGTCTGACCGCCGCGCCATGAACCTGATTTCCGGCATCGACATCACCAGCGGCGCGCTCGCCGCGCAAAAAACGCGCCTCGACATCGTCGCCCAGAACATCGCCAACGCGCAGACCACCCGCACCCCACAGGGCGGGCCCTACACCCGCCAGGTCGTATCCTTCGAAACCGAGCTCGTGCGTCGCGCCGGCGGCGGCGGCACGCCGCTCGAAACCGTCCGCGTCGCATCGATCTCGCCGGATCGCACGCCCGGCGAGAAGGTTTTCAACCCGCAGCATCCCGACGCCGGCCCCGACGGCCTCGTCACCATGCCGAACGTCAATCTCTCCTACGAGATGGTCGACCTCATCACCGCGTCCCGGTCCTACGAGGCGAACCTCTCCGTCATGAAAAGCGCCCGGCAGATGGCGCTCAAGGCCCTCGAGATCGGCCGCTGACCCCGACCATGATTCCCTCGATCGGCACCGTCTCCCCGCTTCCCCCCGCCCCAGGCCGGATCGATGGCCCGTCGACGATCGCACCGCGCCCGTCCGAAATCGCGGCGCCCGCTGGCGGCGAGGGCTTCGGCCAGATGCTCGATCATCTCGTCGATCTCGTCGGCACCAAGCAGCAGGAGGCGCAATCGGTCACCCGCGCCGTCCTCCTCGGCGATTCCGATCAACTTCACCAAAGCGTCATCGCCATGCAGGAGGCCTCCGTCGCCTTCAGCCTCATGGTCGAGGTCCGCAACAAGCTCGTCGATTCCTATCAGGAGCTGATGCGGATGCAGGTCTGAACTCTTTCGCTCATCGATGCAAAAATTCGCCGCCTCCCTTTTCGCTCTCTGGAAACAGCTCGGCCTGAACCAGCGCGTTTCGCTCGCGCTCGCCGCGCTCGTCGTCGTCGCCGGCATGGCCGCGCTGCTCGTCTGGTCGCGCCGCCCGGATTACCAGTTGCTCTACGGCAAGCTCTCCGAGCGCGACACCGCCGCCGTCATCACGCACCTGCAGGGCGCCAACATTCCCTACCGCGTCAACGGCAGCACCGTGTTCGTCGCCTCCGACCAGGTTTACAAGGTCCGCATGGACCTCGCCGCGAAAGGGCTCCCGAGCGGCGACAGCGTCGGCTACGAGATTTTCGACAAGGGCCAGTTCGGCCTCAGCGATTTTGTGCAACGCACGAATTACTTCCGCGCGATCCAGGGCGAGCTCGCCCGCACGATCATGCAGTTGCAGGGCGTGCAGTCCGCCCGCGTCATGATCGTCCAGCCCGAGAACCGCCTGCTCCTCACCGATCAGACGGCGAAATCCACCGCCTCGGTCTTCGTCGACCTCGGCGGCGGCCGGCTCGAGCTCGAGCAGGTCAACGCCATCCGTCATCTTGTCGCCAACGCCGTCCAGGGTCTCCAGCCCGACCAGGTCGCCGTCGTCGACAACCACGGCCGCGTGCTCTCCGAGGAGTTGAAACAGGATCCCACGCTTGGCACCGCCACGTCGCAAATCCGCTATCGCCAGCAGATCGAGGACTACCTCTCCCGCAAGGTCGAGACGATGCTCGCCCAGGTCCTCGGCCCCGGCCAGGCCGTCGTGCGCGTCTCCGCCGACATCGACAACGAGACCACCACCTCCACCGCCGAGAAATACGATCCGGAGGGCCAGGTCGTCCGTAGCCAGACCATCACCGAGGATGTTTCGAACTCGAGCGAGTCGCGCACCACCGGCGGCGCGACCGGGGTCAGCGCCAACGTGCCCGAAAAAACGCAGGCCGTCGCCCCAGCCCCGCACCCGACGTCTTCCAGCGAGCAGAATCGCAAGAACCGCACGACCACTTACGAGATCAACCGCACCACGACGAGCATCACTCGTGCGCCGGGCGCGATCAAATCGCTCAGCGCCGCCGTCTTCATCGCGGAGCGCGCCGCGCCCGCGCCCGCCGCCGGCGCACCCGCGAATGCGCCGGCCGCCGCGCCCACGCGCACGCCGCAGGAGCTCGAAGCCCTGCGCCAGGTCGTGATCAACGCCCTCGGCCTGCACGCCGGCCCCGGCGAAAAACCCGACACGCTCGTCACGCTTTACGAGATGCCGTTCACCACCGCCACGCCGCCGGCGCTTTCGCCCGAGGTCCGCTCCGTCCAGAACCAGACCCGCTGGCAGGGCTGGCTCGAGGCCGCGAGCCGCTGGGGCGCCGTTCTCCTCGCCGCCGCGGTGTTCTTCTTCTTCTGGCGCCAGCTTTCGCGCCAGAAAATCGAGCCGGTGCCCGTGGAGGTCCTGGCCCTCACGCCCGAGGCCGCGCATCGCGCCCTGCCGCAGTCCAGCGGCCTGACACCCGAGGCTCTCAACGAACTCATCCGCCAGAAGCCCGCCCACGTCGGCGTCGCGCTTCGCGAGTGGGTCGGCTCCACGAAGAACTGACCGCCATGGCCGATTTCGACTACGCCAAGCTCAGCCGGCAGCAAAAGCTCGCCGCCTTCCTCATCGTGATCGGCCCCGACGCCGCCGCCGAGGTCCTGCGTCACTTCGAGGATCACGACGCCGAGATGCTCTGTCGCGAGATGTCGCAGATTTCCGTCGTGCCCGCCTCGGCGCAACGCCAGTTGATCGAGGAATTCACCGGCGTCGTCACCAGCAGCGCCGCGTCGGCCCTCGGCGGAATCGACTACGCGCAGCGCACGCTCGCCCTCGCCAAGGGCGACTACAAGGCCACCGCCATCCTCGATCGCGTCGGCCCCTCCACCGGCACGTCGGTCGACGCCGTCAAGGACATCAGCGAGATGGAGGGCCGCCAGATCTTCAACCTCATCCGCCACGAACAGCCCCAGACCATCGCGTTCGTCCTTTCCTACCTCGACGGCGCCAAGTCCGCCGAGGTGTTCGGCCTTCTCGGGCCAGAGTTGCGCGAGGAAGTGATGGAGCGCCTCGGCACGATCGAGTCCACCTCGCTCGATCTCGTCGCCAAGATCGTGCGCAGCCTCGGCAAACATTTCGACTCGAAGGCGCGTCCGTCCTTCCATCGCAGTGGCGGCGTGCGCTCCGTCGCCGATCTCCTCAACCAGCTCGAGAAGGACGTCAGCAAGAACCTCCTCATCCGCCTCGAGGAGCGCAACGCCGCTCTCGGCGCCGCCGTGCGCAAGAAGATGTTCAGCTTCGAGGACCTCTCGCGCCTGCTGCCGGCCGATCTCCAGCGCGTGCTGCGCGAGGTCGACTCGAACAGTCTCGCGATCGCCATGAAGTCCGCCAGCGAATCCCTGCGCGAGCGTTTCTTCAGCGCGATCTCCAAGCGCGCCGCCGAAAGCCTCCGCGAGGAAATCGGGCTGCTCGGCCCCGTCCGCCTCAAGGATGTCGAGGCCGCGCAGGACGGCATCATCCAGGTCGTCCGCCGTCTCGAGGAAGAAGGCCAGATCACGATCGAGTCGGAATCCGCGCAAACCCAGCTCGCCTGACCATGGCCTATCACCAGCTCGTCGCCTTCGACCGCCCGCTCTCCGCCGCCACCCTCGCCGGCGCGCCCGGCCGTCCTTACTCCGAGACCGAGCTCAACGCCCGCGAACATGCCGCCTATCGTCGCGGCACGGACGAGGCTCGCACTGTTGCCGACCGCCATCTCGTCGAGCTCCGCGCCGACCTCGCCTCCCTCAGCGACGGCATCCTGCGCAACCTCAGCGGCCTCGAGGAAATGCTCCTGCGCCAGCTCCGCGACCAGTTGCCGAACCTCGCGGTCGAAATCGGCCGGCACCTGCTCGCCGGCTTCGAGCCGCCCGCCGACATCGTTGCCCGCATCTGCACCGAGACGCTCGATCATCTTTTTCCCGAGCGCGAGAACCTCGAGCTTTCCGTCTCGGCGCGCGACGCCGGCTTGCTCGACACGATCGAGCCCGGCTGGAAGTCCCGCTATCCCGGGCTCCGCATCGTGATCGACACGACGCTCTCGCCCGGCGACTGCCTCGTCCGGAGCCGCTTCGGGCTCACCGATGCGCGCCAGTCCACCAAACTCGCCGCCCTGCGGCAGCATCTCGCGCCCGCCGTCGCATGACCGCCTCCGTCGCACCGCTCGTCGACACGCTCCGCTCGCAAGTGCGGCACCTGCCGCCCGTGCAGCGCGTCGGCGCCGTCACCGGCGTCGCCGGCCTCATCATCGAATCCGACGGCCCGAACGTCGGCCTCGGCGAACTCTGCCTCGTCCGCTCGCCGCGCTCGCAATTCCTCGTTCACGCCGAGGTCGTCGGTTTCCGCGAGCACCGCGTGCTGCTCATGCCGCTCGGCGACACCACCGGCCTGCACGTCGGCTGCGAAGTCGCCGCCCGTCCCGCGCCGCCGCTCCCGCAACCCGGCCCCGCGCTTCTCGGGCGCGTGCTCGACGCGCTCGGCCGGCCGATCGACGGCGGCGGGCCGCTGCCTTACGATCGCTCCGTCACCAGCCATGCCGGGCCTCCGCACCCGCTGCGGCGCCAGCGCATCCGGGACCCGTTCGCCACCGGCGTGCGTGCGCTCGACGTCTTCACGCCGTTCGGCCGCGGCCAGCGCCTCGGCCTTTTCGCCGGCTCCGGCGTCGGCAAATCCACCCTGCTCGGCATGATCGCGCGCGGCGCCGAAGCCGATGTCGTCGTCGTTGGCCTCGTCGGCGAGCGCGGTCGCGAGGTCCGCGAGTTCATCGAGAAAGACCTCGGGCCCGAGGGTATGAAGCGCGCCATCGTCGTCGTCGCCACGTCCGACACGCCCGCGCCGATGCGCTTGCGCGCCGCGTTCACCGCCACCGCGATCGCCGAGGCGTGGCGCGACACCGGCCGCAGCGTGCTCCTGCTCATGGATTCGGTCACGCGCTTCGCGATGGCGCAACGCGAGATCGGCCTGGCCATCGGCGAGCCGCCCGCGACCCGCGGCTACACGCCTTCGGTTTTCGCGCTGCTGCCGCGGCTCCTCGAGCGCACCGGCACCGCCGAGACCGGCGCCATCACCGCGCTCTACACCGTCCTCGTCGAGGGCGACGATCTCAACGAGCCGATCACCGACGCCGTGCGCGGCATTCTCGACGGCCATCTCATTCTCTCCCGCGCCCTCGCCAACCTGAACCACTATCCCGCGATCGACGTGCTCGACAGCGTCAGCCGCCTCGCGCGCGACCTTTGTTCCAACGAGGAACTCGCGCTCCAGGCCCGCGCGCGCGAACACCTCGCCACCTACCGGAAAAACGAGGACCTCATCGGCGTCGGCGCCTGGCAGAAGGGCGCGAGCGCCGCGCTGGACCAGGCCGTCGCCCTGCACGAACCGCTGCGCGCGTTCCTGCGGCAGGGCACCCACGAGCATTCGCCCCGCGCGCAAAGCTTCGCCGCCCTGAAAAAAATCGTCCCATGAAACGCTACCATTTTCCCCTGCGGGCCCTCGGCGTGCTGCGTTCGCACCGCGAACTGCGCGCCCGCGAAGCCTTCGCCACGGCCGTGCACGCCGCCGCCGCCGCGGAGGAAAATCTTGCCGCCGCCCGCGACCGCCGGGCCCGCCTCGCCGCCGCGCTCACCGCCAGCCGCGCGGCCACGTTCGGCGCCGCCGAGGCCGCGGTGTCGTATCGCAGTTACGGTGGCGAATGCGAGGCCGAGCAGGCCGCCGCCCGCGCCACGTTCGCCGCGAAGGCCGAGTTGCAGGCGCGCCGTGAACAATACCTCGCCGCCCGCCGCGACCTCGAGGCCATCAACCGTCTCGAGGAAAAAAGCCGCGCCGCTCACCGCCGCGAGCTCGAGCGCCACGACCAGCGCGAGCTCGATGAATTCGCGCGCCACCGCTTCCTCCATTCCCGCGCCGCCGTCGTCTGATGAAAAAATTTCCGCTGCTTCCCGTCATCACGCTACTCGCCGGCCTGCTCGCCGGCGTCGGCACGGGCGTATTCGTCACCTGGCGTGCCGCCGGCCCGATCCTCGTCGCGATCACCGCCACCCGCCAGAAGGCGCGCGACGCCCGGCCGGCCCGCGAAAAAGGCTGGGATTTCTGGACCATCGAGATCGAAAACCTCGCCAACGAACTCCGCGACGAGCGCGCCCGCCAGCGCCACGAATCCGAGTTGCTCGATCAGCGCCGCGCCCGCCTCGAAAATGAACAGCATCAGCTCGCGAACGTGCGCGCCGACCTCGAGAGCCTTCGCGCCGACATCAGCCGGCGCGTCATCGAGCTCACCACCGACGAGAGCAAAAACATCCGCGTCCTCGCCCAGACGTATGCCGATCTCACGCCCGCCGGCGCCGTCGCCGTGATGCGTGAATTGGACGACAACACCGTCGTGAAAATCCTCTCGCAGATGAAGCCCGACGTCGTCGCGCCCATTTTCGAGCAGATGAGCCACACAGCCGACGCCGACGGCACCCTCGCCAAGCGCGCCGCCGCGCTCTCCGAAAAACTCCGGCTCGTTCACGTGGCCCGCGCCACAAACCAATCCTGACGCGCGCTGCGCGTTTCGTCCTTCTCGCCTCCGCCATGTCCAGCACGCTTGGAGCTTCCCGCGCCGCCACCGCGATTTCACCCGGCGTCTCCGATTCAGGTTACTCGGATTTGGGCGCTCCGCCCCAACCCGATTCAGACTCCGCCGACTTCGCCACAGTCGTGCAGGCGACGATTTCGTCCACTGTTTCCCCCGCCGCAGCCGGAACCGCCGACTCCGCCCGCCCGGCGGGCGCCCGAAATCCGGCTTCGGGCCCCTTCGCTTCCGCGACACCGCGGAGCGGCCGGCCTGCGAAAGGAAAAGATCCGGGCGGCGCCACCGCTCCTTCGGATATCGCGCAACTCGAAGCCATCGCCGGTTCGCTGTCGCTGGCCGCACCGCAAATTTTTTCCACTGCCAACCCGGCAACGCCGGTCCCAACCGCAGGCGACGGCGCGATCTGCACACCGCCGGGAGAGTCCGCCTCGGCCACCGGCATCCTGACCGCAGCCGGCGTTTCCGCACTGAGCTCCGCGACTTCGACGGCGACCGGTCTTCGCATCCAGGCGTCGTCTTTGCCGGGTTCGGAAAAATCTGGCGCGCTGGTGGCGCCACAACCGACGACATCGGGCGCCCCAATCTCCTCGGTCGCGCGCGCCGTTGCCCTCACCGCGGCTGGACGGTCGAGTGATTCGACCGCGCAAGTGCCCGGCGCAGCCTCCGCATCATCGCCGGCCGCCAGCTCTCAGCCGGCGAAATCATCGGGCGAGTTGCCCGCCGCGACGCCGGGACTCGCAACTCTTTCCAGATCGCCCGACACCGCATCGGCATCTTCAGCCGCAGGCCTGCCATCAGCTCCGGGGGTGACACCGCCCGCAAGCGAAACGCCGCCGCTCAAAGGACACACCTCGCACGGCGACCGCGCAACCGTCACGTCCGCGAAGGCATTCTCGATCGCAACGGAAAATTCTTCCGTGATGGACGACAGCGATGGCGGGGGATCCGCAGGCAGCGGCGGCTTCGGTTCAAATAACTCCTTAAGCTATTCCGCTCCAGACGATAAATCCGTCCAGTCAACCGTTGGCATCGACGTTGCTCAAGCGTTCCCCGATATGGAGTCTCCCGAGTCTCAGCCACGTTCGCTTTCGGCGCGTCAAGCGATGGAGGCGTTTCATGCTGACCTCGCGGCTCCAGGAGCCTCGGCTCCGATCGCCCAGCCCCTCGACTCCGATGCGACCGCCGCCGCGAACCAGGTTTTCGCAAGCGTGCTTCGCGTGATCGACCGGCCAGAGCAAGCCGCGTCTTCCCGCGTCAGCCTGCACTTCTCCTTCGGCTCCGAGCCGCTGGCCGTGCACGTCGAGCTGCGCGGCGGCGAGGTTCACACGGTTTTTGAATGTGGCTCCACCGACCTGCACGCGGCCCTCGCCCGTGAGTGGCCGCAGTTCGTCGCCCAACTGCCGGAGCACACCTCCGCCGCCGGCGAACCGCGCTTCGTTCCGCCTGCCGCGGTCTCGGGTGATTCCGCCCGCCAGGGTTCTTCCGGCCGTGAGCAACCCGCCCAATTCGAACCGCCCACCGGCCCGGTCGTCCGCGGCGGCGCTTCAAAAACCACCGGCGCTTCGCCGCACGCGACCGCCCCGCGCCGGCGCAGCCTCCAACTTCTCGACGCCCTCGCTTGACCCCTATGAACGTCTCCAACGCCGCTGCCGCCGACCGCACCGCCTACGCCACCGATCCGTCCTCGGCGCCCGCGCCCGCCGCCACCGCGCCCGGATCCGCGCTCGGCTTCGAGGATTTTCTCAAGCTGCTCAGCACGCAGTTCCAGCAGCAGGATCCGATGAAGCCGATGGACGACACCGCTTTCATCGCGCAAATGGCGCAGTTCTCCTCCCTCCAGCAGAGCAGCACGCTCGTATCCGAAATGTCCCAGTTCGGGGCCGACCAGCAGCACGTCATCGCGAACGGCTATCTCGGCCGCACGGTCACCGTGCAGCTCGCCGATGGCACCAGCGCCACCGGCGATGTCACCGCGATCGAGACCGTCGACGGCGCGCCGCAACTTGTCGTCGGCGGGCAAAACTGGCCGCTCTCGTCCGTCGTCCGCGTCGAGCCCACGCCCGCTCAACCCACCCCTGCTCCATAAACCCGGATCCGTCCCACTCAACCCGTCAACCCAGTCAACCATGTCACTCATCGGCACCCTCACCTCCGGCGTCAGCGCCCTCCGCTCCTTCGGCAAGGGCCTCGAGGTCATCGGCAACAACATCGCCAACGTCAACACCACCGGCTACAAGAGCTCGCAGGCGAGTTTCGCGGAGAGCTTCAGCAACACGCTGCGCGGCTCCGCACCCTCGAACGGCACTTCGTCGAGCCAGTCCGGGGTGCAGGTCGGCACCGGCGTGGATCTCGCCGCCATCACTTCCAACTTCAGCCAGGGCGCCCTCACGACCACCGGCAACAGCACCGATCTCGGCATCTCCGGCGAGGGCTTTTTCATTGTGAAGGACGCCACCAGCGGCACCGAATTTGCGACGCGCGACGGCTCGTTCCGTTTCGATGACAACGGCTACCTCGTGAACCAGTCCGGCTTCCGCGTCCAGGGCCTCGTCGGCGGCTCGAGCAGCACGCCGCTCGGCACCACTGTCGGCGACATCCAGATCGGCCAGTCGCTTCCCGCCAGCACGCAGCTCCAGTCCGTCAGCATCGACAAGCAGGGCAACGTGGTCGAGTTCTACTCCGACGGCACCTCCGCGACCACCAACCGCGTGCAGTTGCAGGCCTTCAATGACACCAGCGTCCTCATGCACGAGGGCAGCAATCTCTACTCGGGCCTGATCGCCGCGGGAGCCGTCGGCGGCGGTGTCCTCGCCGGCAACAACGATCCGGGCGGCAACGGCCTCGGCTCCGTCCTCTCCGGCACCTTGGAACAGTCCAACGTCGACCTCACCCAGCAATTCTCCGACCTCATCACCGTCCAGCGCAGTTTCCAGGCCGGCTCCCGCCTGATCACCGTGTCCGACACGGTGCTCGATGATATCGTCAACCTGAAGCGCAGCTAAGGTCACCGCCGCGATGCCCGCCAAGATCGAACCCGTCGCTCCGACCCCCGCTCCCGCCGCCGCCGCGGCAGCCGCCACCGCCAGCGCGTCGGCCGCGCCCGCCCCGGAGGCCAGTCCGGCGTCGGGCAAGGTGCAGGCGCTGCTTTTCACGCTGATCCCGGTCGTGCTCGCCGCCGTGCTCGCCGCCGCCGCCAGCTGGGCCGTCGTCGAGTTCGTGATGATTCCCCGGCTCAGGCAAAGACTCGCCGAACCCGCGACCGCCGCCCCGGCTCCCGCCACCGCGGAACACGGCAAGGAAGGCGCCAACAGCGCCAAACCCGGCGAACCGCCGTCCTACGAATTTGCCAACGTGGTCGTGAACCTCGCCGGCACCATGGGCACGCGCTACCTCAAGACCAGCTTCGTCGTCACCGGCGCCGACCCGCAGATTCACTCGTTGTTCGAGGCGCAGAAGCCGCGCCTCACCGACGTCACCATCGGCGTCCTTTCCTCCCTCACGCTCGCCGACCTGGAGGAGCCCGGTTCGAAAAACCTTCTCCGGGAAAAGCTCGTCGCCGCCTACAACCAGGCCTTCGGCCACAAGGTCGCCGAACAGGTCTATTTCTCCGACTTCGTCGTCCAGTAATGAGCCAGGAACTGACGCCGCAGAATCTCGACCAGTCGGAAATCGACCGGCTGCTCGCGCAGGCCGCCGAGGAACAGAAGCCTCGCGTCCTCCTGCTGCGCGCCAACGGCGAGCGCGCCGCCGACAACGATGAACTGCACGCCGAAACCTACGATTTCCGCAATCCCGCGTTCCTTTCCGAGCTCGAGCTGCGCCGCCTCCGCATCCTCCAGGAGGATTTCATCCGCTACCTCGCCGCCCGTCTCTCGCTGTTTCTCCGCATGGAGATCGGCCTGAAAATGGCGAAGCTCACCACCCTCTCGTATTCGAAGTTCACCGAGGCGCTGCCGAACCCGACCCACCTCTGCCTGTTCAAGGCCGAGCCGCTCGTCGGCGTCGGCATCATCGACGTCAATCCCCGCCTCGCCCTCACCATGGCCGACCGCCTGCTCGGCGGTCGCGGCCACTCCGTCAAATCCGAACGCTACCTCACCGAGATCGAGATCGCGCTGCTCGAGGACGTGATCCTCATCATCCTCGAGGAATGGTGCAACCAGTGGAAGGGCGAACAGGAGCTGCACCCCCTTCTGATCGGTCACGAAAACAACGGCCGCTTCCTGCAGACTTCGCCGAAGGACGCCGTCGTGCTCGCGCTCTCGATCGAAGCATCGTTCGGCGATTGTTCCGAGCAGATCCAGATCGGCGTGCCCTATTACACGATCGAGCCGCTCGTCCGTTCCATGCAGGCCCGCCGGCAGCGCGACTCCGCCGTTTCCCAGCTCGAGAAGCGCTCCGCCTGGCAGCCCGGTTACTCGCAAATCGACGTGCCCGTGCGCGCCGACTGGGAGGCGTTCGAGCTTTCCCTCCGCGAGATCACCAGCCTCCGCGCCGGTGATATCATCGAACTTCCCGCCCGGCTCATCGAGCAAACCCGCGTGCTCGTCAACGGCACGCCGCTTTTCCAAGGCACCGCCGGCCTCGACACCGGGCGCATCGCGGTGCAGCTCACCGCCCGGATCGCCGCGAGCCCGACCCTGAACCAAAAATCCGATGGACGAAAAATCGCTTGATCTCGTCATGGACGTCAAAGTCCGTGTCACCGTGCAACTCGGCTCGTCCGTGCTGCCCATGCGCGACGTGCTCGAGCTGAGTCCCGGCTCCGTCGTGCAGCTCAACCAAAGCGCCACCGACCCCGTCGGCCTCTACGTCAACGACAAGCTCGTCGCCTATGGCGAGGTCGTGGTCGTCGAGGATAATTTCGGCATCAAGATCACCGAACTGGTCGGCAGCAGCCAGCCATGACGCTGGCCGCATCGCTCCGGCTGCGTCGGATCGCGATGGCGTGTCTCGCCCTCGCTTTCGCCGGCGCGCTGCGCGCCGAAAATTTCCCGCCCAGTTCTCCGGGCGCGGTGATCTACCCGCGCGGCACCGCTGCCGCCGCCGCCGCGGAACGCGCTGGAAAATCCGACGGCCCCGGCGCCGCCACGGCCGCCGCCGGTCTCGCGCTCCTCGCGGTCGGCGGATGGTTCTGGTGGCGCTATCGCCGCAACCCGGGGCTGTTGAAACACCGCCAGGCCCAACGTCTCGCCATCGAGGAGACGCGCGCGCTGGGCAACCGGCAGTTCCTGATGGTCGTCGCGCATGACGACCGTCGCTTCCTGCTTGGCGTCTGCCCCGGCCGCATCGAAAACCTCGCCGAGCTCACGTCCGCGCCGGCCGGAAAGCCGCTGTCGTGAAAACGCTCCGCCATCTTTTCGCGCTCGCGGCCCTCGCGCTCGCGGCTCCGCTCGCCTCCGCGCAACCAGCCCCCGCGTCGCCGCCACCGGCCGATCCCGCGGCCACCTCCGCCGCTGCTCCGGCTGCATCTCCGAGCGCCGCACCGCTCCACCTCTCGATCGGCCTCGAGGGCGGTGGCCGCAACACCGACGTCAGCGTCGCCGTGCAGATCGTCATCGTGATGACCCTGCTCACGCTCGCCCCGTCGATCGTGCTGCTCATGACGAGCTTCACCCGGATCGTGATCGTGCTGGGCCTCGTCCGCACCGCCCTCGGCCTGCCGAGCGCCCCCTCCAACCAGATCATCATCGGCCTGTCGCTTTTCCTGACGTTGTTCCTCATGGGACCGGTCACCGACCGGATCAACGGCGAGGCCCTGCAGCCCTATCTCTCCGGCCACATCACCTCGGTCGAGGCCCTCGACCGCGCCTCCGTGCCGCTGAAGGATTTCATGCTCAAGCAGACCCGGACCCGCGACCTGGAATACTTTCTCCAGCTCGGCGGCTACGGTCCGACCGAGGTCGCCAAACTCCCGATGCGCGTCGTCGTGCCCGCCTTCGTCGTCAGCGAGCTGCAGACCGCCTTCCAGATGGGTTTCCTGCTGTTCCTCCCGTTTCTCGTCATCGATTTTCTCGTTTCCTCGGTGCTGATGGCGCTCGGCATGATGATGATGCCGCCCGTCGTCGTGGCGCTGCCCTTCAAGCTGCTCCTCTTCGTGCTCGTCGACGGCTGGCACCTCGTCGTTCACTCGCTCGTGCAAAGCTTCGCCACCTGAACGCACCCACGCCATGAATCCCGAGCTCGCCGTCGATCTCCTCAAGAACACCGTCATTTTCGCGCTGATGGTGGCGGGGCCGTTTCTCGTCGCGCTGCTGATCACCGGCTTGATTTCGAGCCTCTTCCAATCGGTCACCAGCATGCAGGAACAATCACTCACCTTCACGCCCAAGCTGCTCGTGCTCGCCCTCATTGCCATGCTGCTGGGTCCCTGGCTGCTGCGGCAGTTCATGGAATTCACCGTGTCCACGCTGACGCGCATGGGCACGCTCGGCCACTGATGCGCAGGGGCCGCGCCCCGACATGAGCCTGGCCTACCTGTTCACCTGGCTGCTGGTTTTCCTGCGTTCCGTCGGCGTGGTGATGTTCCTGCCGACCCTCGCCGGCCGCGAGATTCCCGTGACGGTCCGGCTGGGGCTTTCGCTTTGCCTGGCCACGATGCTCGCCGGGATCGTGCCGCAGGCCGTCCTGCCGACGACGTATCCCGCGCTGGGCCTCGTCGCCGCCGGCGAAGTGCTGCTCGGCCTCGGCATGGGCTTTGTCATCCGCATCACCTTCTCCGCGGTCGAAATGGCGGGGCGGGTCATTTCGAACGAGATCGGCCTCTCGGCCCAGCCCGGGTTCGGCGCACCCGAGCCGTCGTCCGAACCCGCGGCGGCCTTCCTCACGAGTTTTGCCACGCTGCTCTTTTTTCTCGTCGGCGGCCACTTGATGGTCATCGGCGCGTTCGCCCGCAGCTTGTCGCTGGCGCCGGTCGGCCGGCCGGTTTTCGCCGCGGGCGCCGGCGAGGCGCTGATCGCCGGCACGTCGCACATGCTCGAGATCGGCCTTCGTCTCGCCGCTCCGTTCATCGCCCTGAACTTTCTTGTCACGCTCGCCTTTTCCGTCCTCAGCCGCGCCGTGCCGCGCATGAATGTCTTCGTGCTCAGCTTTTCCCTCCGGAGTTTGCTCGGCCTCGGCCTGCTGAGCGGCGGCGGCGCACTTCTCGCCCGCTACCTGTTCGTCGAGTTCGACCGGCTGCCGTTTGAAATGCTGCGCCTGGTCGCGGCCCGCTAGAAAAACGGCGGCTGCGCGGGGTTGTTCGGAAATATTTTCCGCTTTTTTGCCCGTGATTTTTCGTGCGCCCTTTTCGATTTGATCGAGCCCACAAAAAACTTCTTACCGTCTGTAATTCATGATCTAACAAATCGAAAAAAACGGTTGGCATCCACGTTGCTCAATGGCCCTCCCAGATGGCCGACGAGCACGACAAAGACCAAAAGACCGAGAATCCGACGGAGAAACGGTTACAGGATGCCGCCGACCGCGGGCAGTTCGCGAAGACGCCCGAGATGTCCGTGCTCCTCACGCTCGGCGCAGCGTTCGGAGTGATGGCGCTCACCGCCCGGACCACCGCGCAAAACGTCGCCGACTACGCCGCCAGCCGTTTCACCGATTTCGCCCGCATTCCCGTCCGCGCCGACACCGTCATCCCGCTGTTTCGGTCGCTGCTCCAGACGATCGGCGCCAGCCTCCTGCCGATATTGCTCGCGTCGGCCGGGGCCGCGCTGCTCGCCGGCGGTTTTCAAAGCGGCTTCCGCCTTTCGCCCGAGGCCATCGGCTTCAAGCCGGAGAATCTCGACCCGGTCGCCGGCTTTCAGCGCATCTTTTCAAAATCCGCCGCCGTTCGCGCCGGGATCGACCTGCTCAAGCTCCTTGCCATCGGCACCGCGCTCTTCCTCGGCGTGCGCACCGTCGTGCGCGATCCGATTTTCTACGCGCCGATGGAGGCCGCCTATCTCGGCCGGTTTTTGCAGGGCACGACGCTCATCTTTCTCAGCCGGCTGCTCGGCGCGCTGGGACTCATCACCGCGATCAGTTACGCCTACGAAAAATTCAAGCGCCATCGCGACCTGATGATGACGCGCGAGGAAGTGAAGGAGGAGCGCCGCAACGCCGAGGGCGACGCGCTCGTGAAATCCGCCCAGCGCCGCCTCGCCCGCCGCCTCCTCCAAAAACAGATGCTCTCCTCCGTGCCGCTGGCCGACGTCATCGTCACCAACCCGACCCACTACGCGGTCGCTTTGAAATACGAGCGCGGTCGCGATCACGCGCCGGTCGTCCTCGCGAAGGGCGAGAACGGTTTCGCCCGCCGCATCAAGGCCATCGCCGCCGCGCACGGCGTGCCGATGGTGGAAAACAAGCCCGTGGCGCGCCTGCTCTTCGGCATGGGCCGCGTCGGCGAGGCGATTCCCTCCGGGCTCTACCAGTCCGTCGCCACGATCCTCGCTTTCGTCTATCGGGTCCACCGGCAGTATTATCACGACCTGAAACTCCGCCGCCTCGCGGGCGCCGCCTGACATGACCGCTCCCGCCGCCGCTTCTCCGGTCAATCGTCTGCTCGCGCGCGCCGACCTCGTGTTCACCGGCGGCCTGTTCGCCACGGTGCTGCTGCTCATCGTGCCGGTCCCGCCGACGGTCATCGACCTCTTCCTCGCGCTCAGCATCGGCCTGTCGCTGATGGTCCTCCTCACGATCATCTACGTGAAGGATCCGCCCGAGTTCTCCGGCTTCCCGACGATCCTCCTGACGCTGACGCTGTTTCGGCTCGCGCTCAACATCAGCTCGACGCGGCAAATCCTCATTCACGGTTACGCCGGCCACGTCATCGATTCCTTCGGCCACTTCGTCATTCAGGGCAACTACATCGTCGGCGCCGTCGTGTTCCTGATTCTCGTGGTGATCAACTTCGTCGTCATCACGAAAGGCGCCGGCCGCATCGCCGAGGTTTCGGCCCGCTTCACCCTCGACGCCCTCCCCGGCAAGCAGATGGCGATCGATGCCGAGCTCAACGCCGGCATCATCGACGACGTCACCGCCAGCGCCCGGCGCCTGAAGGTCCAGAAGGAAGCCGACTTCTACGGCGCGATGGACGGCGCGAGCAAGTTCGTCCGCGGCGACGCCGTCGCCGGCATCATTATCACGCTCGTCAACGTCATCGGCGGCTTCGCGATCGGCGTGCTGCAGATGGGTCTTTCGCTCGGCGAGTCGCTGCAAAAATTCACGCTCCTCTCCATCGGCGACGGCCTCGTCTCGCAAATCCCCGCGCTCGTTCTCTCCGTCGCCGCCGGCATCCTCGTGACGCGTGCCTCCGGCAGCACGAATCTCGGCAGCCAGGTCGCGTCGCAACTTTTCCGTTATCCGCGCGCCCTGAAGATCACTGCGGGCATGCTCACGGTCTTCGGCCTGATGCCCGGCATGCCGCTGCTGCCGTTCGCCCTCCTCGGTGGCAGCGTGTGGTTCGTGGCCCGGATGTTCAAGGACGGCGCGCCCGATTCCGCGACGGACGCGCCCGCCGCCACCGCCCCAACCGGCGCCAAGACCAAAACCACTGCCGCCGGATCCGCGAACGCGCCCGCCACCACGACGGCCGCCGCCGAGGACATGCGCAAGCTCACCGACGTCGACGTCTTCGCGATCGAGATTGGCCACGGCCTGCTTTCCCTCGCCGACACGCAGGGCGGCGGCGACCTGCTCGGCCGCATCACCGGCGCCCGCAAGGCGCTCGCCCGCGAGAAGGGCGTGATCGTCCCGCCGATCTCCGTCCGCGACAACCTCGAGCTCGAATCCAACGAATATCGCTTCCTGCTCCGCGGCCGCCAGCTCGCGCGCGGCCAGTTGCAGCCGGGGCGCTTCCTCGCGATGAACGTCTCGGGTTCCAACGTCCGGCTGAAAGGCACGCCCACCCGCGAGCCGGTCTTCAACCTCGAGGCCACCTGGATCGAGGCGACGGAAAAGAAAAACGCCGAGCTCCACAGCTACACCGTCGTCGACCCGTCGTCCGTCCTCATCACCCACCTGTCGGAGACGCTCAAGACCTGTGCCCATCACCTGCTCAGCCGCCAGGACGTCCAGGGTCTCGTCGACCACCTCAAGACCACCCACCCCGCCTTGATTGCCGAGTTGCTGCCGGACCTCGTCAACATCGGCATCATCCAGCGCGTCCTGCAAAATCTCCTCCGCGACCAGGTCGCGATTCTCAACCTGCCGCTCATCCTCGAAGGCATCGCCGATTTCGCGAGCTTGTCCAAGAATCCCGACGACCTTTCCGAGCTCGTGCGCCGCCGGCTCGGCCTGTATTTCGTGCCGGCCTTCGAGTGCCGACCCGGCGTGATCAAGGCCGCGACTCTCGATCCGCGTTTCGAGCAATGGCTCGCCGGCAAGATCCATCGCACGCCTTCCGACGTCGGCCTCTCGCTCGATCCCGCGACCAACCGGCATCTCTGCGACGAAGTCCGTCACCGCATTGCGGATCTCTCGGGCCAGGGCCTCCCGGCGGTGCTGGTGGTCTCCACGGAAATCCGTCTCCCGTTGCGCCGCTTCTTCGAATCCATCTTCCCGCGGCTCGCCATCATCGCCTTCCAGGAAACTCCGCCCGCCACCGAAATCGAAAACGCCGGCATCATCGCCCCGCCGCCCTCCCTCGCGCGCGCCGAGCCGTTGCTGAGAGCCGCCTGAATTCATCGTGCCCGACCTGCCTTCCAATTCCTGCTACAAGTTCATCGTCGACTCGGCCGACGAGGCCGTGACCGCGATCCGCCAGCGCCTCGGCCCGTCCGCGCGCGTCCTCTCCGTCCGCTCGGTCGAGCCCACCGGCCTGCGCCGCCTTTGGAGCGGACCGAAGATCGAGGTGATCGCGCAACTCGACGCCCCGCCGCCCGTCGCGCCCGCTCCCGTCACCGCATCCGAGCCGCCGCCCAGCTCGCCGTCGCCAAAGCACCGCCGCACGCTCGATGATCTGCTGCTGCGCTCCGGTCTCAGCGAACGCGCCCTGCATCGTCTGCGCACAGACGGCTCGTGGCCCGACCTCACCGACGCGCCGCTGCATCGCTCGTTCGCCGAGATGGCCCGCCGCCTCCACGCCAGCGTCGCCGCGCGCGCGCCGCGGCCGCCGCTTTCCCGCGCGGCGTTTCTCGGCGCGCCCGGTGTCGGCCGCACGACGGCCCTCTGCAAATGGCTCGCCGTGGAAGTATTCCGGCGCGCCCGCGTCGGCCATGTTGTCACCGTCGAATTCGACCGCCCGAACTCCGCCGGTTCGCTCCCGGTGTTCTGCGAGGCGCTCGGCGTGCCGCTCGCCCATTTCCCGGCCTCGACGCAGCCGGCCGCGCCGGGCGGCTTCGTCTATTTCGACCTGCCGGGACTCTCGCTGCTCAACCGCCCGGAAAATCACGACATCGCCCGGTTCCTCGATGCCGAGCGCATCGAGGAACGCGTGCTCGTGCTCAACGCCGCGTATGATCGCCCCGCGCTCCAACAGGCCTACGCCACCGGCCGCGAGCTCGGCGCCACGCACGTGGTCTTCACGCACCTCGACGAGGTGCCGCAATGGGGCAAGCTCTGGGACTACCTTTTCGACCCGGAGATCGAGCCGCTTTTCCTTTCGTGCGGCCCGTCGCTCACCGGCGATTGCGAGGAGGATGTCTCGGGCGCGCTCGTGCGCCGCACCCTGCCCATCGAACCGGAGGACCCCGCGTCATGAGGCACATCTTTCTCCTCGGTGGCGGCTGCGGCTTCCTCGTCGCCGGACTCGGCGGCTGGTGGGCCGGCCACACCGTCGACCACCTCGTGCTCGACGCCGCCGTCGGCTGCCTCGTCGGCGCCTTTCTCTTTCGCTGGTTCTGGACCGTCCTCATCGGCCGTATCCGGGAAACCATACTCAACCGTCCGCCCTCCGCCGGCGCCCGTCCCCCGACCGGCCTGTAAGCCTTCAACCCCG
>DASZPP010000104.1:0-14320 GCA_035549975.1 Opitutus sp.
GCACGAGGTGCATCTCGATGCCCTGGACCGTCGGCCGTGTGGAATGAAACTGGAGGAGCCCGCGCCGGCGATGGCCGGCGAGGTTGAGGCCGATCGAGCGCATGTTGCGCAGGATCTGCGCGGGCGATTCCTCGAACGAAAAGAACAGGCAGCGCTCGCCGTGGCGGCAGGCGGAGTCGACGAGGTGCGCGGCCATGCTCGTCTTGCCGGTGCCGGCCGTGCCGCTGAGCAGGACGGTGCTGCCCCGGTAGTAACCGGCGCCGCCGAGCATGTCGTCCAGCTCGGGCACGCCGCTCGAAACCCGTTCGGCCGAGACGCCGTAGTCCATCCCGGACGAAGTGACCGGGAGAACGGAGAGGCCCTGCTCGTCGATGAGGAAGGGATATTCGTTCGTGCCGTGCGTGGAGCCGCGGTATTTCACGATGCGCAGCCGGCGCGTGGAAACCTGGCCGTGGACCCGGTGGTCGAGGAGCACCACGCAGTCGGAGACGTATTCCTCGAGGCCCTGCCGGGTGAGCTGCTGGTCACCGCGCTCGCCGGTGATGACGGTGGTGAGCCCGCGATCCTTCAGCCACCCGAAGAGCCGGCGGATTTCGGAACGGAGGATCGCCTGGTTGCTGAGCCCGGAAAACAGCGCCTCGATCGTGTCGAGCACGACGCGCTTCGCCTTGACCGACTTGATCGCGAAATCGAGCCGGATGAAGAGGCCCTCGAGATCGTATTCGCCGTTTTCCTCGATCTCACTGCGCTCGATGCGGACGTGATCGATGAAGAGTTTTTTTTGCCCGACGAGGCGGGTGATGTCGAAGCCGAGCGAGGCGACATTCTTGCGGATGTCCTGCGCGGTTTCCTCGAAGGTCATGAGCACGCCCGACTCGCCGAACTGCGTCGCGCCGCGCACGAGAAATTCGGTCGCGAACAGCGATTTGCCGCAGCCGGCGGCGCCGCAGACGAGGGTGGGCCGGCCGCGCGGGACGCCGCCGCCGGTGATGTCGTCGAAGCCGGTGATGCCGGTGAGGGCTTTCTCGAGAGGTTGAAGTTGACCGTTCTTTTTCGTCATGGGGAAGGTGGGCCGCCGGCGCGCCACCCGTTAACCGAGGGAGACGAGCGTCACGACCCGCTTGGGGAGTTGCAAGTGAACCGCGCGCCACGGACCTGCGGGATTTAATGGAGTGCCGCATAGGGGGAAAGATTATGACACTTCGGTGACGAAAAACGACCGGGCGCTGCCATCGGCCCCCGGCGTCGAGTCGGCGTCAGTTTCAGCACCGCGAACGAGGCCGATGGCGTCGCCGCAGCCTTCGGCCCCAACTGCGGCCGGCTGGAAAATTGATTCGTTTTCTGCGCGCGGGTTTGTCGGAATGGCCGCTTTATGAAACCCCGTGCATTGTTTGCCCTCGCTTCCCTGTTCGCTGCCTTGACGACCGGCGCATTCGCCGCGCAGTTCAAAGCGCTGCTCATCACCAATACCGCCGGCTGGCATCACGACTCGATCGAGGCCGCGGTTCCCGCCCTGCAGGGACTCGCCAAGCTTCACGATTTCGATCTCGTCTGGCCGAACATGATCGGCGACGTCCTGACCGACAAGGGACTCGCCAGCTACCAGGTCATCATCTTCGCGCTCACGACGGGCGACATCCTCAACGACGATGAACAGGCGGCGGTCGAGCGGTTTGTTAAGTCCGGAAAGGGTTTCGTCACGATCCACACGGGCACCGACACGGAATACGACTGGCCGTGGTATACGAAGATGGAGGGAACGACCTTCCTCATTCACCCGGTGGTGCAGACGGCGACGGTTGTGGTGCAGGATCCGAACTTTCCGGGCATGGACCGGTTCGCGCCGCGGGCGCTGCGCACGGAGGAGTGGTATCAATTCAAGACCCCGCTCCCGAGCGACTGCCACATTCTGCTGACCGTCGACGAGTCGACCTACAACCCGCATGCCGACTGGGGCACGAAGAAGGGCGACGGCATGGGCGCGGTCCATCCCGTTTCGTGGTATCACGACTACGACGGCGGGCGGTCCTTCACGACGATCCTCGGTCACCTGCCAGCCGTCTGGTCGGATCCGGTCTTCCTGCACCACATCTACGGCGGCATCTACTGGGCCGCGACCGGCAAGGGCTTCCGGGCGAATTAGGCGGCGGAATTTAAATCACTGAGGATTCAGAGGCCCGATCCAAGAAACATCGGGCAGGAATCCAATTTGTCTTCAAGAGATGACAATGCCGCCGAAGAGAAGTTGACAAAGACGTCGCGACGTCAATTGCTCGTGCGATGGCGAAATTGCGTGAACGAAATCCGCCGGGACTGGTGCGGGATGCGATCCTGAACGTCTTGAATTCGCGCGGAAGGCACATGGCAGTGAGGGAAATCGAGGAGGGCGTGCGAGAGTTGATCGGCGAGGCGCCAGGTTCGTCGGTGCGGTCTTATTTGCGGCTCAACACGCCGGAGTCCTTTGTGAGCGAGGAACGCGGCTACTACGGGTTGCCGCATTTCAGCAGCGCGGGGCAACGCGAGCTGGTGGGAATCGTCGAGTTGGAGGAACCGTTTGTTTTCGGGAAGTGCGAACTGCACAATGCCGATTGCTTCGACTGGATCGGGCGACAGGAAGATCACTCGATTCATGCGATCGTGACCGATCCACCCTATGGCCTGCATGAATATACGCCGGAGCAGCAGGCGAAACTGCGGGATGGGCGTGGGGGCGTTTGGAGAATTCCGCCGTCGTTCGACGGGCATGTCCGCTCGCCACTCCCGCGGTTCACGACGCTGACGGAGGGGCAGTTGGACGACTTGAGGCTTTTCTTCCTCCAATGGGCGCGGCTGCTCCTGCCGAAACTCGTGCCGGGAGCGAATGTCTTGGTCGCGTCCAATCCGCTTCTGTCCCATATCGTTTCAAACGCGCTTGCGGCTGCAGGACTGGAGCGGCGCGGTGAAGTCATTCGATTGGTAATGACGATGCGAGGGGGAGATCGTCCCAAGGATGCCCATGAGGAATTCGCCAACGTGAGCGTGATGCCTCGCTCGATGTGGGAACCGTGGCTGGTATTTCGAAAGGCCCCGGAAGGCCGCATTCAGGACAATCTCCGGAAATGGAAGGTGGGTGGCTTTCGCCGTCCGACCAAGGATCGCCCGTTTGGCGATGTGATCGAATCGTCGCCGACCCGCGCCACGGAACGAGCGATGGCCAACCATCCGAGCCTGAAGCCGCAGACCTTCATGCGCCAGATCGTGCGGGCGGTGCTGCCGCTGGGCGAAGGTGTCGTGGTCGATCCATTCGCGGGTGCGGGGTCGACACTCGCAGCCGCAGAAGCGGTCGGCTATGCGAGTGTCGGCGTGGAGAAGGATCCGACGTATTTCGAACTGGCCCGAGATGCGATTCCGAAGCTTGCCGCCGTGCGGATCGATCAGGATCGATAAATCCAATTTTTTCGAAGCTTCTGGATTCCTTCCTTGTGAAGGGTCGCGGTGCGGGTGCCGAGCTCCCCGCGGGCGTTTTTGCGGAAATCGTCCTTTGTTACGTGACCGAGATACGCTTCGGTGAAGGTCATCGGACGGCGCTCGGTCGCAGGCTCGGTCGCGCAGTCCACGTCGTAAACGAACACGCACAGCCATTGGTCGCGCGCGCCGTGGGTGTCGACGGCGCCTCCGGACTTTCGCGTCGTCTTGATTTCCACGCCCTCAGTCCCGGCCTTGATTTTGTCGTTGGGATAAACGCCGCGAACCACGAGATCGGGATGACCGTTGAAGTAGTCGTTCTCGGCGAGCGTGCGGGAGTGCTTCGCCAAGCTGGCGGTGAGCATGTCGGAAAGCACGCCCGACATGATCGCGGGGCGCAGCATATCGTCCAACCGCATCAAACCTTTCCCGCGCAAATGCGAATTCACGTCGTGAAAGAAGTCGTAGACATCCTGCATCGCCGATTCGAAATCGAGTAGCCGAAGCTCAAATGGCAAGACCGCTGCGGAATTGAATTTGGTCGAATCGACGGTCTGCCGGGTGATGGGCATGGGATTCAGTCACCAGCTACCGGTATTCCTCGCCGGTGACGGCATTGATGATCTTGAAGTTCTCGACGTGGTAGTTGAGGTCGGCGCGGAAGGCCAATTTCGTGCCGTAGAGCTTTTCCATGCGGACGAGGAGCTCGGCGTCCTCGCTGCGGAGGCGTTCGAGGATGCTCGGGTGCACGAGGACGCGCAGCGAGTATTCCCGGCCGTCCTTGCGCGCCTGCAGGCGGCGGACGACAGAGCTGAGCTTGCGCTGGAGCTCGACGGACATCGTCGTCGCGGACTTCACGATGCCGCGGCCGCGGCAATACGGGCAGTCGGTGTAGAGGTTGGACGAGAGCGATTCCTGCTGGCGTTGGCGCGTCATCTGCAGGATGCCGAGCGTCGAGATGGGGAGGATGTGGTTCTTGGCCTTGTCGGTCGCCATCTCCTGCACCATTTTCTCGTAAACGGAATTCCGGTGGCGGCGCTCCTTCATGTCGATGAAGTCGCAGATGATCAGGCCGCCGAGGTTGCGGAGGCGGATCTGGCGGGCGATCTCGGTGGCGGCCTCGAGGTTGACGGCGTAGATGACGTTCTTCTCGTCGCCGCCGCGGCTCTTGTGCGAGCCGGTGTTCACGTCGATCGCGATGAGCGCCTCGGTTTCGTCGATGACGATTTCGCCGCCGGAGGGGAGCGGGACCTTGCGCTGGCCGGTCTGCTCGATCTGGCGCTCGATGTTGAAGCGCTCGAAGATCGGGATGCTGTCCTTGTAGAACGCGATGCGGCCGGCGGAGCGCTTGGAGATTTGCGCGACGTGCTCGAGGATGCGCTTGTGGTCGTCCTGGCTGTCGACGAGGACGCGGTCGACCTCCTCGGTGAGGAAGTCGCGGACGGTGCGCTCGACGAGGTCCGGTTCCTGGTAGAGGCAGGCGGGAGCGCGCTCCGACTGCATCTTGGTCTGGATGTCCTGCCAGGTTTTCAGGAGGATGTGGAGGTCGCGGACGAAATAGCGGGCCTTCTTGCCCTCGCCGGCGGTGCGGACGATCACGCCCATGCCCTCGGGGATGGTGAGCTCGTTGATGAGGTGCTTGAGCCGCTTGCGCTCGTTCGGGTCCTCGATCTTGCGGGAGATGCCGCAGCCGTCGGAAAACGGCGTGAGGATGAGATAGCGGCCGGGGATGGAGAGGTTGGTCGTGGTGCGCGGGCCCTTGGTGCCGATCGGGCCCTTCGTGACCTGGATCACGATATCGGTGCCCGGGGGATACATCTGCGGGATGTCCTTGACGGTGGGCTCGGCGGGGCGGGGCGGGGCGTTCTTGCGCTTGTTGACGCGGACGACCTCGACGGAGGAGTCGGCGGCGGCGGGGAGCATGTCCCAGTAGTGGAGGAACGCGTTCTTCGTGTAGCCGATGTCGACGAAGGCGGCCTTGAGGCCGGCGTCGAGGTTCTTGATGCGGCCCTTGTAGATGGCGCCGACCATGCGGTGGTCGGACTCGCGCTCGATCTCGAATTTCTCGAGCCGGCCGTCGACGAGGAGGGCGACGCGCTTCTCGAGCGGCTCGGAGTTGATGATGAGCTCGCGGTAGGAGCCTTTTTCCTTCTGGAACACCGCGAGGACTTTTTGGAGGAACGGACGCTGCCTGGCGCGTTCGACGGCGCCGGCTTTCAGTTCGGCCGCGGTGATGGGCGCGGACCCGGCCGCGATGGGCGGGTTGACGAGTTCCTCCTCATACTGGTGGGCGAGATCCGGAGCGGACTCCGGATGAGACGGGGACTGCGATGGTGAATCGCTCATGATGTTGGCGTGTGTTGAAGGCGGAGGGCCCGCGGGCGGCAGGAGCGGCGCAGGAAATTCCGGCAGAGCGGTCCGTATCGCGAAGAAGCGACTTCATACGAAATCCTTCCTGAAGCGATAGACGCTCTGGACCAGTCCTTGCAGCAGGCAGCAACTGAGCACGAACGAGCCTCC
Source organism: Opitutus sp. (assembly GCA_035549975.1). Lineage (GTDB taxonomy): Bacteria > Verrucomicrobiota > Verrucomicrobiia > Opitutales > Opitutaceae > Opitutus. The sequence goes on from DASZPP010000104.1 coordinate 5,965, forward strand.
GTAGCTGATAAAGGGAAGCGGTATGCCCGTGATGGGCACAAGCCCGATGGTCATGGCGATGTTCACGAACACGTGCACCGCGAACAGCACGGTGACGCCGATGGCGAGCAGCGTGCCGAAGCGGTCCCTCGCGAGACCGGCGATGCGTATGCCGTTGAACAAAACCAGACCAAACAGGCTGAGAACCGTTAAACTTCCCAGGAAACCTTTTTCCTCGGCGATGACCGAGAAGATGAAATCGTTGTGGGCGACCGAGCGCGGCAGGTAGCCGAGCTGCGCCTGCGTACCGTCGGTCCAGCCCTTGCCGGTGAGGCCGCCGGAACCGACCGAGATGAGTGACTGGCGCTGATTCCAGCCGATGCCCATCGGGTCGATTTTGTCGGGCGCGATAAAGGAGATGATGCGGTTGCGCTGATAATCGTGGAGCGGCACCCAGGACTGAGCCTCGAACTTGCCGCGGTCCTTGAGATAGGAGTAGCCGTGCGAGTCCATGAAGTTCTCGTAGCGCCACGTGTCCCACGAGACGAGGGCGACGACGAACATGAACGCCCCCAGCGCCGCCGCGAAGAAACGCGAGGACAGCTTCGAGACGTAGAGCATCGAAAAGACCATCGGGGGCAGCACGATCGCCGACTTGAGATCGGGCTGAAGCAAGATCAAGAACATGGGGACACCCACCGCAAGGGCCAATTTCCCCAGCACGCCGAGCGACTGGCGGACCGTGCCGATCTCGTTGTGAATCAATATGCCGGCGGTGATGAGCAGCACGGCGACCTTGGCCGTCTCCGACGGTTGAAAGGAAAAATACCCGAGATCGATCCAGCGCTGGGCACCCCATTTCTCCGCCGCGGCGCCGCCGACGCCTGGAATGAACACGAGCACCAGCGGGACGATGCTGGCGAGGTAGAACCAGTGGCCGATGCCCAGCCAGAAACGATAGTCCATCAGCGACACGACGACGTAAATCATCGCGCCGGCGGCGAGCCAGACGATCTGCATCAGCCACGCATTGCCGTGCGCGGAAAGCTGCGCGCTGTAAATGAAAGCCACGCCGAACAGGCTCAGCACGGACAGCGCCACGGGGTTCACCAAATCCCAGCGGCCGCGCGTGTGCGTCCGGAAGACGCTGATATATTCGGTGGGCGAGGGGAGCTTCACGAGGAGGAGCGGGCGGACGCAATTCGTCGAATCGAACAAACCGGTCTGGCACCGCGGTGCAATCCGGTAAAGCGGAAGCGACTATTTTAGGGCTGAACCGGCGCCTCGGCGAGAGCGGGCGCGTCGACCGGCGGTTCAGCCGCCGCCGCGATTCCGGCGCGGTGCTGCTGCAGCGAGCGGTGCGCGAGTCCGAGGATCGTCCAGAAAATGACTGCGCCCATCGGGCCTTCGAGCACAACACCCAGGCACGCACTCGTGAAAATCGCCCAGACCGCGCACCACGGCGCGGCTAGCCGCGGCCCGGCCCGGACGGCCTGCCACGTTTCCCGGGTGACGATCGCGACCACGCCCAGGAATGCGATCAGGCCGACGGCACCTAGGCGTGCGAAGATCGTCAGGAGCACGTTGTGTGGACTGCGTGTGGGAAACTCGTCGGAGCCCTCCGGATAGTATTCCTGTGCGAAACGCGAAGCCAGGTCCGCACCGAACCCGAGACCGAAGTAGGGATCGGCCTCGACGGTTTCGTCGACGACCGCGTGCCACCAGACCCAGCGAAACCGATTGTTGTCGCCCTTGTTGAAGGTCTCGCTGCCTTTGTACTGTCGCGCGCCGGTGGGATCGGTAAGGGAGACCAAGCCCTCGTAAACTCCAAGTACCGGCGTCCGTTCCCACGGGATGCGCAGTGCGCTCGCACCCGCCAAGATCACGACGATGGCCATGATGCCGCTGCCGCTGAGCATCGCGGCAAACCGCCACCGTCGGCCCAGCAAGAGCCAGAGCGTGGCGGTTGCGAGCGCGAGCATCGCCGCACGATTTGCGAGTGTGAGCGCACTACCCGCGAGCACGGGGCTGATCACCAGGCTCCACCAGCGGCGCCGCTCTTCGAAACGCAAAAAGGCAAGGACGGACCCGATCATGAGAAATAAGCCGGCGAGATCGTCCTTGTAATAGATCACTGGCTCTCCCTGCACCGTCAGTTCCGTCAGAAAGAATATCGGGATCTCGTGCGTCAGGACGTAAAGCGGCAGCATGATCACGCAACTTGCGAGCAGGATATTCTCGCAGAATCGGGCGGCCCGGGCGTCATTGGCGATTTCCTGGCCGAGGAAGAAATACGCGGCGTAATAAACGAGCGCAAAATCGCGGAGCGCGAGGAAACCGTAGTGGTGGACATCGACCAGCAGCCGCAGCGCGCCGAATGTCATCCATGCCAGCAAAAGCAGATTGAGCGGATCGCGGCGAAACGGCAGTTCGCGCCGCCAGGCGGTCCGCACCAGCAGGATCGCGCCGCCGAGCACGAGCACGGCCTCGCCGGGCAGGAGCGGAAAATGGCCGGCGAGCGAGATCTGGGCGAAGCCGCGGTTGCCGATCACGTAGCCGGCCATGGCGATCCCGGTCAGCAACGCCTCGATCGGCAGCGGCTGAAAGCGGGCGAGCAGGAAAATCGCCAGCGCGCCGGCGCAGAGCCCCGGAAACACGAACTCCCGGTAGGCCAGGTCGACGCCGAGCCACACGGCGAGCACGGCCGCGCCGGCTGCGAAAAACCGGGTGCGCCAGAGGGGAGAAAGGGTCATCGCTGCAATCCTGCCTCGTGATGTCACCGGGCCGTGGGCCGCTCCAGCGAAAACGCGGCCGGCGCTTGCCGGCGGCGCGGCGGCCGCTAGGAAAGTCGGCGTGCCCCTCGTGTCCGTGATCCTGCCGACCTGCGACCGGCCGCAGTTGTGGCCGCGCGCCTTGCGCAGTGTTCTGGAGCAGGACGCTCCGGAGCTCGAGGTGCTGCTGGTGGACAGCAATCGCCGCGCGCCGCCGGTGCGGGACCAGCCGGAGTTCGCACGCTTTGGCGGCGATGCCCGCGTGCGTCTGATCGAAGGCGGGCCGTTTGCCAACGCGGCGGCGGCACGGAATGCGGGCCTGAGGCAGGCGGCGGGCGAGTGGGTTTCGTTTCTCGACGACGACGACGAATACGCGCCCGGAAAGATCAGCCGGCAACTGGCGCTGGCGCGAGAGAAGAGTGCGTCAATCGTGCTATGCGGTTTTGAGGTGGAATTGGCCTTTCGGCGGCGCCTCGTTCAGGTTGGAACCCGCGAACTTGCCGATGACGCCTTGTTGCTCGAGGCGGTGTGGAGCACGCCGTTTTTGTTTCATCGCCGCGATCCGACACATTTCTTCGACGCACGATATGCGTCGGCCGAGGATCTCGATTACGCGCTCCGGTTTCTCGCGCACCACAGATTGCGCGCCGTCCCCAATGTACCGGACCCATTGGTGCAGGTACACCTTCAGCAGGCCGGACGGACCAACACCCAACACGAAGAGAACTGGCGCACCTGTCGGCATGTGCTGAAGGAACAGCGACCGCGCTTCAGCCGGGAGGCCGGGCGGCGCTTCCTTTTACGCGCGATCCTGCAGCGGCACAAAGGTCCGGACGGCTCGTGGGCGAAGCTGCTCGGCGCCGGCGGCGCGCTGGTCCGCGAGGGCGGCGCCGGGGAAATCCGGCGCGTGGCTAATGCGTGCCTGCTGCGGACAGGCTGGTTCGATCGCTGGCTGGTGTCGTAGCGGACGCGGCGGGCCGGCGGAGTTCGTGGCGCAGGAACGCCCGCCATCCCGGCACCGCGATCCATCCGAGTGCGTAACCGGCGGCGAGCACGACTCCGTCCCGCGCCACCGCGGCGAGAACGGAATGACCCGGAGCAGTCGTGTGTTGAACGAGCAGCACGAAGCCCGCGGCGATCGCGGTCGCGAGCAGCGGCCGCCAGACCACCTCTGCGACGTCGCGCAGGCGCAGCGGCGAGCCGCGAAAGCAGTAGAGCAGTGCCGGCACGCGCAGCGCCGTGTGGCCCAGGCTCGCCGCGGCGGCGACGCCGGCGACACCCCAGTGCGCGCCGACGAGAAATGCAGCGGTCAGGACGACGACGTTGAGAACTTCCCAGCGGAGCTGGCGGTCGACCGTGCCCAACGCGGTGAAGACCCACCCGGCGCTGACGAGCAGCGGGCCGAACAGGCCCATCAATCCGAGCAGGCGCAGCAACGGCACGACGGGCGTCCACGTCGGCCCGTAGATGATCGCGACGATCTGCGGCGTGGAAAGCAGCAGGAAGGCGACGCCCGGCAGGCTCAGGGCGAGGCTCGTGAGAATGAAATGCCGGTAGGCGCGCACGAATTCCGCGGGCGTGTCGCGCAATCGCGCCAGCAGCGGCAACGCCATCCGCGTCAGCGGCGAATTGATGCTGTCCTGCGGAACGCTGACGAGGCGGTAGGCCTTGCTGTAGAACGCGAGGCCGGTGGCGCCGGCCACGACGCCGAGGATGAGATTGTCGATGTTGCGGCTGGCGTGGCCGAGCGCGCGGTTGAAGCTCACCGTGCGGCCGAAGTGGAAGAAATGCCGCGCGAGTCCCCACGACCGGCTGAAGCGCGGCCGCCAGCGCGCCGCCCAGGCGTGACCGGCGAGCAGGGACGCGGCGCTGACGATCTCGGTCGAGAAGAGCGCCCAGTAGCCCGCGCCGCGCCAGGCGAGAAGCAACGTCGCACACCAGCCGGTGAAGATCGCGACCATCTCCACTGCCGCATGCGTGCGAAAACGGTGCGCCAGCAGCAGGTCGGCGCTCGGCATGACGTCGAGCCCGTAGAAGAGAAATGCGCCGGCCGGCAGCAGGAGCGCCGCCACGAGCCGCGGTTCGCCGAACACCCGCGCCAGCACCGGACCCGCCGCGGCGCAGGCGGCGGCGAGCAGGAGGCCGTAGAAGCACGCGAGTCCCGTCACCGCGGCCCGCTCGTGCTCCGACGCGTGGCCGCGACTGATCATCGCCGCCTCGAGTCCGCCGTCCCGGAACAGCATCAGCAGGCCGGTGAACGTGACCGCCATCGCGAACAAGCCGAAATCCGCCGGGGCGATGAGGCGGGCCAACGCCATGGTGAGTCCGATGTTCGCGACGTAGCGGACGACCTGAAACGAGAGCGTCACCGCGCTCGACTTCAGCGGGGCGTTGTCCTGCCAGAACCGCAGGGCGGCGGGAGTTGGCGGGGTCGGTTTCAGCGGACGGCGAGCTAGCCCGCCGGAATCGAATTGGCAACACCGGGGCCGAAGCGACGGCGGTCGACCACGGCCTGCTGCCTCGAGGCGGGCGTGGGCCCGGCCCGAGCAGACGGACCGGGCGCTTCAAGCTGGCGGTGCGCCCGACGGCCGGCAACTCTCACCTGCGAGGCATGACTACGCCGACCATCCTGCATTGCGCGCTGACGCGCGAGGACGACGGAAGCGTGCCCTACATCCTCGGTTTTCATCGGCGGGGCGATGTCGGGAGCGGGTTTCGGCCGCGGTTCGTGAGCTTCTTCGATCGCGGCTCCACGTGGCCCGAAGGCGTGACGCTGGCCGGGCACGGGTGGGAAACGATCGGGGCGCTGCGGCGGCGTTTTGCGGCCGCCGCGAGGGCGGCGGCGGCGGATGTCGCGATTTATCACGACGGCTGGGGCGTGGACTGGTTTGCGCCGCTGGACGGCGCGGCACGGCGGATCGCCGTGCTGCACACGGAGCGGCCGCATCTCGACAAACTGCTGCGCGCGCGGGCGCCGCAGGTGGACGCGTTCCTCTCGGTCAGCGAGGGAATGGCCGACCACGTGCGCCGCGTGCTGCCGGATTTTCCGGCGGAACGGATTCGGGCGACACCATTTTTCGCGGACGCGCCCGCGGGATTGGTCGCGCGGCGACCGGCGGGACCAGTGCGGTTCGGTTACGCGGGGCGAATCGTGCAGGCGCAAAAGCGGATGGAACGGCTGCCGCTGCTGCTGGCGGCGCTCGACCGGCGCGGCGTCGATTACGTTTTCGAAGTGCTCGGCGACGGGGACTACCGGGAGAAACTCCAGCAGCGGCTTCGCAGTCATCCGCGGGTGAAATTCCTCGGCTGGCAAAAAGGAGCGGACTACTGGCGGACCCTGGCGGGCTGGCGGGCGATCGTTTTGCTGAGCGACTTCGAAGGACTCAGCCGCGCGATGCTGGAAGGCATGATCGCCGGCGCCGTTCCCGTGCATCCGGATTTTTCGCCGGCGGCGGCGGAACTGCTGGGCCCGGCGGCGTCCGCGGGATTGTATCCTGTCGGCGCTATCGAGGCGGCGGCGGATCGATTGGCGGCGCTGGCGCGCCGGCCGGCGGCGGAGGTCGAGGCGTTGAGCGCGGCGTGCCGAGCGCACGCCGGCAGCAAGGGAATCAAGGACTACTTCGCATGCTTCGCGGGCTTTGTGCGCGAGATTCTCGAAGCGCCATCGCGGGCCCGGCCGGTGCCGCCGCCGCGCTGGCACGATGGGATGCTGCTGGGCGTGTATACGCGGTTGTTTCCGCTTCGATTCTGAGCGCGCGGGCGACTACGCGCCCGCTGCGCCGGCGGGAGCCGTCGGGCGGGCGAGCCACGGTTGCAGCCGGGACCACACGGTGTCGACGTCGAGCGCGAGGATGCAATGCGGTTCGGCGAACCGGCAGGAATCGAAGCAGGGTTTGTAGCGGCAGGGCGCGCCCTCGATCCACGAGGCGAGCGGATGTTGCGGCGCAAAATGCGACGGCAGGACCGGACCGAACACGGTGAAAGTCGGCACGCCGAGCAGCGCGGCGAAATGGCCCGGGCCGGAGTCGTTGCCGATGAAGCGGTCGGCGGCGTCGAGCTGGTCGAGGAGCGCGGGAAGGTCGCCGTGCGATTCGTCGATCACGGTGACGTCCCAGCCGGCGGTGCGGAGGCGCGCGGCGATTTCCTCGAAGCGTTCGCGGGGCCAGCGGCGCGTCGGCTGCGCGGCGCCGGTGTGGATGACGATCCGGCGGCCGGGGCGTCGGCGCGGGAGTGGATCGTCGGGGACGGGCCAGCCCAGCGCGGAAGCGAGTGCGCGCCAATGTTCGGCGCGGTGCGGTTGCGGCGGACGCGGCAGCGCCCGTGTGAGCAGCGGGCGTGAGCCGGCGCGAGGGAAACCGAGGCGGGTTTTGGCGCCGGCAAGGAACATGAGGGCGTGATCGCGCGGATCGGGGCGGGCGGACACCGCGACATCGAATTGCTGCGCGCGCAACGTGCGGATCGCCTGCGTGAGCTGGCGCCATGGCCATGCATGCAGCCGGTATTTGCCGCGGAAGGCGGTCCATGGCGCCGACAGGGCGACGAGTGCGGTTTCGGGGGCGAAGCGTGCGAGCAGCGCGGCGGTGCGGGGTTGCGCGAGCACGGTGACGCGGGCGTGCCGGGCCGCCATCCGCAGGAACGGCACGGCGAGCGAAAAATCCCCGAGACCCCAAAGCTCGGTCACGAGGAGACGCGGCCTTTCGTCAGCGTGCGAAGGTTTTGCCAAGTGCGCGAAGCTAAGGTTTCAATCACGCGCATGACAAGCAGGCTGTCTCATCCCCTCCCGCGGCGGTGGGCGGCGCTCGCGTGTGCGCTGGCGGGGTTTTGCCTGTTTCAGTTTTTCGGCAACGCGACGCGCGGCTACGTGAACACGGCGTCGCTGTGGTGGTGGTGGATCAGCCAGTGGATCAACCCGCGGGCGGAGACGGAGCACGGGTGGCTGATTCTGGCGATCAGCGGCTGGTTGATGTGGCGGAACCGGAAGAACGCGGAACGCGGATCGCGGAACGCGGAAAATAGAGCGGGGGCCGCGGGCGAAGGCACGCCGAGTTACGACTTCCGCGTTCCGACTTTGGCGATGGCGGCGGGGCTGGCGCTGCACGCGGTCGGGTTCGTGGCGCAGCAGACGCGGATTTCGATCGTGGCGGCGCTGCTGTTCGCGTGGGGTGCGCTGGCGCTGGCGGACAAACGGTGGGCGCGGGCGGCGGCGTTTCCGCTGGGATTCATGGTGCTCGCGATTCCGCTGAGCGTGCTGGATTCGGTTGGGTTCTGGCTGCGGATGGGAGTGATCGACGCGAGCACGGCGATGGCGCATGCGGTCGGAATCGGCGTGGTGCGCAGCGGCACGCAGCTCTTCGCGCCGGACGGACATTTTCAATACGACGTCGCGGCGGCCTGTTCGGGCGTGCGGTCGCTGATGGCGCTCCTCGCGCTGTCGCTGCTGATCGGCTACCTCAACCTGCGCGCGTGGTGGCGGCGGGCGACGATGCCGGTGCTCGCGCTGCCGCTGACTTTTCTCGGCAACGTGGCCCGGATCGCGGCGGTCGTCGGCGCGGCGCAGCTCGGCGGTCAGCGCTGGGGCGAACGGGCGCACGACGTGATGGGTTTCG
>DASZPP010000105.1:0-12096 GCA_035549975.1 Opitutus sp.
GCAGCTGCACGCCTGGTCGCTGCTGAAGGTGGTCGATTCGGTGAGCAATCCCAAGACGGAGATTCACGTGGAGAAAGCCCAGGCGGTGAAGCCGGGCGCGCAGATTGGCGACATGCTGGAGAAGGAGCTCGACCCGGCGACCCTCGGCCGGATCGCGGCCCAGACCGCCCGGCAGGCGGTGATGCAACGCCTGCGGCAGTTCGAGAAGGACCGGATTTTCGACGACTTCAAAGATCAGGTCGGCAACATCGTCACCGGCACCGTGCGCCGCCGCGAACGCAACGATTTGTTCATCGACCTGGGCAAGGCCGAGGCGGTCATGCCGGGCAAGGAGCAAGTCCCCGGCGAGGAATACCAGCCGGGCGAGCGCATCCGCTGTTTGCTGCTCAACATCGAGAGCACGCCGCGCGGACCGGAAATCATTCTTACGCGCGGGAGCCCGAAATTCGTCCGCCGCCTGTTCGAACTCGAGGTCACGGAAATCGCGGACGGCACAGTCAAGATCGAAGCCTTCGCCCGCGAACCCGGCTATCGCACCAAGATCGCCGTCACCAGCACGGACCCGAAGGTCGACCCGGTCGGCGCCTGCGTCGGCGCCCGCGGTGCGCGCGTGAAGACGATCGTGCGCGAGCTCAACGGCGAGAAGATCGACATCATCCGTTATTTCGCGGACCCGCGGGAAATGGTCATCGAGGCGATGAAGCCGGCGGTCCCGCGGGAAATCGTCATCGACGAGAAGACGCATCGCGTTCTGTTGAAGGTGGCGACGGACGATCTCGCGATCGCGATCGGCCGCAAGGGCCAGAACGCCCGGCTGACTTCGCGCCTGATCGGCTGGCGGCTCGATATCGAGGAATTCCACGCGGCGGGCGACGATCCACGAGGCAATGCCATCGCGTCGCTCGTCAAGGCCTTCGCGCTCGATGCCGAGGTGGCCGGGCGGTTGGTCGACATGGGCATCAATTCCCCCGCGGCGTTCGAAGGCGTGGAGCCGAACGACCTGGTCGACGCCGGTTTCACCGCGGAAGAGGCGGAGCGCATCATTGGCCGCGTTTCCGCGCAGCACCAGACACCGCAGTCCTAACTTACTTTTTCGATCGAATCACTGATGAGCATCCGCATTCACGAACTCGCCAAGCGCCACAACATGGAGGGCAAGGAGATGTTGGCCTTGCTGAAGGAGCGAGGCTACGTTTCTGCGGACACGAAGTCGGTTTCCAGCACCGTCAGCAACATCTACGTCGAGGAGCTCGAGAAGGAATTTGCGGACAAGGCCGCGAGCGAGCCGGTGCCCGTGCCGAGCGAAAAGACCGAGGCGCCCGCGGCCGAGACGGGTGAGGAAGTCGAAGCGATGACGCCCACGTTGCGTCCGCCCGCCGGGGCGTTTGTGCGCACGAAGGAGGAAGTCAGTCGCGAACGCGAAGCCGCGGCCGCAGCGAAAGCGATCGCGGCCACGCCGGCGGTGACACGGCCGTTGCCGGTGACGCCGCGCCCCGCGCCTTCGGCTCCGCCTCCGACCCCAGCGATTCCGTCCCGACCGGTTTCAGCACCGCCTCCACCTCCGGTGGCCAAAGCCCCGCCGCCGGTCGCACCGCCGGTGTCAGTGCCGCGCGCCGCACCGCTCCCCCCGCCGCCGCTGCCCGGCATGTCGCCGGCGCCGCTCGCGCCACCGGCCCCGGCGCCATCGAGCGCGACGGTCACGTCGCATGGCGAGCATGGTGAAATCAAAATCATCCACATCAAGCCGCCGATCGTTGTCCGCGATTTCGCGGCGGCGTTGGGCCTGAAACCGTTCCGGTTGATTTCCGAGTTGAACCAGGCGGGCGGTTTCGCGTCGATGAATTCGAACATCGAGGAGACGGTCGCCATCAAGGTCGCGGAGAAACACGGCTTCCTGCTCGAGATCAAGCACCGCGGCGACGCGACCCAGCAGCAGCAGGCGAAGAAGGAAAAGAAGCCGGTCGAGGAGGACGAGTCGAAGTTCCTCGCGGCGCGTCCGCCGGTCGTCTGCATCCTCGGGCACGTCGACCACGGCAAAACGTCGCTGCTCGATGCCATCCGCAAGGCGAATGTCGCGGCGGGCGAAGCGGGCGGGATCACGCAGCACATCGGCGCCTACCAGATCGATTTTCAGAGCCGCAAGATCACCTTCCTCGACACGCCGGGCCACGCGGCGTTTTCCAAAATGCGCGCGCGGGGCGCCAACATCACGGACATCGCGGTGCTTGTGGTGGCGGCGGACGACGGTTTCATGCCGCAGACCGACGAAGCGCTGAAGCACGCGCAGAACGCCAAGGTCGCGTTGATTGTCGCGGTGAACAAGATGGACGTGAAGGGCGCCAACCTCGACCAGGTCAAGGCGCAGATGCAGCAGCGCGGCATCGCTCCCGAGGACTGGGGCGGTGAAACGATCACGGTCCCCGTTTCGGCGATCAAGGGGCAGGGCATCGACCAGCTCCTGGAAATGATCCTCCTGCAGGCCGACGTGCTCGAGCTGAAGGCCAACCCGAAGGCGGACGCCGCCGGCGTCGTGATCGAGTCCCAAGTCGACGTCGGGCGCGGGCCGCTGGCGACCGTGATCGTGCAGCGCGGGACATTGCGCGTCGGTGATGCGCTCGTATGCGGGCCGCACTACGCGCGCGTCCGGGCGATGTTCGACGACCAGGGCAACAATCTGAAGGAAGCTCCCCCGGCCACGCCGGTGCGGGTCATCGGCTGGTCGGGCACGCCGGACAGCGGAGCGCTGTTCAAGGCGGTGAAAAATGCGCGCGAGGCGGAAAAACTCGCGGAGGAAGAGCAGCAGAACCTGCGCAAGGCCGCCACGACCACCGACGCGGCACCGAAGGACGTTTCGGTCGAGCAGCTCTTCGCCAACATCGCGGCCACGCAGGCCAAGGTGCTGAAGCTCATCATCAAGACCGACGTCTTCGGCTCCTCGGAAGCCGTGCGGACGATCCTCGAAGGGATCAAGAGCGCCAAGGTCTCGCTGGAGATCGTTTCCACCGACGTCGGCCTCGTGACCAAGAACGACGTGCTGATGGCGAGTGCGTCCAACGCGGTGATCATCGGGTTCAACACGAAATTGGAAAACGGCGTCACCCCGCTCGCCAAGCATCATGGAGTGAGGATCGAGATGTTCTCGATCATCTACGAGCTAGGCGACCGCGTGCGCGACATGATGGCGGACCTGCTCGAGCCGGAGCAGCGCGAAGTAAAAACGGGCGCGGCCGAAGTGCGCCAGGTGTTTCCGCTCGCGAAGGGCTTTGTCGCCGGCTGCCTGGTCACCGAGGGCAAGATCGTGCGCAACGCGGCGGCGCGCCTGCGCCGCGGCCGGGAGATCGTGCACGAAGGAAAGATCGCCACGCTCCGGCGTTTCAAGGACGACGCGAACGAGGTGCGGGCCGGCCTCGAGTGCGGCGTGAAACTCGACGACTTCAACGGCTACGAGAACGGCGACGTCATCGAGGTCTTCGAAATCCAGAAGGTCAGGGCGTCGCTATAAGTTCGATTTTGAATCGCGATTTGTGATTGGCCGCCAGCCGGCGCCAGCGGAAATCGAAACGACCAAATCCAAAATCGAGGATTCATGAGCAACCGCACGCTTCGAGTGAACGAGCTGATCCAGCGCGAGCTCAGCGACATCCTGCGCAAGCGTTTCCAGAGCGAGACGGTGGCCATGACGATCACGGAGGTGCGCGTCGCGCCGGACTTGCGCGATGCGCGGGTCTTCGTATCGGTGGTCGGCGATGAAATGGAAACCGGCCGGAAAATGCGGTGGCTGCGCGCGCATGCCGGTGAATTGCGCCAGGAGCTGGGACGCCGGATCGTCCTCAAATACCTGCCGCGGTTCGAATACGTGGCGGATCGTTCGGCGGAACGCAGCACGCGAATGATGCGACTCCTCGACGAGATCGAACCGCCGGCGCCTTCCACCGGCGAGGCGGCCGAATGACGTTCATGCCTGCCGTGGAAAAATTTTATCCGGATTTCTCCGCGCCCTTCGCGCAACTGCTCGAGCGGCTCTCCGGCCGGAAGGTCGCCGTGATCGGGCACAGCCGGCCTGACGGCGACTGCATTGGCGCGCAGGTGGCGCTGGCCCGCGTGCTGGCGACGCGGGGGCGGGAGATCGTCTGCGTCAACAGCGACGCCGTGCCGCGGCGGCTGCAGTTCCTCGCTCCCGGCATGCGGTTCGTGCGCACCGACGAAATGGTGCGCGACCAGACGGATTATGCCGCGGTCTTCGTCGACTGCGCGGATCATTCCCGGGCGGGCGAACGGCTCCGGGCCCGCTTTCCGAATCCGGTGGGCAACATCGACCACCATCTCTCGAACGCCGGCTACGCGGAGTTCAACCTGGTCGACAGCAATTCGGCCGCGACATGCGAGATCCTGGCCGGGGTGTTTTTCGACTGCGGCGTGACCGTCGACCCGCAGGCCGCGCAGGGACTTTACACGGGAATCCTGACCGACACCGGGCAGTTCCGCTTCACCTCGACGACCCGGCGGACCTTTTTGCTGGCGGCGGAATTGATGGCCCGGGGCGCGAAGCCGACGGAGGCGGGCTTCGAACTTTACGAGCGCGAGACGACGGGAAAGCTGCAGTTGCTGCAGCGGTTTCTCGCCTCGCTGACGATGGAATGCGACGGCCGCGTTTGCATCGGGACGCTGCCCAACGGTGTGTTCGAGGAAACGGGCACGACCGCCGAAGACACGGAAGGCCTCGTCGACTACGCCCGCTGCATCGACGGAGTGGACGTGGGCGCGCTCATCGAGGAGCGGCCGGATGGATCGGTGAAGGCGAGCCTGCGTTCGAAGGATCCCGCCTACCGGCTGGATCGCATCGCGGCGCAATTCAGCGGCGGCGGTCACGCGTGCGCCGCGGGACTGAATTTGAAACCGGTGCCGGCGGATTTTCGCGCGCGCCTGATCGCCGCGCTGGCGGCGCAAATCTCCGCAGTGGACGCAAAGAGCAAAACGGCATGATTCATCCCCGCAAGGAACTCGAGGGCGTGCTGCTTGTGGACAAGCCGCCGGAACACACCTCGCACGACGTGGTGGCGCGGCTGCGGCGCAAGTTGAACATGCGGCGGATCGGCCACGCCGGCACGCTCGATCCGATGGCGACCGGGTTGATGATCCTGCTCATCGGCAAGGCCACGCGGATCTCGCAATACCTGATCAGCCTCGACAAGGAATACGAAGGCACCATCGAGCTCGGCAAAGTCACCGACTCGCAGGACGCCGATGGCGAAGTCGTCGAAACGCAGCCGGTCCCGCCGCTGACCGAAGCCGAGGTGCGGCACGCTATGAACGGGTTTCTCGGCGACCAATACCAGACGCCGCCGATGTACTCCGCGATCAAGATCGGCGGCGTGCCGCTCTACAAGGCCGCGCGCAAGGGCGAGGAAATCGAGCGCGAGCCACGGTTTATTCGCGTGATGAGTTTCGAGCTGACCGCCTTTGCGCTGCCGCGCTTCAACTTTCGACTGCGCTGCACCAAGGGCACGTATGTCCGGACGATCGCGCACGACCTCGGGCGAAAACTCGGCTGCGGCGCGTTTTTGGCGGCGTTGCGCCGGACGGCGACGGACAGGTTCAACGTGGCGCAGGCATTGACGATTCCGGAAATCGAGGCGCTTCCGTTGACGGAAATCGAGAAGCGCCTGATCCCGGTTTACGACGCGGCGCCGAGCATCGTGCGGTAGCGAGCGGCCGGGGAGCGATGAGCAGGGTGCTTCAATTCGAGGGCGTCGCGACGGCGGAGCTGCCGGATCGCCCGCTGCACCTCGCGATCGGAATTTTCGACGGCGTGCATCTCGGGCATCGCGCGGTGATCGAGACCGCGGTGCAATCGGCCCGGCGCAGCGGCGGGCAGTCGGCGGTGCTGACGTTTGCGCCGCACCCGAGCGCGGTGTTGCGCGCGGCCCAGCCGACACGATTGCTCATGGAGCGGCCGGCCAAGGCGCGCGTGCTGGCGGGGATGGGCGTCGATGCGGTGATCACGGAAGCGTTCACGCCGGAATTCGCGCAGATCTCGGCGGAGGAATTCCTGCCGTGGCTCAAGCGGCGGCTGCCACAGTTGGCGGCGGTCTATGTCGGCGAAAACTGGCGTTTCGGCCGTGATCGCCGCGGCGACGTGGCCTTGCTGCTGCGCGAGGGGCGGGCGCAGGGCCTCCATGTCCTCAGCGCGCCGCGGGTGAATCTCGACGGCGAACCCATCAGCAGTTCACGCATCAGGAGTGCGCTGGAGTCGGGCGATGTCACTGGCGCGAATGCGATGCTGGGCTACCCGTATTTTGCCGAGGGCGTGGTGACGCCCGGCAAACGGCTCGGGCATGCGATCGGGTTTCCAACGCTCAACCTGGCGTGGTCGCCCGAGTGCAAACCGCGATTCGGCGTGTATGCCGTTCGCGTGAGCGGCGCGAAGTCGCTGCTGGCCCTGCCGGCCGTGGCCAACTACGGGCTGCGTCCGACGGTGGAGCAGACGACGGTGCCGCGATTGGAAGTGAATGTGCTCGGAGCATGCCCGTTTGGCGCCGGCGACGTGGTGGTGGTGGAATGGCTGCAGTTCATCCGGCCCGAGAGGAAATTCGCCGGCGTGGACGAACTTCGGACGCAAATCACCCGGGATCGCGCGAGTGCGCAGGAGTTTTTCCGCTCGTAAGCAGCCATCCCCGGAATCGGGTCAGGCGACCGCAAAAAGCTGGTGGACCCTACTGGACTCGAACCAGTGACCTCTTCCATGTCAAGGAAGCGCTCTAACCAACTGAGCTAAGGGTCCGGGAAATTGGAGTCGGATACGAAACAGGAGCGCGGACCGGCCGCGCAAGGAAAATCATCGGAAGGAATCCATCCGATTTGGCCCTTCATTCGATCGCGGCCGAGACCTCCCCGTCGTCAAGGCGATGCCGCGGATGGCGCATGAGCAGCACCAGCGGCAGCGCGAGCAGCGCGATGACGAACATGATGAAGAAGTCACCGAGATAGGCGATCAAGGTGGCCTGCCTCGTCACGAGCACGTCGAGCAGGGCGCGCCCCCTGACCGAGGCGGGATTCAGCATCGCCGGCAGGTGCTGGAGCGGGGCGCGAAACGGCTCGATGTGCGCGGCCAGAATCGCGTGCACCTTGTGGGTGGTCTGGCCCAGCAGATAGATCATCACGGAAATCCCGATGCTCGAACCGATGTTGCGGGACAGGCTGAAGAGCGCGGTGCCGGCCGTGCGCAGGTCGTGGGGGAGCGACGAAAATGTGATGACGCTCATCGGGATGAAAATGAAACCGAGGCCGAGCCCTTGAATGATGCCCGTCGAGACGAGCATCGAGCGGGTGACGTCGAGCGACCACCGGCTCATTTGCCACAACGCCAGCGCCGTCAGCACGAGGCCCAGCGCGACCAGCCAGCGCGCGTCGACCTTGGTCATCAACCGGCCGACGATGAGCATGGCGACCATCGTGCCGACGCCACGTGGCGCGAGCAGGATGCCGGCGTCGAGCACCGGGTAACCCAGCAGCGTCTGCAGGAACGGCGCCAACAAGGCCAGCGTTGCGAGGAGAATCACGCCGATGACAAAGATGAAGATGATGCCGGTGATGAAATTCCGGTCGCGAAACAGCCGCAGGTCGAGAAACGGCTGGTCGGCGGTGAGATTGTGGACGACGAAGAGATATGAACAAAGCCCGACGCAGGCCGCCTCGAGGATGATCTCGGGCGAATCGAACCACTGCAGTTGTTCGCCGCGGTCGAGCATCATCTGCAGGGCGCCGATCGCGAACGCCAGCGTGAGAAATCCGAACCAGTCGAAGAACAGCCCCGGCGTCGGCTCGGTGCGTTTCATGTAGGCGGAGAGCCCGAGCATGGTGAGCACGCCGACGGGCAGGTTGATGTAGAACACCCAGCGCCAGTTGTAGTATTCCGTCAGCCAGCCGCCGAGCATCGGCCCGAGGATCGGGCCGACCATCACGCCGACGCCCCAGAGCGCCATGGCCGGCCCGTGCTGCTCGCGCGGGTATTCGTCGAGCAGAACGGCCTGCGAAAGCGGGACCAGCGGCGCACCGAAGATGCCCTGCAGCAGGCGAAAAATCACCATCTCGTCCAGGGTGGCCGCCATGCCGCACAGCACGGACGTGGCGGTGAAGCCGACGACGGAGATCAGGAAAAAGTTCTTTCGGCCCCAGCGCGAAGCCATCCAGCCGGTCGCAGGCATCATGATCGCAGCCGTGACGATGTAGGAGGTCAGGACCAGGTTGATCTGGTCCTGCGATGCCGAAAGGCTGCTCTGCATGTAGGGCAGCGCGACGTTCGCGATCGTCGTGTCCAGCGCCTGCATGATCGTGGCGAGCATCACGCAAATCGTGATGGCGCCGCGATGCGGCGAACCGATCGTGGGCGATGCCGATGCCGCCATGATCAACCCCGGGGCGTGTGGCCGAACAAATCGGCGAGCGTCCGGACATGGCCCGTGTCGATGTCGATTTCGGTGCTCATGCCCGCGCGCAGCGGAGGCGCGGAATCCGGATGATCGACCGAGATGCGGACGGGGATGCGCTGGACAACCTTTACCCAGTTGCCCGAGGCGTTTTGCGCGGGGATCAACGAAAATTCCGCACCCGTGGCCGGGCCGATCGCCTGCACGCGGCCGTGCAGTTTGCTGCCGGGATAGGCATCGATCTCGATTTCCACCGGATCGTCGGCCTTGACGTAGGTGAGCTCGGTTTCCTTCAGGTTGGCTTCGATCCACGGGTCGTCATCGGCCACCAGGCTGAACGCCGGCTGGTTCGCCTCGAGGTATTTGCCGACGGGAAGATTGGTGACGTTGGTCACGATCCCGGCGGACGGCGCCGTGACGACGGTCTTTTCGAGATTGCGCCGGGCGGCGGCAAGCTCCGCTCGCGCGGCCTCGATCCGGGCGCTCTTGTTGTCGGGCAGGTTGGGATCGCCGGCGAGTGAGGTCAGCACGGCGGTGGCATCCTGCTGGAGGACCTCGAGGTGTTTGCGGGCGTAGTCGAGCGTGTGGCGGGCCTGATCGACCGCGGCGATCGTGCCGGCGTGGCCCGAGACGAGCGTTTCCTGGCGCTGCAATTCCTGCGCTGCGAACGCGATTTGCTCGCGCGCTTCCGCGACGAGGGCGAGTTTTTGTTGGTAGCTGGCACGCAAGGTCGCGAGGTCGGTGCGCACCGAATCGAGTCGCGCGTGGGCGCCGTCGACGCGAATGCGATAGAGCGAATCATCCAGCCGGAAAAGCACCTGGCCGGCTTTCACCCTTTCGTTGTCGTGCACGGGAACTGCGACGACGCGTCCCGCCACTTCGCTGGTGACGGTGAGCTTGGTGGCCTGGACATAGGCATTGTCGCTCGAAACGACCCGTCCGCCATGGAGGTAGAAAAAGAGACCCGCCGCCGCGAGGACGACGGGGCCGGCCGTCAGCAGGATGCGTCGTTTGGTTTTCCGGCGCGGGGTGGCCGGCTTGTTGGAAGATGAGGACGGAGTACTCATGGAACGATTTTGAAATTGCTGGTGAGATGGGTCGCGCCGGAATCAGTCGGGAAGGGTGGTCGTGCCCGTCGCCTGCAGCAGGCGCGCGGCGCTGACGGCGTAATCGTGCTGGGCCTGCGTGAGGTTCGAGCGGGCGTCGGTCAGCGCGGATTGCGCGGCGAGCACTTCGAGCTGGTTGGCGGTGCCGGCGGCCAGGCGGACGCGCGCGAGCCGCAAACTCTCCTCCGCCTGGCCGACGCTCTTCTGCGCGGAGGTGAGCAGGTCGGTCGCCTCGTCGACGGCGCGGTAGCCATTGCGGACTTCGAGGTCGATTTGGAGGAGCAACTCGTCGCGGGCCGCGACGGCCTGCGCGGTGCGCGCGGTGGCCTGCTTCACCCGCGCTTGCGTGGCCTTGCCGTCGAAGATCGACCAGTCGACCTGCGCACCGACGGTGAGCCCGTTCAACGTCGAGCCGAGGCTGTTTGCGTAGGAGGCTTTGCGGATGGCGTAACCGCCGACCAAGCTCACCTGCGGACGGCGGCCGGATTTCGCGAACGCGATTTCCTCGCGATCGGCTTCGATCAAACGCTCGCCGGTGAGAAGTTCGGGGCGACGTTGACGGGCGGTGCGGACGGCGTCGGCCAGTTCCAGCTTGAGCGGCGGCATCGCAAGTTCGCCTTGGACGTCGAGGTCGGTCTTGGAGTCATCGGTCGGATCCGCCGTCGCGCCCAGATCGGTGCGCAAGGCATCCTGTCCCGCATGATAGGCGTTGCGGGCGCGGACGAGAGCGGGACGCGCGTTCGCGACCGCCACCTCGGCGCGCAGCACGTCGAAGTCGGACCCCGAGCCGGCAGTCCGGCGCACCCGGGCCTGCTCGACCTCGTGCTCCAGCACGCGCAGCGCGGCCTCGTGCACGTCGATCTGCCGGCGGGCTAGCAGCACGTCGAAAAAATCTTCCTGGACCGCAAGGACCGTTCGATTGATTGCGCCCACCAGCGTGCTGCGCGCGGCTTCGAGCCGGCCCTGGGCGCTTTGATGCTGGGCTTCGACGCTGCCGCCGGAGTAGACGAGTTGGCGGATGGCGACGCCGACCTGCCAGGCGTTGGAGTTGGGCAGTGGAACCTGCGGAAATCCCGGAATGCCCTCGAACTGGCGCGGCTCGCTGTAGGTGTAGGAAGCGCCAAGCCCGACATTGGGAAGCCGGCGGGCGCTGGCCTCGAGGAGCACGCCTTCCTGCTGGGCGATCTTCTCGCGCACCTCGCGCAACGCGGGGCTGTGCGCGAGCGCGTAGCTGATGGCGACGTCGAGCGTGAGCGGGCGCGGCAGCGGTGCCGCAGTCGAGGCCTGGGCCACGCCGCGGAGCGCGGCCAACAGCATCGCGGCCGACAGACTATGACGAACGAAGGACGGAAAGGCGGTTCGGAAGATCATGATGTGGAATCTCCGTGAATCGATAGTGCGTGAGTGCGTCGCCGGCTTGCGCGAACGGCGCTCAGCGGCCCGGCGCGGCGCCGCGGACGACGAGGTCGACGATGGCGTCCAGGTGCGCCGCGGCGGAATATTCGAGCTTGTGGTGGGAGCTGGTGCGGCGAAGCACGCCGGAGAGAATCATGCCGTTGACGAGGTCGGCGAGGATCTCGGGGTCGGCGCCGGCCTGCATGCGACCGTCGGCGATCGCGTGCCGGAGGCAGGCGACCAGCGCGTCGCGCAACGGGCGGAAGATGGCCTTGAAAACCTGGCGTTCGTGGCTGGCGTGATGATGGATCTCGCCGATCATCGTGCGGATCAAAGAGACGTTGTCCTTGAGCAACTGCTCGTAGCGACGGGCGTGCGCGGTGAGATCGGCGTGGAGATCGCCCGTTTCCGGCAGCGGTGAAACATGCGCCGCGACCGCCTGCTGGCCGAACTTTTCGCCGATGACCGCGGCGATCAGGCCCTCCTTGGTCCGGAAATGCCGGAACAGGGTGACTTCGTTGACGCCGGCCTCCTGCGCGATGGCGCGCGTCGTGGCGCCCGCGAGCCCGTCCCGGGCGAAGACGCGGGTCGCGGCATCGAGCAGGCGCTGGCGGGTGCCGGCAACGGGGACGGTTGACGAATGCATGCAAGTAGTTACTTGCATGAACCGGCGGAAGGCAAGCCGCCGTTGGATTTTTTGAGCCGGGCGGGCCGGGCGCTCCGGTTGCCGGACGGATCGAGCATGCTTGAAAGCCGGCGGATTTTCGTGCCCTTATCCGGCCATGCTTCAATCGCTGCGCATCCGCAACCTGGCCCTGCTCGAGGAAGTCGGGCTGGACTTCGAGGCGGGATTCACGGCGGTGACCGGCGAGACGGGCGCGGGCAAGAGCATCCTGCTCGGTGCGTTGAGCCTCCTCGCCGGCGAGCGCGCGGAAAAAACCATCATCCGGCAGGGCGCGGCGGCGTGCGAGGTCGAGGCCAGCCTGTTTTTCGAAAACACGCAGCGCATCGATGCCGTGCTCGGGGAGCTGGATTTGCCGCCTTGCGAGGACGGAGTGCTGATCCTGAAGCGCAGCGTGCCGCGCGAGAAAGCGCCGAAGATCACGGTAAATGGCGGGCTCGCGACGCTGTCGGCGTTGCAGCGCTTGGGCGAACACTGGATCGACTTC
>DASZPP010000106.1:0-8083 GCA_035549975.1 Opitutus sp.
GTGATGTTGGGATTGTCGCTGGCGCCGCCGACGAAGAGCCCGCGTTCGCCCCAGTTCTTCCAGACGTAGTCGGCGGCGCGGCGGGCGGCCTGCTGGTATTTCGGATCGCCGGTCTGGGCGGTCATCAGCACGAGCAGCGGCACCGGGCAGTAGCTGGCGGTGCCGGTCGGCTCCGCGACCTCGCTGCTGCCGGCCTTCCAGCGCCGCGGAAACGAACCATCGGCGCGCTGCTGGAGCACGAGCCAGTCGACGTAATTTTTCATCCACGCGAACCATTCCGGATGGTCGCGACCGAGCGCGTGCTCGCGGCGGTAGGCGAGCATCAGCGTGCGCATGCTCTCGGTGGCGTTCCGCAGCCACGGCGCCAGCCAGATGTGGTCCCAGGGCCGGCCGGTGGACAGGTCGTAGCCGGTCGCCTTGAGCGGAACATCGTGCAGTGCGGTGATGAGCGACGAAATGATCGCGAGACCGGTGGCGCGCATCTTTTTCCCGCGCTCGGTGGGATCGCGGTCGCCCTCGCGCAGCAGCTGGTCCGCGCACTCGAGGTTCTTCCCGACGAACCCGATCGCGATCATGGTCCAGTTCCACTGGAGCTTGTCGGTGATGGTATTGAGAACGAAAGGGATTCCGGTCCGGCCATCGATGGTCGCCGCGTGTGCCTCGAGGTGATCGAGCAGGACGCGGCGCACTTCCTCGACGTCGATCACCGGCACCGTCGGCCGCAGCACGCGCCAGGCCCAGCGCCAGGAGTCGCGGGTCACATCGCGAAACGATTCGTTCGCGCCGAAACGAAAGCGCACCTCGTAGTGGTGGGAAACGCCGGGCGCGATCGGATGGTAGCGGCGGAACCATTCGGGCGCCGTCGCCATCGGATCGAAGGGATAGATGCCCATCGATCCGGGAAACGTGAAGCCGAACTCGACCGGGCTCCCGTCCGCCTGCCACGCGCCGAGTGCGCCGAACTCGAACCGGCGGTCGGTCATCGCATCCTGGGTGAGCTTCGTTTCCTCCACGGTCGAGTCGCCGCGGGGCGCGGGGTCAAGGACGCTGACGGACGCGCCGTCGGCGAAGGACAGCGCAAACAGCGGGGCCGGGAGCAGGTCCTCGCGAATGAGAAAGTGCCGGGCCTCGGCGTTCAGCGCGCCGCCGGGCGCCCGCTCGCCATTGTGGGCGGGGTCGCCGTAAAGCACGCCAGGCGCAAAGCAATTCACATCGTTCCACGCGGCGTCGGCGGCGAGCACCACCGACGACGCGAAGCCGCCCGCGGCACTGCCGGTGACGGAGACGCTCCGGCGAACGGACAGCACCGCGCCCTGCACGCTCCAGTGGTCCTGCACGTGAAAGGCGACGCCTCCGTCGGCGGTGACATTGGCAGTCGCGTCGATTCCGCCGGCCGACTTCTCGACGTGCGCATAGCCGGAGTCCAGTTCGCGAATGTCCGCGTCGGCGCGATAAACTTCGATCCGCGCGGGCTTGGCCTGGCGGAACTCCGGTGCGGGTCCACCGGTGATCGCGAGACCCCAGGTGCCGCCATCGCGGACGAACGCGACCGCGGCGCCCGTCGAGAGGCGGCCGAGTTCCACACGGTCGGCCGCGCGCAGCGGAGCGATTGCGCCGACGAAGCCAAGCCCGCACAGCAAGCGGAGGGCGAGGCGATTCACGATGGTCAGACGAGCATGCATGTGGAAGAAAGTTGGGCGAGGATCGACCGGCGCGGATCAGCGTTTCAAGTGGATGAAGACGTAGGGCTCCTCGCGGGTGAAATCCGGCCAGTGGGTGCCGTTGCCGGCGCCGTCGACCGCCTCGACGAAGTACATGACGTCCCATTTCGGGATGACGAAGTCGCCGGGAATCGTGGCCTCATATTCATCCGGTTGCCCGGTCGGTTTCATGTCGAGGGCAAGATAGTCCTCGTATTGGGTGACATGCCGGTAGCGAAGGCGCAGCCGCTTCACGCCCGACGGATCGGTCGCGTGAACGACGACGCGAACCGGCTGGCCCGCCGGCGCGGAGGTCACGCGGTCGCCGCTCAGCACGGGCGGCAGAAGGTCACCGTCGGCGCGCGGTGACCAGGCCGGTGCGTTCGACGGATCGTCCGGCAGCGCGCTGGCCTGCGCCTCGAGCTTCTGCAGGTTGGCGTCGAGGACCGGAAGTTCGTCGCGCCAGTGCCCGCAGAGGTGGTGGCCGCGCGCGCCCATCGCGATGTCGAAACTGTAGAAGTCGCCGGCGTCGTCCACGAGCCGGCGCCAGGCCGCAACCGCGGCCTTCTCGCCCTCGGCCGCGGCGAGCAACTCGGACTTGCGATGCCCCTGCAGGAACAGGTTGTAGTGCACCGCGGCGAGGCTGCGACGCGCATGGAAGCGGGCGAGCTGGGCCAGGATCTTCAGGTCGGTGAGGGTCGAGTCGAATTCCTTACCGCGCCGGTCGCCGATCGCGGCCGAGGCGGCGCGGACGTCCGCAAGGACGGCATCGGCGGTCGCGTCGAACCAGCGGCTGGTCTGGAGCGGCGTCACCTTGGCGGTTGCGCCGCCGGCCAGGATGCGTTTCGCGGCGTCGGCAAAATTTTCGAACAGCTCCACGTCCGTGCCCTCATTGTTCGCGTAGGCGGCGAGCGAGTCGCCGAGCGTCTGGCGCTCGACCCAGCCGCGGGTCGTGGGAAAACCGGAGTAGGGATCGACGGATGCCACGATGCGCGGCAGCACCCATGAGGCGCGGCGCAGGCCGTCCTCGACCGGCGCGGCGGCGGCGCCGAAGCGCGCGCGAAAGCTGCGGTCCCACACTTCTGCGGGCGTCGCGGGATTGTAGCCGAGGCGGCCCCACGTTTCGTAGAAATGCCAGTAGCGCTCGAATTCGTAGTCGTAGTAGCGGTGTTGCGGCGCCAGCAGGTCGAACACCGGAAGATCGGGCGCCTGCGCCTCCATCTTGGTCGCGAGCGGCTCCTGCACGTCGAAATTGGGGCTGGCGTAGAGCGCGGTGGTGGCGTCGTAGCGGCGCACATATTCGGGATCGCCCCAGAGCAGGATGCGCGTGGTGCCGCCGTTCCAGAGGCGCCAGGTCATCTCGTAGTGCTGCGGGTAGTGCAGGAAGTCCGCGTAACCGTGGCGGCGGTTGTGCTGATCCGGCGGATTGACGTGCACCGGATGGAAGGGGAGGCCCATCTGTTCCATCCAGTATTTCGTTTCCATGCGGAGGTTCACGCCGGAGGCGATGGCGCTCTCGATCACCGTGTCCGGCGTGTTCTTGCCGCGCAGCTCCACGCGCAGGCCGGGGCGCGCGGATTGCAGATCCTTGAAAACCGCGCTCCAGAACGAATTCATTTCCGAGCGCTTCAAGCCGGACTCCTCGTGCGCGCGGAATTCCAGGGAATCGAGCTTCGGCACGCGCACGAGCAACTCGCGAAGGGCCGCGAGCGTGTAAGCGCCGAGGTTGCCGGTGTCGACGCCCTCGACCGAGTTCGGGATCGGCCGGCCCTGGTAGGCGTCGAGCCAGGTCGCGCCGCCGGTCTGCACGCCGGCGCGGTAGATGTGGTCCCAGATGCCGAGCATCACGCTGATGCCGCGCTCGTGGGCGAGGTCGATGAGGCGGTTGAGCGCGGCGAGATTGCGCTGCTGCTGTTCCTGCGTGAGGCCGACCATGTGCACGCCCGGGAAACCCGGCGTGTCGAAGAAATACGGGTAAGGCGGCGCCAGAAACCCGCCGTTTTCGTAACCGAACACGATCAGGAAGCGGTTGAAGCGGTCGGCGGCGAGCAGGTCGAAATAGCGTTTCCAGTAATCCTCGTTGTAGAGCCGGCTTTCCCAGTAGCGGCGGTTCATCGTGTAGGTCGAGAGGGCGCGGTCACGGATCGTCGGTCTCTCCTCGACCTCCCGGATCACGGCGAGCGGATCGGCGGTCGCCGGCGCGGCCGCGACTTCCGCGGCGGCCTCGAGCAGTGCATACATGAGCCCGCGGTCGTCGGCTCCCGCGAACAGCACGGCCGGCCTGCCGTGATACGCGAATTTCTCGACCGCCAGCGACTCCGGAACATCGAGCGGATGCGCGGGCACCGGAACGGACGGCCAGGTGCTCAGATCGCCGACCAGGCCTGCGCACACGGTTGCGTCGCCCCGCGCGTCGTTCGGAGTTGAAATCCGCTCGATGTCCCAACCTTTCGCGCGCACGGCCGCGGTGAATTTTTCGATGCCATGCCGGGCCGGCGCGCCGATGCCGGCGCCTTCGACGATCGACAGCGTCCGGGCGGGCGCGACGGAAGCCGCAAAGATCACGAGGACTGCAAGCGACAGGAGGGATCGGGGGAATCGCATGGGGATTGATTTAGGGTGGGACGGGAAACGGCAGCGCGGGCGCGAGTCTGGTCCGGCGTCACGCTGCATGGGAACCCGACGCCTACTTGACCGTAAGGTTGCAGTCGCCGGGCGCGGCGCGCGGAACCGGCCGAGGCCCTCTGCGGCGCTACGCCAGCTCACTGAGCCGGGTCGCCGCGGGGCGGAGCGGGACCAGGTCCAGGAGATTGACGGGGGCGTTGCGCCGGATCGACTCGACGCCGGCGATGCCGACGAGGATCGAGGCGGCGCCCTGTTCGTGGCCGGCGAAGCGGCCGAGCGGGTCGGTCTGCGGCGAGGTGGCGTCGAAGAACGAGCGGCAGAGAATTTCGTCGGCGCCGCCGTGCGCGAGGCCGGCGGGCGCGTCGACCGGGACAAGGTGGCTGGGTTTGAAATGCGGATGGACGCGGATCCACTCGCCCTCGGCCTCGGCGCCGGGTTTGTCGTCGAGCTTGAAATCCTTCGGGCGGACGGCGCGGTTCATGTGCGTGCCGATGAACTCGTGATACTCGAGCCGGCCGCGGTCGCCGTTGAAGCAGACCCGCATGCCCTCGCGCGGGCTGTAGCAGACGAGCGAGTAGGTGAGCAGCTCGCCGGTGCGATAGCGGACGTTGAGCGACATCTGGTCGTAGATCGTGATGTCGTCGCGAAAGACGTTGCGATCGCGCACGTAGCCGGAGTCGGCCTCGGCGGCGAGATAGAGCTGGCGAAACGGTTCGCTTTCGGTGAGGTCGAGGCGGAACGGATCGTCGCGGGCGAGCGGTTCGTTCGTGTAACGCGGGTAACGCGCGAGCGCGGCGTCGCCGCGGGCGAGGGCGTTTTGTTTGCCGTAGAAAACGAGATCGCCGTAGCCGAAAACCTGCTGCGGGATCGCGTCGAGCCACCAGTTCACGAGATCGAAGTGGTGCGTCGACTTGTGGACGAGCAGCGTGCCGGACTCGTCGGCGTGGGCATGCCAGCGACGGAAGTAGTCGGCGCCGTGATTGGTATCGAGGAGGTATTCGAGATTGACCGAGCGGACGCGGCCGATCGTGCCGGCGGCGAGGAGTTCCTTCACCTTCGAGCGGAAGGGCGCCCAGCGGTAGTTGAAGGCGACGCGGACGCGGCGGCCGGTGGCGCGGGCGGCGTCGAGGATCGCGCGGCATTTGGGCGCGTCGATCGTGAGGGGTTTTTCCGTGATGACGTCGCAGCCGGCGTGGAGCGCGCGGACGATGTAGTCGTGATGGACGGAATCCTTTGTGCAGACGAAGACGACATCGGGCTTCGTCGTGCGCAGCAGTTCGTCGAAGCGATCGGCGGTGAACGCAGGCACGGCGCCGTGCGCCCACTCGCCGGCGAGCAGCGCGTTGTAACAGGCCATCCGCGTCGGGCTGAGATCGCAGAGCGCGACGAGTTCGTTGGCGTCGCGATAGGTCGTGACGAGCGGCTCGATGAAGCTGAGGGCGCGGCCGCCGGTGCCGACGAAGGCGTAGCGGTTTTTGGGCATCGCGGATGCGGACGTTTTGAACCGCGGGCGGACTCGAATTCAATCATCCGGGCCATCGGACGGTCTGAGGCGGCGGCGGTGGACGCGGCGGCGAAGCGATGCATCGTGAGCGGTTCCACACATATGAAATCACCCCTGTTGCTGGTGTTGAGCGTCGGAGCGGCGTTGGCGGTGCGCGCGGCGGAGGCGCCGCCGCGGGAATGGATCGATCCGGACACCGGGCATCGCGTGATCCGGCTGTCGGACGAGCCGGGCACGGCGAGCTTGTATTTTCACCAGAACGCCTATTCGCCGGATGGAACGAAGGTCGTGGTGACGACGCGGCACGGCATCGCGACGATCGAGCTGGCGACGCGGAAGATCGAGCCGGTGGTGGAGGGCGAGGTGCGCGTGATCGTCGTCGGTCGCAAGAGCGGCGACGTGTATTACTCGAAACGCGAGGACGGGAAGAACTGGATCTACGCGACGAATCTCGACACGAAGGCGACGCGCAGGATCGCGGAGGTGCCGCGCGGCGGCGTGGCCTCGCTCAACGCGGACGAGACATTGATGGTGGGAACGTTTTCCGAGGAGCCGGAGCACCGCGGCTGGCAGCGCGGGCCGGCGCCGACGAAAGCGGACGTGGGCGCCCGCGCTCCGGCGGAACGCGGCGCGCGGCCGACGTTCCAGGCGGAGTATCAGGCGACGTGGCCGGACGGGACGCCGATGACGTTCGCCGACGCGAAGGAGCTGCGGTTGCACGAGCAGCTCGCGCGCGTGCGATCGGAGCCGCCACGGTCGCTGTTCACGCTGAATCTAAAAACGGGCGAGATCAAAGTGATCCATCGCGAGCGCGAGTGGCTGAACCATGTGCAGTTCTCGCCGACGGATCCCGGGCTGATCATGTTCTGCCACGAGGGGCCGTGGCACGAGGTGGATCGGATCTGGATCATCCGGACGGACGGGACGGGTTTGAAGAAGGTGCACACGCGCACGATGAACATGGAGATCGCGGGCCACGAATTCTTCAGCGCGGACGGCCGGACGATCTGGTATGACCTGCAGCGGCCGCGCGGCGAGGTGTTCTGGCTGGCGGGCTACGAGATCGCGACCGGGCGGCGGACGTGGTATGCGTTGAACCGGAACGAGTGGTCGGTGCATTTCAACGTGTCGCCGGACGGAACGATGTTCGCCGGCGACGGCGGCGACAGCGAGATGGTGGCGCACGCGCCGGACGGGAAATGGATTTATCTGTTCCGGCCGAAGGGCGTGCCGGATGTCGCGGGCATCAAGGCACCGAATGCGGAGAACCTGATCCACCCCGGGCGTTTCGTGGCGGAGAAGCTCGTGAACATGAGCCAGCATCAGTATCACCTGGAGCCGAACGTGACGTTCACGCCGGACGGGAAGTGGATCGTGTTTCGTTCGAACATGCACGGAGCGACGCAGGTTTACGCCGTGGAAATCGCGAAGGCGAAGTGAGGGGTTGAACTGGCCACGCCAGGGGTCGAGACTCGCCCGATGAAGTTGCCGAGAATTCTGGCGGCCGGCGCGGTGGCGCTGGCGATGACCTGCGTGGGGAGGGCCGGCGTGGAATCGCCGGCGCCCGGTTTTCTCATGGGAAAGCTGCTGGCGCAGGACGATTTCACCGGCGGGCTCGGCCAGTGGCGCCCGGAGCTGGAAAAAGGCGGGAGCGTGACGGCGCGCGATGGCACGCTGGACATCGATGTGCCCGGCGGCTGCACGGTGTGGTTCAAGACGGAGCTGAGCGGGCCGGTGTTGATCCAATACCAAGCGACGGCGGTGAAGGCGGGCGGGCCGAACGACCGCGTGAGCGACCTGAATTGTTTCTGGATGGCGCAGGACGCACGGAGCCCGGGCGATTTGTTCGGGACGCGGCGCGGCGGAAAATTTCCCGAGTATGACCGGTTGAAGTGCTACTACGTCGGGCTCGGCGGAAACAGCAACACGACGACGCGGTTCCGGCGGTATGTCGGCGAAGAAGGCAACCGGCCGCTGCGGCTCGAAGACGATCTGTCGGCGCAGGAATATCTGCTTGTGCCGAACCAGGAGCAGAGCGTGCAGCTCGTGGCGGCAGGGAGTTTCATCGCGTATTATCGCGACGACCGGCGGATTTTTTCGTTCGTGGACGATGCGCCCTATGCGAAAGGTTGGTTCGGGTTCCGGACGGTCGCGAGCCACCTGAAGATTCGGGATTTTCGGGTGTATCGGTTGAAGGCGGAGTGAGAAAAGCCGAGGCTGCCGCCGCGACGCCCGCGGACGGCTCGGAGAGCCG
>DASZPP010000107.1:0-14439 GCA_035549975.1 Opitutus sp.
ACCGATTTTGTTCCCGTTAGCGAAGAATTCGACCTTTGCGATCAAACCGTCGGCATCGGCGGCGGCGGCCTGCAAGGAAATCGCTGCCGCCGGCGCCGAAAATATCTGGCCGTCGGCAGGCGTCGTCAGGCTTATGGCGGGAGGCAGATCGATGAGTTGCAGCGTGGATGCTCCGTTCAGCACCAGGCGGTCGGAAATCACTCCGCCGGTCAGACGACTGTTCCCATTGATCGTCACGGTGCCCGCCGGCGCGGCGACATATCCGGCCACCGTCACATTGCCGTTAAGCGTCAGTCCGCCCGTCGCCAGCCGCAGCAAAAGCCACTCGGGATGCGAGTCCGCTCCCATCCGGCCATTGAGCGAAAGCCCGTTGGCCATCGTTATCACAACGGGCCCGATCACCTCCAGTTGTGCATTCCCATTCAACGTCAGATGCTGAAACGCGTAGACCGCCGGCTGGGTCGCGCCCGCGACGCCCAGCGTAAATCCGCCGTTCCCGTTTGCGGTGAAATCTCCATACGTGCCGGCCGGAATCGAGTACTGGCCTGTATTTCCGTTGAGCGTCAGGTTTCGCAGGGTTGAAAAGTCGCCGGCACTTTGGCTGGAGCGATTGATCGACACATTCCGCGAGCCGCTTGGTGAAGATGGCGGACCTACCGTCGGCAGTTCCACGGCGTCTGTGCGCGTTCGCAGGTGCCCGAGCCGTGAGCCACCGTTCAATGTCACAGTGAAATTGGTCGGTGATGTTGCCCCGGTGCCCGGCAGCGTGCCGCCAAACGCCGGCTTTCCATTGAGCCGCACACTCGGGCTGCCGGGCATGAACAGATCGCCAGCCACAATCGCGGCGCCATTCAACGTGACGGACTCCGGCAACATCTGCTGAATCGATCCTTCGATGTCGCCATTGATGACTGGCGCGTGGCGGACGAGCGCCACTGGAGCGGTTTGCGCGGAAACCGTACACACGGCCACGACAAACGGGACAATGCGGGCGAGCATCAATGCTCTCATGGTGAGGGGTGGTTCGCGCTCCATGCGGCGCGCTGGGTTTTGGGCTGGCTGAAAACGCTGGCTGGGATGAGGCGGTTTTCGCCGCCGCAAAAACTAACGGGAGCTACGAAACCGATATGCATTAAAATGCTGATAATGCAATGCGTTTCTGCGTCGCCGCACATTTTTTTTGTTAGACCAATTTTTTAGCGACGGTGGCTTGGCCACCGTGATTGGCTTTCGCTTCCGTCCATCCCGTGGCGCTCGGGTGGAAACGCGCTTTGCACGAATCATTATTTCGTCGGCTCTACAATTCGCCCGTCTGCAGCCGGCGAACGTCCACGATTGTTCATCGACATCGGTCGCGCCCATCACAAATTGCCCAAAGCAATGGTTGATGCGAACCGGCAGCTCGCGAATCGAATTCTCGTCGGTCTCGTTGTCGGTATTGTCGCCGGCATCGCGACGCTCGGTGCAGGTCACTTCGCACCGGGGGCGCTGACCTTCATGCAGAAGGTCGCGACCAACCTCTTCGATCCACTCGGGCAGGTTTTCCTGCGGATGCTTTTCTTCGTCGTGCTTCCGCTCGTGTTTTCGTCACTGGCGACCGGCGTGGTGCAACTCGGCCGGCTCGACCGGCTCGGTCCGCTCGCTGGCCGCACATTCGCGCTGTTCTTCCTCAACATGGCGATCGGGGCCGCACTCGGTCTCGTGATGATGAATGTCCTGCGTCCCGGCAGTCATCTCGCCCCCGAAGCCAAGGCTCAGCTCATGGCCCAATTCGGCGGAGCGGCACAGCGGCACGTCGCCGCCAGCGCTGCCCAGGAGCCGATGTCGCTGATGACGCTCGTCGAAATGTTCATGCCGAAAAACCTCTTCGGCGCCGTCGTTGGCAACAGCCGCACGACCCTCGGCGATGTGCTGCCGCTCATTCTTTTCGCCCTGCTCCTCGGCACGGTCGGCACGCAGCTGGACGCCGGGAAACGGCAGCGCCTGCAAAACGCGCTCGAACTCATCACCGAACTGATGACCGGCATCGTTCACTTCGCGCTGCGTCTCGCGCCCTACGCCGTGCCCGCGATGATCTACAGCGTCATCGTCAAAACCGGTGTCGATATCATCGTCGCGCTCGGTGTGTTCGTGCTCGGCTGCGCGAGCATGCTGCTGTTGCACCTGTTCGGCTCGATGTCGCTTTTCCTGAAGCTGTGGTCGAAGCGCTCACCGCGCACATTTTTTCGCCAGATCGAGACGGTGCTCGTGACGGCGTTTTCCACGAGCTCGAGCAACGCCACCCTGCCCGCATCGCTCGATTGCGCAAAAGACCCCCTGGGCGTCTCGCCTTCCACGGCCGGCTTCGTGCTGCCGCTGGGCGCCACGATGAACATGAGCGGCACGGCCCTCTACGAGGGTTGCGTCGTGCTGTTCGTCGCGCAGGTCTTCGGCATCGAGATGCCGCTCTTGCAGCAACTGACTCTGCTGCTCCTGAGCATTTTGAGCGCGGTGGCCGTCGCGGGTATCCCCGGCGGATCGCTGCCGCTCATCGCCGGATTGCTGATTTCCTTCGGAATTCCGCCCGAGGGCATCGGCATCGTGATCGGCGCCGACCGGATTCTCGACATGACCCGCACGATGACCAACGTCGGCTGCGATCTCGTCACCGCTGTCCTCGTCGACACGCCGGCACAGGCGGCGCAACCCTCTTCGCCGCCGGCGTGATCCGTTTTCATGTTCACGGTGCGGTTGCGGGCCGCGAGACCTCCAACACGTTCACCGCAGTTCCTGCACGCCATGCCATCTGATCCGACGTCCCCACCCTTCGACGAGAATTCGGCCGCGAAGTTCGTTCGAATCGGTGGATGGGAACTCGACTTCGCGACGAAGCGGCTGGCCTGTACCGCTCAAACCCGCCGCATCCTCGAAGTGGACGAGGCCGATGAACTTCCGCCCGGACGGATGCTTGATTTCTGCGACGCGGCTTCGCGTGCATCGCTGCTCGCCGCGTTCGAAGCGGCCGCGCGCGACGGCCGGGATTTCGATCTCGAGC
Organism: Opitutus sp.; assembly: GCA_035549975.1. Taxonomy (GTDB): domain Bacteria; phylum Verrucomicrobiota; class Verrucomicrobiia; order Opitutales; family Opitutaceae; genus Opitutus. The sequence goes on from DASZPP010000107.1 coordinate 3,035, forward strand.
TGCCGTTTGTCACCGGCGCAGGCCGTCGCATCCACGTGCGCGTGACCGGCTCCGTGGAATCGCGAGATGGCATCCCTGCCCGTTTGATCGGCGTCCTCCAGGATGTCACGCACCGGCACGAACGGCGGGATGCACAACGCCGTCTCGAACTCGAGGCGCTCGAGACCGACAAGGCCGAGACCCTCGCGACATTTGCCGGCGGCGTGGCTCACGATTTCAACAACCTGCTCACCGGCATCATGGGTTATCACGAGCTGATCGCATGCGAGCTCGGCGAGAACAAGGGCGTGCAGGATTACATCGGGCATGCGCGCGATGCCTGCCTCCGCGCGCGCGATCTGCTCGAGCAGGTCCTCACCTTTTCCCACGAGACGGCCAGCGTGCACCGGACCTCGATCGAGCTCGGCCCGTTGCTCGAAAGCGCACGCCAGCAACTCGGGCTCCTGCTGCCTGCGGGCGTTGCCATCGATGCTCCGCCGTCATCCGGCTTGCCGCGGGTCTCGGGCAACGCGGCCCAACTCCGCCTCGCCGTGCTCAATCTCGCGGTCCACGCGGCGCGTCACCTCGAGTCCGCCGGCGGCACCCTCCACCTCCGCTTGCGCCGCGCCGGGCGCGAAGATTCCGGCAACGCGGCGTTCGCCATCCTGCCGCCCGGAAACTACGCCTGCATCTCCGTCGCCAATGTCCCGGATTTCGCCGGAAAGGAGACGAAGCGGAATGTTTTCGAACGCTCGTTTACCACCAGCGAAATGCGCGCGGACAACAACCTCGGCGTCGCCGTGGTTTTTCGAATCGTTCGCGCCCACCGTGGCGCGGTCGGCTGCGAGCGCGCGCCGGACGGCGGCATGGAATTTCGACTTTATCTGCCTTTCGCGGCGCCTTCCATCGGAGCGGTTGATGACAAGACAAACCCGGAGGGCCGCGGCCAGGGCGAGATGATTTTCGTCGTCGACGACGAAGAAACGGTGGCGACGTTCATCCGCTACGCGCTTCAGGCCAAAGGTTATCGCGTGCAGTCTTTCGGCGCCGCCGAGGAATGCCTCGCCTCACTCGAAGCCGATCCCGGGCGCTGTGATCTGCTCATCACCGACCAGGGCATGCCGGGGCTCAGCGGCGTCGATCTCGTCGCGCGCGGGCGCAGGCTTGCCCCGCGGCTGCGGGCGCTCGTCATTTCCGGCAACCAATTCGCCGTGCCGCCTTACCAGGGCAACGGGTCACCGCTTGAAATCGTTCAAAAGCCGTTCACGACCGAAGAGCTTGCCCTCGCAGTGCAGCGGATCCTGCACATCCCGACGACCGCGAAATAACGACCCGGCCGTTGTTCAACGCATCCGCGCGCGACCGAGATAGCTGCGCAAACCTTGGATCGTCTGCGAGTGAATCTGGCAGATGCGCGATTCGGTCAATCCGAACACTTCCGCGATTTCCGCCAGCCGCATGCGTTCGAAATAATACATCGCGAGAATCTTCTTGGGCATCTCCGGCAGCTCCGCCAGGCGGCTCGTCAGCAGCTCCACGAGCTCCCGTTTTTCCATGCTTTCCCGGCCGGTGACATCGGACTCGTCGGCCAGCAACTCGTGCATGGACGCGCCTTCGCCATCGATGCCGTCGTTGCGCTGGTCGATCGCCATGAAAATCACCGGGCGCGAACTCTCGACCCATTTTGCGTAGTCCTTTCTCGTCAAGCCGAGCTGGGTCCGGACTTCCTCGTCGGTCGCAGCGCGACCGACCTTTTGCTCAACATCATTCGTCGCGGTGCGGAGTTTTCGCGCCCGCGCCCGCGCGCGCCGCGGGCACCAGTCCATCCGCCGGAGTTCGTCAAGAATCGCCCCGCGAATCCGCAACGACGCGTAGCTCGAAAATGTGCAACCCTGCGCGGGATCGAACCGGCTCGCCGCCGCGATCAGGCCTGTCACCCCGACGCTGTAAAGGTCGTCGGCGTCGATATGGGCCGGCAGACCGGCTTTCATCCGATCCACCACGCTGCGGACGAGGTGAAGGTTTTCTTCGATCAGCCTGTTTTCATCGATCGCATCGGATGCATTGCACGACGGAGCACGCCAGTCGGCATCGGTGGTTTCGGGGCAGGAAGCAGCGGCAGGGGCGAAGCTCATGACAGATAAAAAGAAAGCGCCGTTGGCGCGAATTTCGGTTGCGGCCGACCTGAGGCATAGCTGCACGCAACCAGCGAGAAGGAAGAATTTTCCTCGTTCTTCCAGTCAGCTAGGGAGAATCTGCTCAAATCGGCCATTGTTTCCCCCTATTTAGCAACGACGATGCCAAGGAGGTTTGCTACTGATTTATATGTTTAATATAAACAAATTACGTGTTTCATTTACAAATAATCGCGATTGGAATCCCCGTTTCTTGATCTAGGTATGCCCCTCTGTAGGCATTTTATGCCTATTCCGGCCACGCCATGCATTCGGTTTAAGGCGGGCCGCCGATTTGGGACGGCGCGGTTCCCTTGCCAAGCGATGGGCTACGCTCACCATTCGGGGATGAGAATTGGCCGGGCAGCCTTGGGAGCAGGCGATCGGTTGCTGGACCGCGCACTTTGCGTTGTGGGCGCCGTCGCGTTTTCCCAGTTCCCCGAATTCATGCAGCAATACCTGCAGCGTCTCGGCGGCCATCTCGATGAGGCGCGGCGCGAGCTCGCGCAGTTTCGCCACGCTGCCGCTCAGTCCGGCCTGACGCTCGATCAATTGATCCACCAAACCGCGGTCAATTCCGACGCAGCCGTCGCACGTCTCGGCGGCGTCATGACCGACGCCGTGGATCGCGTTAACTCCCTCGAAGCCGCGCAGTCCGCTCTCCTGCATGCGTCCGCGTGGACGCGGCCGTTTGTCTTCTTCCAGCACGTCGATCCTGGAATCGCGCACAACACCTGGACGATCTTCAAACCCGCAGTGCCAACCACGCCCGAGGGACTCGCCTATGCGCTGCTTGGAATCTTCGTCCTTCTCGGCGTCTACCACCTCGGCCTCAAGTGGCCGATCCGTCGCATCGCACGCCGGCGGCGCGCGCGCCTGGAGGCCATTCGCCAAGCCTGACCTGCGGCCGACACGAAACGCGCTATTCGTTTCCGACCCGGACGGTGACACGCACGGCGGAGAGTTTATCCTCGCCGTCTCGCATGACCGTCGCCGTCACCGTGTCACCAACCTTGATGTCCGAAAGTTTCAAATTGAGCCCGGCCTTCGTGATGGTGGTGGCGTCCGTCACCTGAATCTTCGCCACCTTCGATTCCGGAGTGACGATCGTCAGTTCGATCGGAGTGCGGGACGTCACTTCACCGCGAACCTCGAACTCACGGCTCGTAATCACCGCGATCGGCGGAGCCGCGTGGACCAGCGAAATCATGCCGGCGGCGAATGCCGCGTTGATCAAAATTCCAAGGAGAATTTTTTTCGTTTTCATCGACGTGCCGCCCGATTTGACGGCGGCGACAACATGGTCGGCGGCACCGCAATTTTGTTCCGGGGGTACAGCCCGTCGGTCGACGGTCCTGTTTGACCGCGAGTGGATTGCCGCTTGTCGCAAACCCGTCGCGCCGGTGTAATCATCGGACGATGAAACAACATGCGATTCCTTCCGCCTGTGTCATCGATCGGCGATCGTCGCGCTCGAGCGGCTCCCGCAAACCTCCCGGAGCCGCAATCAGCCGTTCCCCGACTCGGCCAAAGACCATTCTGATGCGGCACCGAAACATGAGAATTTTCCAAATCCTCCCCTGGCTGCTCGCGCTCGTGCTGACGAAGGTCACTGCTCAACCAGCCGCCCTGCCGCCACCAAGCCCATTCGAGGGCGTGTGGATCGGCCGGATCGTCGCCCCCAACACGAGCACAACCCTCGGCCTCGCCTTCACCCGCACTGAAAAAGGCCTGCTCGTCAGCCTCTATTTCCCGGAAATGTTTCTCTACGGCGTGAATTTCGGTCCGGCTGAAATTCACGGCGACACCTTTTCGCTGGCCCCGCTCAGTCTTTCGCTGACACTTTCAGGCGACAACCTCGCGGGCACCTTCGCGATCGCAAAACTTCCCGTCGAGTTGCACCGCGGCGGCACGTTCGACCCGGCTCCGCCGACGCCGAGCTTCCCGCGGGCACCTTCGCCCGCATGGTCGCGTTCGCTCGGCGCTGCGGCTTGGGCTTCGCCCGTCGCCCGCGACGGCGTGCTCTACTTCGGCACGGTCGACGGCAAGTTCCACGCCATAAAAGCGAGCGACGGCGATGAGCTCTGGAGCTGGCCCGGGCCAAATCCATTTTACGGCGCCGCTCTCGCCGACGAGAAAAACATCTTCGTCGTCGACGAGCAGTGTGCGCTCGTGTGCCTCGATCGCGTGACCGGTGCACTCGCGTGGCGAAGCTCTTTGTACAACGCGAAGCTCGCCGGCGGGCCGCCCCCGAAAAACGAAACATTCAATCACCGCGCCACCGCGCCCGTCCTCGATGAAAAAAAAGGCCTTCTCTACGTCGGTTCGACCGATGGCGGCTTGTATGCCGTCCGCGCGCGAAATGGGAAAATCCTCTGGCGGCAGCCGATGCCCGCCCGGATCTACGCGCCCGTCACGCTCCACGACGCCGATGTGTTCGTCGCCTGTTTCGACGGCACACTGCTCGGGCTCGATCGCCGCACTCGCCGCGAAATCCTGCGCGCGAAGCCCGGCGGCGCACTCGTCGCCTCACCGGTCGTCGCCGGCGATCGCATCGTCATCGGCGCCCGCGACTACATGCTTTACGGCCTCGACACCCGCTCCGGCGCGACGACTTGGCGCGACTCCTATTGGTTCTCGTGGGTCGAATCCACGCCGCGCCTCGCGGACGGCGTTCTCTACGTCGGGGCTTCCGACTTCCGACGCGTCAGCGCGATTGATCCAGCCGCCGGCCGGACGCTCTGGGCAACGGACGTCGGTGGATTGTCATGGGGGACACCGCTCGTCACGGCCGATAAGGTCTTCGCCGGCACCGCGGGCCAGAACATCGAAGGCACGGTCATCCATCACGCTGGCGGTATCATGGCTCTCGACCGCAACACCGGCGCAGTGAAATGGCATTACAGGTCGCCCATTGCGCCGAAATCGGACTTCGTCGGTTTTGCTGGTTCGCTGGTGGAAGCGGACGGGAAGATCATCGGTGCCGCCGTCGACGGCACTCTGATCGCCTTCCCGATCGCGCCCTGATTTGACGCGACGTCAGGGAAAACCCGCATCTCGCCCGTGGGACGATTTTGCGCGGGAATCGAACCCTTTCAGCCGCGCGGGTCTATGCCGGTGCCCCAAAGGGCACCAACATGAAAAAGTTGAAAGCACATTACCTCACTGCACTTACCTGTGCCTGCACACTCGTGCCGTTCGCGTCTGCCCAAGTCGCGGGCGCCGCCAGCACCGCGATTCAGGCCACGCAAGCTGCGAGCATCGCTTCACGACCGGTCACTCCGCCGGCCGCCGCCACCAACGCGAGCGCCATGGCGCAAAACTCGGCCGCACTCAGCGCCCAGCAAGCCGCCGGCGCCTCGAACACCGCCGCCAGCTCCGCCGCCACCAGCAGCGCGCAAATGGCCGCCAGTAACGCCACAACCAACACGGCGGAGGTTTCCGCCGCGACCCGGAGCCCAGCGGTCACCGGCGCGACAGCGACCGGCTCCGCCGCCACGACCCAGGCGGGCGCTTCCATCCCCCAGACCTCAGGCACGGTCAACGCCAGGGTCGCCAACTCGACCGTCACTCACGGCAATCTGAACCCCGGCGAAAACGCCTCGGCCTCAGCGGGGACAAATGCCGCCGTCAACGCCTCCGCCCGCGCGGCGGGGATGACAGCCGACGCGAGCCAGAGCGGTCACGTCGCGGCCTCGCTCGACGCAGCTAACACCGTTGCCCAAATCCGCTCCGGCGCGGAATCCGATCGCAACACGCTCTACGCGCAGATCGACGCCAACATTAAATCGACCCGCGTCGCGCTTGCGCACGTGCGCCGCGAGGGCGGTGAACTGAAGGGCGAAGCCCGCGCCGAGTTCAACATCGCGTTCAAGCAAGTGCATGCCCGCGAGCAGGCATTGCGCGAGGATCTTCGCACCGCCCGTCACGCCTCCGCCGACGCCTCCGCCGAAGTGCAGTCGCGTCTCGCGTCGGACTACCAGGCCTACGCCGACGCCGTCGCGACCACCGAGGCGAAAGCCGAGGCCTCCGCCAGCGCCGGGGCCAAACCCTGATCCCCTGTTCACGCTTTAACCTTGCGCCCCGGAGCCGCTCAGGCGCCGGGGCGCTTTCTCGCTTCATTCCCCTCATGAAAAGATCCTCTTCGCTCGTTCTTTCGCTGGTCCTGCTCTCCTCCGCTCCTCTCGCCCGCGCCCAAGGCACCACGAACAATCCTCCGCCGCCGCCCGCTCCCGCGCTCAAGCTCGGCACTGGCTTCGACTACAGCAGCGGTGACTACGGCTTCAATCAAAACACCGAGGTGTTCTCGGTGCCGGTCAATCTCGCCTACGAGGAACGCTCGTGGGCCATTCGCGCCACGCTGCCGTTTCTGACGATCAAGGGCCCGGCCACCATCGTCGCTGGCTCCGCCACCGAATCCCCCGCCACCGGATCCGCCGGCGCGCCCGGACGCCCCGTGAGTTCGTCGCAGTCCGGTCTCGGTGACCTGCTCGTTTCCGGCACCTATCACGTCAATCCCGTGCCCGGCGAACTGAACTTCGACGTAACCGGCCGGCTCAAATTTCCGACGGCCGACAAGGACAAGGGCCTCGGCACCGGTGAAACCGATTTCTACGCACAGGCCGACCTCTATCAGTCGTTCGGCGCCATCACTCCCTTCGCCAGCGTCGGCTACCGCTTCCTCGGCAGCAATGCCACCTATCCACTCAAGGACGGCCTCTACGCCTCCGCGGGCGTCAGCTTCCGCACCTCCCCGACTTCCGTCATCGGCGGTGCGCTCGACTGGCGCACCAAGATCATCGCCGGCGCGCAGGATGCGACCGATGCCCTCGTCTTCCTTTCCACGAACCCGAACGACCGCTGGAACCTCCTCGGTTATCTCCTCGTCGGCTTCAACAACGCCGCACCCAACTACGGCCTCGGCGCCCTCGCCACCTACAAATTCTGATACGCCCTCGATCGCTTCGCCCGGATTGCCGGAAGAGCGATCAACCGGGACGCACCGCCGCGACATCGGGCGCATGCCCGATGCGCAAAACAGACCGATCAGGACGCCGCCAGGTTTGAACCTGCGAGCGATCGCAGTTGGTTGCGATCAACCGGTCCCGTGCGTCTCGCTCACTCATTCCTTTTTCCCTCTCTCGCGGCTTCGATCATGATCGCCGCGCCGGCGGCCGAGGCGCAACTGCTGGCCGGTGCGACGACCGCCGTCCAGGCCGCGCAACAAGCTGCGACCGCCGCCGCCGCGCAAGCGTCCGCCACGGCCGCCCAAGCCGCCAGAACCGCAGCAGCCACAGCCGCTCAAACCGCCAACACCGCCGCGCATGCGGCGAGTTCCGCCGCGTCGACCGCGGCGAGTGCCGCTGCCAGCACTGCCGCAATCGTCAGCCAGACGGCTTCGGTCGCGGCGTCGAGTTCCGCACACCTCGCCGCGCAGGCAGCCTCGACCGCGGCCAGCGCCGCCCGCACCGCCAGCCAGGCCGCGACCACCGCGGCGTCCACTGCCAACACCGCAGCACACGCAGCCGCTCAGACGGCCTCCTCCGCCGCCAACGCCGCCCAAGCCGTCACCACTGCGAGTTCCGACGCAGCAACCGCCGCAACGCAAGCCGCCGCGAACGCCGCCAATGCCTCGCACGCCGCACCGGTCGCAGCCGTCGTCGCGCATGATGCCGCGACTCACGCCGCTCCGCCGTCGGCTGCCGCTCCCGCAAGCCGCGCTGCCGAGGCGTCGATGGCAAGCCAGGCCGTGCAGGCATCCGCCGCGCCCGCGCACGCCGATGTTCACAGCGCTTTGGTCTCGCTCGTGATCTCGCGCCCACCGCCCGCCCGTCCGACCCCGCAACCGCCGCCGGCCGCGCCGGCGCCTTCTCCCGATGCCAGTGATTCCGCTTCCACGATCCAGGTTTCCGTCGGAGCAACGCCGTCCGCCGCCGAACCGTCGCAGCCCGCCGCCACCGACACCGACGTCGCGGCCGTCGTCCCCGCGGCGACGTCCACCGCGACCACCGATTCCCCGACCACGGTCAGCCCGGCCTCCGACTCGACCACGTCGCTCTCGGCTGCCGATCCCACCGACGCCGCCGCCACGGCAAACCCGCCTCCGCCGGCCACGGCCAATCCCCCCGATCCATCCGCCGCCGACACTCAGGACCTCACGACGCTCCTGAACACCGCGGATATCGTTCACGAAATTCGCGACACCGACTACGCCCGCGTGAAAGCCATGCTCACCCAGGTTCGCAACATCCTGCTCACCTCGCAGGACGCCGTCGCCGAGATGCGTCGCCTCGCCCGTCGCCGACAACAGCAACGCCAGCACGAGTCACCCGCGCCCACGCCGTTTGACGACGCCTACGCCCAGGTTCGCGAACGCGCCCGGATTCTCCAGCAAAGCATTGCCGCCGCTGCCCAGGCCACTCCGGAAACCACCGCCGCCGCCCAGGCGCAGGTCGCCGCCGACTACGAAGCTTACGCCCGCGCCGTCACCGTCGCCCAGGCCACCGCCGCTCATCACGAGGCGCTGGCGAACGCGGGCAGCCGCTGAATTGGGAACAGATTTTCTACGGCGAACTCGACGACCTCAAGCGCGAGCGCGTCTTCGTTAAAATCGTCGGCGGGTGGGAACCAGCCCGTGCGGCGCGCTGCTCAATCGTCCACCATGCCCGGTTCCCAGCGAACCTCGATCGTGGCGGCGTGGGTCGAGAGCTCTTCGAGCAACTCCATCGGCGGCGCGTGCTCCGCCTCTTCGGCGCGCTGCAGCTCCCATCTCGTCGTGCGCCGGTCGACCGCACGCTCCCAGGCCACCGCCTCCGAGGAAATCCGAAACCCCGCCGCCGCGAGCAATCGGCGTGTTTCCGGTGGCGGCGGCCCGCTTGCGCGCGTCACCATCGTCAGCCGTGACCGCCGCTCGTGTCGAATCCGCCGGTCGAGAAATTTCAACGCGCCGAGCACGACCATGCCGATGCCAAACGTCGTTCCGCCCAGCCCAAGCTGCCCGGCGCCAAAGCACAGGCCCATCACCGTCACGAACCACATCGTCGCCGCCGTCGTCACGCCGAGCATCAATCCGCCGCGCCGCAGGATCGCGCCCGCGCCGATGAACCCGATCCCCGACAGGATGCCGAGCGGCAGCCGCATCACATCCATCCGCACGTAGCTCGCCGGCGCCTCGCTGTAGGTGTCGAGCAGGAGATTCGTTTCGATCATCGCGATCGTCGCAGCCAGGCACACCAGCATCGTCGTCCTCATTCCGGCCGCGTGGCCGTGTTCGCTGCGATTCAATCCAATCAATCCGCTCGCGACGATCGCCAGCCCGATGCGCAAGGCGATGTCCGTCCATGGGAGATGCGGCGACACGGTCAAATTCCTCCGGCGCAACCTAGCCGCGGCCGGCGCGCCTGCCATCGGATGGACGCCGCCTCGCCTTATCAGGTTCCCGCCGAGCGCCGCGCCGCAATCTTCTCGCCCCCCGCGCCAAAAAACAGCGCCGCGTGGCCGAGCAGCACCAGCGCCGCGCACGCGCCCACGAACCAGTCGCCGTGCTCGACGTAGAAACTGTTTTTCCCGATCCAGCGGGCGTCGCGCGTCACGTTCACGGTCCGCGTGCCGCGAAAATAAATCGAGCCCGCGTCATCGAGCATCGTGAAGCGGACGCCGCCGAACTCGTCGATCCAGCCGCTCCAGCCGGCGTTGCCGTCGCGCAGCACCGGCCGCCGCGTCTCCACCGCGCGCATCACCGCGTGCGCCGCGTGCTGCCATGCCGCGCCGCCTTCGCCATACCAAGCGTTGTTCGTCAACACCGCCAGGAAATCCGCGCCCGCCAGCACGCTCTCGCGCGCGAGGTCGGGAAAGACGTCTTCATAGCAGATCAACGGGCCCGCGGCGAACGGCTTCCCGCGCAATGCCACGATCAAGGGCGAGGCGGCGCGCCCGGGCGTGAAGTCGTCGCCAATCGGCACGAACTTGGAAATCCATCCCAGCAGCGGCCGCAGCGGCACGAATTCGCCGAACGGCACGAGGTGCCGCTTCGCGTAGTAGTCCTCCTGCACGCCGGTCGCCGGGTCGACGGCGAACGCCGCGTTGAACCACTGCTCTTCGGGCGTGTGCGGATGCTCCACCGCGATGGACCCGACCAGCATCGGCGCCTGCGCCCGCTCCGCGAGCAGCGCCACGAACTCGCGCGCGTTGTCGTCGCCCTTCACCGCCCACGGCGTGCTCGCCTCGGGCCAGAGGATCAGGTCCGGATGCGTCGCCGCGGCCGCGAGCGTCGTCGTTCGCAACACCTGCAGGATCGCCGGACCCTGCGATTCATCCCACTTCACCGCCTGCGGGATGTCAGGCTGGACAAAAGCCACGCGCGCGAGCGGCACCGTGTAATGGACGCGGCCGGCGGTCTCCTGGACCTGAACGCTCACGCAGGCCATCAGGAGGAACAACGACAGCAGAAATTCCGGCCGGCGAAAATTCCAGCCGCCCTGCCGCTCGACGAACAGGCTGTGGGCGACCGTGGCGAAGCCGATGTTCACGGCCACGAGCACGAACGAGACGCCGCTCTGCCCGGTGTAAGCCGCGATCTGCAGGATGCTCGCCCGCTCCCACTGGCTCGCCGCCAGAGGCAACCATGGAAAACCGCCGAGCACCCACGTCCGCGTCCACTCGACGAGCACCCACGCGCCGGCCAGCGCCAGCATCGCGACGAGCCGCGTGAGCGTCTGCCGCCCGCGCATCCGCGGCAGCGCCCACCACGCCGCGAGGAACCACACTCCGACCCACGCACCGACGAACGGCCCGAGCAGCAGCAGCCCGAGCCAGGTCACATGGCGCAGCCAGAACAGCAGAATCGTCCACGCCACCGCCTGCGCCGCGAACAACGTCCACGCGTAAAGTTTCAGCCCCGGCTGCTGGTAGCCCCAGAAAATCGCCGGCACCAGCAGGGCATAGGCGAACTCCGGCGCGTGAAACGGCGGAAACGAGAGCACCGTCAGCACCACCGTGGAAACAAACACCGCGACCGCCGTGATCGCCGACGCATGCTGCCGCCACGGATGCGGCGCCGGCGCGAACGGATCGACTTCAGCCTCGGACGACATGAAGCCGCCACGTTCGCCGACTCACCCCGGCCGCACAAGGATGGAGTGCGCCGGCCGGAAGATCAGACGACTCCGGAGCCACGCGACCCCGCCGCGTTTTCATTCACCTTGGATTCGATGCCCGGAAACTTGCTGCGACTTGGCAAGGGTAGCGGGGGGC